>NZ_JAYFSJ010000008.1:0-189540 GCF_039708975.1 Chromobacterium indicum
TGCGGCAGCAGCTGTTCCGGGCCGGCGGCGTCGCTGGCGATGGCAAGGGTGATATGGCGGTTGGCTTGGGAGAAGGCGGAGGCGAAGGAGGCGAGCAGGGCAGTAATGTCCATGGTTCTTCCATGCATGCGCCTCTGAGCGTCGGGCGCTTGTCGGGATGTAACAGAATGGGAAGAACGCAGGATAACCTTTTTAAAGATAGGGATGTGATGGAGGTGGCTGTACTTTTGGGCAGGTTGGACTTGGTTTGTTCTGAGTTTTCGGACACTAATTAAAGATGGATCATGCCGACCAAAGTGCAGTGTTCATGATCAAGACTCGGCGTGTCGTTCCAAAACGTCAACCGTACCTTGCTTCGATTTGTGCGGCGAGCCATAAGGGCCGGCTTTTCATTCTCCTTGCAGGCCCGCGAGAATATGAGTCTTCTGCTCATCGGAAAGCGGCAGGGCCGAGATCAGTTTTTCCTTGGCGACGCCTGGTATGTACTGGGAGATATTGTCGATATCGAAAGGCAGGGCCGGGTTGTCCGGATCCTGGGTCAGGTGGCGGGCGCAGTCGATGGCGATTTGCGCGATATGGGTGCGCGGCCGGTCGACGCCCCTGATCAGCTGGCTGATCATCTGCGGCAACTGCCAGATGTCGGCCAGCGCCAGCGTCAATTGCCGGAAGGTGAATCCGGCGGTGTTCAACTGGGCCAAGCCGGTTCGGTTGGCGCGTCCGGATTCGAATTCCGCGATGGCGGCGGTCGGCAATTCCGGCGCGAAATGCCAAAGCAGCAAATCTCCGGTTTCGGAAAGCAGCGTGGCCAGCGAGATTTCCTCGGGCGAGGTGTCGGCACGGAAATTCGACCACGCCCGCGCGATGCTGGACGCCATGACGGCGGTGGAAACCGCCGCTTTCCAGCCGGGATGATCCACATTCACGACCGGGCTTCTGGAAATCAGCGAATATAATTCATCGCTGCCCAGCTGGAGGATGGTGGCCAATTGGGTGGTGGTTTCCTTGCCCAGCCGCCTGGAGCGGTGCCGCTCGGCCTCTATCAGCAATTTGACGGCCAGATAGGGATCGTCGTGAACCATTTCCACCAGTTCCCGCGGCGAAAATTCAGGCGCCTCTTTCCCCTGGGATTTCAGCGATTGGAAAATATCCCGCGTCGCCGATAGAACGGGAATGTCCTTGTCTTTCAGGTAGGCCGCCCATTGTTCAACACCCCAGCCTTGCTGGTGCCGGCTCAACATTTTTCCGCTCCGTAAATCGTTGCGCTTCGCTTTGCTCGCGCGATCGGCGGATTCCGCCCGCATTCGCGGGATCCATCGCTGCCAGGCAAGCGCTTTAGCCTTCTATTCATAATAATTCAGTTCCAGGCTTCCAGCGCTTGAAAACATCCCGATATTGCCCCCGCCTCGCGCATTTGGCGGATTTCGGAATGAAGCTGTCGCGTTGGAGAGGTTTTGGCCGGGCCGTTGCCGATCGCGCGGCGAAAATAAAAACGAGGGCGGCTACCCTCGTTTGCTGAATCGCGCGCGCGGCGGCAGTTTATTCGC
Organism: Chromobacterium indicum; assembly: GCF_039708975.1. Lineage (NCBI taxonomy): Bacteria > Pseudomonadati > Pseudomonadota > Betaproteobacteria > Neisseriales > Chromobacteriaceae > Chromobacterium > Chromobacterium indicum. Next base: position 1,545 of record NZ_JAYFSJ010000008.1, read on the forward strand.
CCAGCTCGCTCAGGTTTTCGAACAGCTTTAGCGCTTCCGGATTGGCCAGCGCGCTGACATTGCTGACCGGACGGCCATGGATCACATTCTTCACCGCCAGTTCGACGATCTTGCCGCTGACGGTGCGGGGGATGTCGGCCACCGCGACGATGCGGGCGGGTACGTGGCGGGGGCTGGCGCCGTTCTTGATCTGGGCCTTGATGCGGCCGGCCAGGTCTTCGTCAAGCTGCACGCCCTCGCGCAGCTTGACGAACAGCACCACGCGCTCGTCGTCCTGCCAGGCTTGGCCGACGGCCAGGCTCTCCAGCACTTCCGGGAACGCTTCCACCTGCCGGTAGATTTCGGCGGTGCCGATGCGCACGCCGCCGGGATTGAGCACCGCGTCGGAGCGGCCGTAGATGATCACGCCGTCGTGCTGGGTGACTTCGGCGTAGTCGCCGTGGCACCAGATGTTGGGGAAGCGGCCGAAGTAGGCTTGGCGGTATTTCTCGCCGTCAGGGTCGTTCCAGAAACCGATCGGCATGGACGGGAACGGCTTCAGGCAGACCAGCTCGCCTTTTTCGCGGTACAGCGGGCGGCCCAGCTCATCGTAGATGTCCACCGCCATCCCCAGGCCGCGGCATTGCAGCTCGCCGCGGTAGACCGGCAGCGTCGGCGCGCCCAGCGCGAAGCAGGAGACAATGTCGGTGCCGCCGGAGACGGAGGCGAGGTTGAGGTCGGACTTGATGTTCTCGTACACCCAGTCGTAGCTTTCCGCCACCAGCGGCGAGCCGGTGGAGAACAGGCTGCGCAGCTTGGGCAGCTGCCAGTCGCGGGCGGGGACGAGAGGGGTTTTCCTCAGGCTGTCGATGTACTTGGCCGAGGTGCCGAAGTGGGTGAAGCCGTGCTCGGCGGCGTAGTCCCACTGCGCGCGGCCGTCATCGGCGAACGGCGAGCCGTCGTACAGCATCAGCGCCGCGCCGGAGGCGAGGCCGCTCACCAGCCAGTTCCACATCATCCAGCCGCAGGTGGTGAAGTAGAACAGGTGGTCGCCCTGATGGACGTCGGCGTGCAGCTGGTGTTCCTTCAGGTGCTGCAGCAGCGTGCCGCCGGCGCCGTGGACGATGCACTTGGGCTTGCCGGTGGTGCCGCTGGAATACAGGATGTACAACGGGTGGTTGAACGGCAGGCGCAGGTATTCCACCGGGCGGGCGTCGAAGCCGGCGAGGAAGGCGCCCAGCGTCTGCGCGCGCGGCACGGCGGAGGCGAAGTCCACGCCATCGCCCAAGTAGGGCACCACCACGAAGCGCTCCACGCTGGGCAGCTTCTCCGCCAGGTGGATCATCTTGGCGCGGATGTCCACCGCCTTGCCGTTGTACCAGTAGCCATCCGGGCAGAACAGGATCTTGGGCTCGGTCTGGCCGAAGCGGTCCAGCGCGCCGTCGGTGCCGAAGTCGGGCGAGCCGCTGGTCCACACCGCGCCTAGGCTGCTGGCGGCCAGCATCGCCGCCAGCGTAGCCGGTATATTGGGCATGAAGCCGGCTACGCGGTCGCCCGGCTGGATGCCGGCCGCGCGCATCGCCTGCTGCAGGCGGGAGACCAACTGGTTCAGCTCGCGCCAGGACAGTTTCTGCTCGATCTTGTCCTCGCCGCGGAACACCACGGCCAGCGTGTCGTCGTCGCGGCGCAGCAGGTTTTCCGCGAAGTTGAGCCGGGATTCGGGAAAGAAGCGGGCGGCCAGCATGTCGTCGCCGTTTTCCAGCGCGACCGAGCCCTTGTCGCCGATCACGCCGCAGTAATCCCATACCAGCGACCAGAAGCGGCCCGGGTCTTCGACGCTGGCGCGCCACAGGCGGTGGTAGTCGGGCAGCTCCTTGCCCCAGACGGTTTCGGCCAGGCGGGCGAAGGCGGTGAGATGGCAGCCGGACAGCCGCTCGGCGGAGGGCGTCCAGATCGGGGTAACGCGTGCTTGCATGGTTTCTCCTGTGGCGGCCCGCCTGTTTGTTTTGCTTTGGGGGAGCGGACTCGCCGGTATGGTTTCAGCCCTGGCGGCCGAGCGCGTGCGCCAGTTTGGAGGCGGGGGGCTTGCCCAGCGCGTCGGCGATGAACCAGGCGACATCCACCAGTTTAGTGAGATCGATGCCAGTGTGGTAGCCCTCGCCCGCCAGCAGGTAGGCCACGTCTTCGGTGGCGACGTTGCCGGATGCGCCGCGGGCGTACGGGCAGCCGCCCAATCCCGCCACCGAGGCGTCGAACACGCGCAGGCCGATGTCCAGCGCGGCGCGGATGTTGGCGACGGCCATGCCGTAGGTATCGTGGAAATGGCCGGCCAGCTGCTTGGCCGGCACGGCGTCCAGCACCGCGTCCAGCATCTCGCGCACCGAGGCCGGGGTGCCCACGCCTATGGTGTCGCCCAGCGAGATCTCGTAGCAGCCCAGGTCGGCCAGCGCCCGGGACACCTCGGCCACTTTTTGCGGCGCGATCCGTCCCTCGTACGGACAGCCGACCACGCAGGACACGTAGCCGCGCACCCTGACGCCGGCGTCCAGCGCGCGGCGGGCCACGCTTTCGAAGCGTTGCAGGCTTTCGGCGATGCTGGCGTTGATGTTCTTCTGGCTGAAGCTTTCGCTGGCGGCGCCGAACACTGCGATTTCGCGCGCGCCGGCAGCCAGCGCCGCGTCCAGTCCCTTGTCGTTGGGCACCAGCACCGGGTAGGCGATGGGGCCGGACGCGTCCAGCGCGGCCAGCACCTCGGCGCTGCCGGCCATCTGCGGCACCCACTTGGGCGACACGAAGGCGCCGGCCTCGATCGCGGACAGGCCGGTTTCGGCCAGGCGGCGGATCAGTTCCAGCTTGATCTCGGCGCTAAGCGGCTGTTTCTCGTTCTGCAGCCCGTCGCGCGGACCCACTTCCACTAGCTTGACGCTTTGCATGGCTTTCCTTCAGCGCTTGGGCTGGATGGGGATGTAGATGTCCATCTGCAGGGTATCCCTGCCGGGTGAGCAGCGTCCGTCGTAGCGTTCGAAGGATTCGCCCGGCGCGTGTTCCCACTTGGCGGACGCGGGCAGCCAGGTCTGGTAGATGTGCTGCCAGGTTGCGACGATGGCTTCGCCGAAACTGGCCGGGTCGGCCGCCGGCGGCGTGGTGAACACCGCGTACTTGGCCGGCGCCAGGTTGCGGCGCTCGCTGTCCGGCGGCGGCGCGCCGTCCGCCGGGCATTCCATCGCGATCAGGTAGCGGAAGCCGCCGGTTTGCGGATTGAAGTCGCAGGTGACGCCGTATTCCGGGGCGTGCGGTTTGCCCAGCGCGTCCAGCAGCGGCTGGCGCAGCCGTTCGGCGTAATCGTTCCAGAAGGCGGGAATCTGGCGCAGGTTGTCGCCGTTTTCCAGCCGGGTGGGGATGCCGTAGCCGGCCAGCGACAGGCCGGGATGATTGATGATGACGGGGTCCATGTCGGTCTCGTTACCAGGTGCGGTCAAGGTCTTCAGCGTAGAAGCGGATGGCGCGGCGGTAGGCGCGGATGCCGTGGTCGGCGCTGCCGTCGGCCAGCAGCGCCAGCAGGCTCTGCGTGGCTTCCTTGTGCTGGCCGCGGTTGTACAGCGCCATCGCCAGGAAGGCGCGCAGCGCGTGGTGTTCCGGGAACTGCCGCAAGCCTTCCCGCAGCGCGGCTTCGGCTTGGTCGAAGCGGCCCAGCGCGCGATTGCTGCTGCCCAGGCCCAGCCAGGCTTCGGCCGCGGTATCGCCGCTCAGCCCCAGCTCCAGCGCCTGCTGGTAATGGGGGATGGCTTCCTCTTCCAGGCCCAGGCTGTCGTGAATGCAGGCGGCGAGGTAATGCAGGTCGGCATGCTGGGGCTGGTGCCGCAACAGCTCCAGCGCCTGGCTGCGCGCGGCTTCGTGCTCGCCGCGCTGGCGCAGTTGCTGGATGTTTTCCAGGGCGATGTGCATGTCCTTGCCTTATGAAGTCAGGAAAATGATTTTGTCATTCTGCGGCAAAATCGACCAGCTCGTCACCATCATTGACTTGCTCGCCGGCGGAGAAATAGAAATCCTGCACCACGCCGTCGCCCGGCGCGGTGATGGTGTGCTCCATCTTCATCGCTTCCAGGATCAGCAGCGGCGAGCCTTTGGCCACCTTCTTGCCGATTTCCGCCAGCAGCGCCACCACCCGGCCAGGCATCGGCGCTTTCAAATGGGTTTCGCCATGCACGCCCAGCTCGGTGTAGGCATAGGGATCGACGAAGTCGACGCCCAGCCGCTCGCCGTTGTCGAACAGCACGCGTCGCGCGCCGTGGCGGATGACGACAGCCTTGATCTTGACGCCGTCGAGCGCCGCCTCCAGCCGGTGGCCGACTAGGCTTGCCTGGGCGGCGAAGCTTTCCGCGCCGACGCGGATGGCGTAGCCGTCGTCCAGATGGCTGAGCGCCACGCTGTAGTCGTCCTCATCGCGCTGGAAGGCGAAGCGGCGCGTCAATCGCCCGTTCAAGCGCCAGCCGGCGGATACAGGATAGGGCGCCTGATTCGCCAGCGCTTCGGCCAGCGCCAGCAAGGCCAGCTGCCTGGCGGTAGGCGCGGCGGGCGGCGGCAGCAGCTCGTCGTGATGGCGGGCGATCAGGCCGGTGTCGACCTGGCCGCTGGAGAAGCTGGGATGGTTCACGATGCGGCGCAGGAAAGACACATTGCTGGACAGGCCGACGATCTGATATTGCGCCAGCGCGGCATCCATCTGTCTGAGCGCCGCCTCGCGGGTCTCGCCCCAGACGATCAGCTTGGCGATCATCGGATCGTAGAACGGCGAGATGGCGTCGCCTTGCTCGACGCCGGCGTCGATGCGCACGCAGGCGGATTCGACCGGCGTCGCCAGGTGAACCAGCGTGCCGGTGGACGGCAGGAAGCCCTTGTCCGGGTCTTCGGCGTAGATGCGCGCCTCGATCGCGTGGCCGCGGATGGCGAGCTGTTCTTGCTTCAGCGGCAGTTCGCCGCCAGCGGCGACGGCCAGCTGCCAGGCCACCAGGTCCTGGCCGGTGATCATCTCGGTGACCGGGTGTTCCACCTGCAGCCGGGTGTTCATCTCCATGAAGTAGAACTTGCCCGTGTCCACGTCCATGATGAACTCGACTGTACCGGCGCCGACATAGCCCACCGCGCGCGCGGCGGCCACGGCGGCTTCGCCCATCGCTTCGCGGGTGGCTTGCGGCAGGTGCGGGGCCGGCGCTTCTTCCAGCACTTTTTGATGGCGGCGCTGCACCGAGCAGTCGCGCTCGAACAGGTAGACGCAGCCGCCCAGCTTGTCGGCGAAGACTTGAATCTCGACGTGGCGCGGCTTGGTCAGGTATTTCTCCACCAGCACCTTGTCGTCGCCGAAGCTGGCGCGCGCTTCGCGCTGGCAGGAGGCGAGGGCGGCGGCGAAGTCGCCGGCCTGCTCGACGATGCGCATGCCTTTGCCGCCGCCGCCGGCGCTGGCCTTGATCAAAACCGGGTAGCCGATGGCGTTGGCCTGCTTTTGCAGCAACGCCGGGTCTTGCTCGTCGCCGTGGTAGCCGGGCACCAGCGGCACGCCGGCTTTCTCCATCAGCGCTTTGGCGGCGGATTTGCTGCCCATCGCGGCGATGGCCGAGGCCGGCGGACCGATGAAGGCGATGCCGGCGGCTTCGCAGGCGGCGGCGAAGTCCTCGTTCTCGGACAGGAAGCCGTAGCCGGGGTGCACCGCCTGGGCGCCGCTCTGCAGGGCGATGGCCAGGATCAAATCGGCGCGCAGATAGGATTCGGCGGCCGGCGCCGGGCCGAGGCGGTAGGCCTCGTCGGCCAGCTTGACGAAGCGGGCGTCGGCGTCGGCGTCGGAGTAGACGGCGACGGTGGCGATGCCGAGTGCCTTGGCGGTCTTGATGACGCGGCAGGCTATCTCACCCCTGTTGGCGATCAGAATCTTGTTGAACATGGCCTTATCCTTGTTATTCCTGCCACTTGGGCGCGCGTTTTTCGAAGAATGACGCCAGTCCTTCGCGCGCCTCGTCGCCGGCGCGGATGGAGGCGATGCGGCCGGCGGTGCGCTCCAGCAATTGGTCGTCCCACGGTGAGCCTTCGCGGAGCTCGGCCAGCAGCAGCTTGGCCTCGCGCAGCGCGCCGGGCGCGCCCTTGGCCAGTTCCTCGGCGATCTCGGCCACGCGCTCGTCCAGCAGCTCCTCGCTGACCAGTTCGTGGATCAGGCCCAGCTTCAGCGCGGTGCCGGCGGTGATGCGCTCTGCGGACAGGAAGTAGCGCCGCGCCTGGCGCGGGCCGATGGCGTCGGCGACATAGGGGCCGATGGTGGCCGGAATCAGGCCCAGCCGCACCTCGGTCAGCGCGAACTTGGCGGCGTCGGTGGCGATGGCGATGTCGCAGACGGCCGCGAGGCCGGTGCCGCCGGCCATCGCCGCGCCGTGGATGCGGGCGATCACCGGCTTGGCGCTGCGGTAGACGCTCTTCAGCATGGCAGCCAGCTTTTGCGCGTCGGCCAGGTTTTCAGCTTCGCTGTAGCCGGCGGCGCGGCGCATCCAGTCCAGGTCCGCGCCGGCGCAGAAGCTTTTGCCGCGGCCGGCCAGCACGATGACGCGCACGTCCTGCTTGCGGTTCAGCTGGCGCATCGCCTCGGTCAGCTCGGCGATCAGCACCTCGTTCAGCGCGTTGTGCAGCTCCGGCCGGTTCAGCCAGACGGTGGCCACCTTGCCGGTTTGCTCGATTTGCAGCGTGGTGTAGCTCATCATCCGCTCCTTACATCCGGAACACGCCGAAGCGCGTGGCTTCGACCGGGGCCGACAGCGAGGCCTCCAGCGCCAGCGCCAGCGCGTCGCGGGTCTGGGCCGGGTCGATCACGCCGTCGTCCCACAGCCGCGCGCTGGCGTAGTAGGGGTGGCCTTGTTCCTCGTACTGCTGGCGCACCGGGGCTTTCAGCGCTTCTTCCTGCTCAGGCGTGAAGGCGTCGCCCAGCTGTTCCTTCTTCACTTGGGCCAGCACGCCGGCGGCCTGTTCGCCGCCCATCACCGAGATGCGGCTGTTCGGCCACATCCACAAAAAGCGCGGCGAGTAGGCGCGGCCGCACATGCCGTAGTTGCCGGCGCCGAAGCTGCCGCCTATCAGCACGGTGAATTTGGGCACCTTGGCGCAGGCCACCGCCGTCACCAGCTTGGCGCCGTCCTTGGCGATGCCGCCGTTTTCGTACTTCTTGCCCACCATGAAGCCGGTGATGTTCTGCAGGAAGATCAGCGGGATGCCGCGCTGGCAGCACAGCTCGACGAAGTGCGCGCCTTTCAGCGCGGACTCGGAGAACAGGATGCCGTTGTTGGCGAGGATGCCGACGCGGTAGCCGTTGAGGCGGGCGAAGCCCGTCACCAGCGTGGTGCCGTAGTTCTGCTTGAATTCGTCAAAGTCCGAATCGTCCACCAGCCGGGCGATGATCTCGCGCACGTCGAACGGTTTTTTCGGATCGGCCGGGATCACGCCGTAGATTTCTTCTGCGGCGTAGCGCGGCGGCTTGGGCTCGGCGCGGTCCAGTTCGCCCTGTTTTTTCCAGTTCAGGTCCGACACGATGCGGCGGGCGATGGACAGCGCGTGGGCATCGTTCTGGGCCAAGTGGTCGGCGACGCCGGAGATTTTTGTGTGTACATCGCCGCCGCCCAATTCTTCGGCGCTGACCACCTCGCCGGTGGCCGCGCGCACCAAGGGCGGGCCGCCCAGGAAGATGGTGCCTTGTTCCTTGACGATGACGGTTTCGTCGCTCATCGCCGGCACATAGGCGCCGCCGGCGGTGCAGCTGCCCATCACCACGGCGATCTGCGGGATGCCGGCGGCGGACAGATTGGCCTGGTTGTAGAAGATGCGGCCGAAGTGCTCCTTGTCCGGAAACACTTCGTCCTGCAGCGGCAGGAAGGCGCCGCCGGAGTCCACCAGGTAGACGCAGGGCAAGCGGTTTTCGCGGGCGATTTCCTGCGCGCGCAAATGCTTCTTCACCGTCATCGGATAATAGGTGCCGCCCTTGACGGTGGCGTCGTTGGCGATGATCAGGCAGTCGACGCCGGAAATGCGGCCGATGCCGGCTATCATGCCCGCGCCGGGGGCGTCGTCGCCATACATGCCGTAGGCGGCGAGCTGGGACAGCTCCAGAAACGGCGCGCCCGAGTCCAGCAGCAGGTCGATGCGCTCGCGCGGCAGCAGCTTGCCGCGCGCGGTGTGCTTGGCGCGGGCTTTCTCGCCGCCGCCCAGCGCGGCCTTGGCGACCTTGTCTTTCAGATCGTCCACCAGCGCGCGCATCTTGTCGGCGTTGGCGACGAAGTCCGCGGCGCGCGGCGACAGCTTGGATTCCAGGATGGGCATGTGGTTTACCTTGTCATTCGGCGTCGACGAACCAGACGGCGGCGATCAGGCCGTCGGCGTTGACGTCGTAGATGGCGACGGCGCGAAAACGGTTTTCGCCGTCCAGCGTCACGTCCTCGTGGTCGATGACGCGGCTGCCCTGGACGATGCGGTGCAGCAGCGCGGCGTGCAGCCGGGGCAGATTGAAGCGCTTGGCGGCGTAGTGGTCGGCCAGCGCGGCGCGGCCGTCCAGGCTCAGCGCCATGGACGGCAGGCGGTAGACCTTGACGTCCTCGGCGTAGCAGGCGGCGAAGGTCTCAAGGTTACGGGCGTTGTAGGCGTCCAGCTGGGTCTGGACGATGCGTTCGGCGGCGTTGCCGGAAGAAAGCACGGGCATTTTTAAACCTCTGTTTTGCCACGAACCCCACGAAAAACACGAAAAACGATGCTTTCAATAGATGGGAAACGCATGATGCTCGTTTTTCTTTCGTGTTCTTTGGTGGGTTTCGTGGCTGTCCTTTAAAGGTCTTATCGGGTCTCGGACATCAACTCGCGGCCGATGAGCCAGCGGCGGATCTCGCTGGTGCCCGCGCCGATTTCGTACAGCTTGGCGTCGCGCAGCAGGCGGCCGGTGGCGTATTCGTTGATGTAGCCGTTGCCGCCCAGGCACTGGATGGCGTCCAGCGCCAGCTGGGTGGCGTTCTCGGCCGCGTAGAGAATGGCGCCGGCGGCGTCCTTGCGGGTCTGGCGGCCGGTCTCGCCGCGGTCCAGCGCCTGGCCCACGGCGTAGACATAGGCGCGGCTGGCGGACAGCTTGACGTACATGTCGGCCAGCTTGCCCTGCATCAGCTGGAAGTCGCCTATCGGTTGGCCGAACTGGCTGCGGTCGTTCAGGTAGGGCACCACGATGTCCAGGCTGGCCTGCATGATGCCCAAGGGGCCCGCCGCCAGCACCGAGCGCTCGTAATCCAGGCCGCTCATCAGCACTTTCACGCCATTGCCTTCGCCGCCCAGCACGTTCTCGTCCGGCACGAAACAGTTGTCGAAGAAGATCGGGTAGGTGTTGGAGCCGCGCATGCCCAGCTTGTCCAGCTTGCTGCCATGGCTGAATCCGCCGAAGCTCTTCTCGATGATGAAGGCGGTGATGCCCTTGGGGCCGGCGTTGACGTCGGTTTTGGCGTAGACCACCAGGGTGTCGGCGTCGCCGCCGTTGGTGATCCACATCTTGCTGCCGTTGAGCAGATAGCCGCCGTCGGTCTTGTCGGCCTTCAGCTTCATGCTGACCACGTCAGAGCCGGCATTGGGCTCGGACATCGCCAGCGCGCCGACGTGTTCGCCGGAGATCAGCTTGGGCAGATACTTGGCGCGCTGGGCGTCGTTGCCGTTCTTGTAGATCTGGTTGACGCACAGATTGGAGTGCGCGCCGTAAGACAGGCCCACCGAGGCGCTGGCGCGGCTGATTTCTTCCATCGCGATCATGTGGGCGAGGTAGCCCATGTCCACGCCGCCGTACTGCTCGCTGACGGTGATGCCGAGCAAGCCCAGCTCGCCGAACTTGCGCCACAGATCGGCCGGGAACAAATTGTCCTGATCGATGGCGGCGGCGCGAGGGGCAATTTCGCGTTCGGCGAAGTCGCGTACCGATTCGCGCAGGAGGTCGTAAGTCTCGCCGAAGGCGAAGCGCAGGCTGCTGTACATGGAATTCTCCTCGTTGGGCGTGCGGCGCGGCTGGCGGCGCCTGATGAGCACATCATCGCTTACGTTTACGTAAGCGTCAATATGGCGGAATGACGAGGAATTGAAAGACAGAGCTGTTTGATCCGCAAACAGCGGCTGCCCCGTCGCCATTGATACGATTGCCGGGATTGACGGGTATCATGGCGGCCTGTTGATAGAGAAAGAAACCGCCATGACGATCTGGGTAGACGCCGACGCCTGTCCCAAGGTGATACGGGAAGTGCTGTGCCGCGCGGCGCAGCGTACCGGCGTGGAGCTGGTGTTCGTCGCCAACCAGCTGCTGACGGTGCCGAAGGCACCGAATATCCGCGCGCTGCAGGTGCCGAAGGGCTTCGACGTGGCCGACAACGAGATCGCCCGCCGCATAGCGCCGACCGACCTGTTGATCACCGGCGACATCCCGCTGGCGTCCGAAGTCCTGGCCAAGGGCGCGCAGGCGCTGAACTGGCGCGGCGAGGCGTTTTCCAAGGAAACCATCGCCGCCCAGCTGACGATGCGCGACTTCATGGACACGCTGCGCGCCAGCGGCGTGCAGACCGAAGGACCGCCGCCCTTGAGCCAGGCGGATCGGCAGGCTTTTGCCCGCCAGCTGGATATCTGGCTGGCGCGGCGGTAGGGCGGAAGTCCGGCTCAGGCCGGGCGTTCCCTTAAGCCATGGCCGCAGGGTGATGATGTCCTGGCACTAATTCCGCCTGGTAGGCGGGTCAGGGGGCTGCGCGGCCAGCCCCCCGACACCCCCAAGCCGCCCCTGCAGCCCGTGAAACCCCGGTAAAAAAGCGCCTGGCCAGGAGCCGCCGAAACTAGCCGCGCGCTACCGTCGCGCGGCGTCGAACAAGTCGGCGTCTTAAAACCTGGCCAGGCGCTTTTTTACCGGCGCGTGCTGAAGGGGATATGGTCGCATGGACGATCATGTGCCTGAATTGGAAAAGCCAACAAGCTGTCACTATCACATCGCATGAGAAAAGCCCCCGAGTCCGGGGGCTTTGTCATGCAGGAAGGGGAGAGGCTCAGGCCTTGCCCAACTGCGGCTCGGCATCGAAGTCTTCCCGCTTGGCCTGGGCCGCGCCCGGCTGGCGGATGGTCAGCGAGAACAGCAGGGCGACGATCAGCAGGGCCAGGATCAGGTGGAAGGTGGCGAGGAAGCCGCCGAACAGCGAGGCGACGATGGAGCCGACGATGCTGCCGATGCCGAAGCCCAGGTAGATCACGCCGTAGTTCTTGGTCAGGTTGTTCAGGCCGAAGAAATCGCTGACCAGAGACGGGTAGACGGTGATGGTGCCGCCGAAGCTGAAGGCGATGCAGGCGATGGCGGCGAAGAACAGGCCGGCGTTGAGCGGGGCGAACAGCAGGGTCAGCATGCCGGCCAGCGCGGCGATCTGGGCGATGGTGATGACGCGGATGCGCGGCATCTTGTCGGACAGCACGCCCAGCACCAGGCGGCCGGACAGGTTGGCCACGGCGATCACGGCCACCGCGTTGGCGGCGGTGGCGGCCGACAGGTGGACGAAGCTCTCGCCGATGTCCTTGGCCACGCCGATCACGTACAGGCCGCTCATGCACACGGTCAGGAACATCAGCGCCAGCATCCAGTATTGCGGTTGGCGCATCGCTTCGGCCAGCGAGTAGTCGCGGCTGTTGCCGGTTTGCGCAGCGGCCGGTTGCTTGGGCGCGTCAGTCATCAACAGCGCGCCCGCCACCACCATGGCCATGGCGATCAGGCCCCACAGCTGGAAGGTGGCTTCCAGGCTGAAATGCGACAGCAGCGCCAGGTTGATGAACTTGAAGCCCAGGCTGCCCAGACCGTAAGCGCCGATGGCGCAGGCCGAGATCAGGCCCTTGCGCTCGGGGAACCACTTAACGCAATTGGACAGCGACATCAGATAACCAGCGCCGTCGGCGAAGCCCACCAGCAGGCCTGCGCACAGGTAGAGCATGATCAGGTTATTGGCTTGCGAGGTCAGGTAGAAGCCCAGGCCCAGCATCAGGCCGGAGGCGATGGCCACCTTGCGCACGCCGAAGCGTTCCTGCAGCTTGCCGGCCATCGATGACGCCACCGCCAGCGCCAGACTGAGCAGGCCGAAGGCGAAGGCCACCTGGCTGACCGGCTCGCCCAGCTTGTGCGACAGCTGGGCGTTGAACAGGCTCCAGGTGTAGACGGAGCCCAGCGCGAACTGGGTGAGGACGGTACCGGCCAAGGTACGGTAGCGGATGGCGTTGCTTGAGGCGTTCATGGCGCTGCTCGCTTAAAGTCATTACTGTTGGCATGACTATAAGCCCGCGCTTATAGAGTCGGAGCAGCGCGGGAATGAAATGCAGGCGGCGCGGAATGAACTGCAATCAAAGGTGCATCAACTGCCTGAACGCCTTGATGTTGCTGCGGCTGACCGGGATTTCCGCCTTCAGATCGTACAGCTTGATGATGTAGGTGCTGTTCTGCCACGGCGCGATCTCGCGGATCTTGTGGATGTTGACGCAGAAGGAGCGGTGGCAGCGGAAGAAGCTGTCGGCCGGCAGGCGAGACACGAATTCGCTGATGCTCATCGCCATCACGTAGCGGTCGTGCGCAGTGTAGACCAGGGTGATTTTCTCGTCGGCCTCGACGTAGTAGATGTCGTCGCAGGGCGTGACAATGATGCTGTCGCCCTTGGCCAGGTTGACGGTGCGACTGGCCGGGGCGGCTTCGGCGGCCGGCGCGCTTGCCGCGGTGATGGGCGACGGGGCCTGCTCCAATGCCTCCAGCTTGCGCAGCAGGCCGATGATGCGGGTCTCGTTGTAAGGCTTGAGAATGTAGTCGAAAGCCTCCAGCTCGAACGCGTCCACCGCGAACTCCTTGTAGGCGGTGACGAAGACGATGCGTGGCGGCCGGGTGGTCTTGTGCAGGTTCTTGGCCAGCAGCAGGCCGTCTATCGACGGGATGTTGATGTCGAGGAACACCACGTCGACATCGCGCTCCTGCAGGAATTTGAACGCTTCCAGCCCGTCCTCGACGCTGGCTGCGATCTCGATGGAGCTGTGCTCCTGGATCAGGTAGGCCAGCTCCTCGCGCGCCAGGTATTCGTCTTCCACGATCAGCGCCTTCAGCATGCGGCGTCCTCCAGCGGCAGTTCGAAACTCACCTCGGTGCCGGGCTCCAGCCGGGCCAGCCGCAGGCCCTCGCCGTATAGCAGCTTGATGCGCTCGTTGACGTTGGATAGGCCTATGCTGCGGCTTTCCACCTTGCCCTCGGCGATGCCGTCCATCACTTCCTGGCTGATGCCGTAGCCGGTGTCGCGCACCGACACCCGGATGCGGTCGTCCAGCTTCTTCACCGCGATGCGCACCTCGCCCGGCTCCTTGCGCGGCTGGATGCCGTGCAGGATGGCGTTTTCCACCAAGGGCTGCAGCAGCAGGCTGGGCACGCGGGCGTGGACCTCGTCCACGTCGAACACCACCGACAGCTTGCTGCCGAAGCGCGCCTGTTCGATGGCGACGTAGTCGCGCACCTGTTTCAGCTCTTCCTGGATGTCGATCAGCGTGTCGCCCAGCGACAGGTTGTAGCGCAGGTAGTCGGCCAGCTTGGCGATCAGCTGCCGCGCCTCGGACGGCTGGATGCGGATCAAGGACGAGATGGCGTTCAGCGCGTTGAACAGGAAATGCGGGTTGATCTTGCTCTGCAGCGCGGCGAACTCGGCCTTGCGCGCCATTTCCTGCAATTGCTTGATCCGCGACGCTTCCATCTGGGTGGAGATCAGCTGCGACAGGCCGACGGCAAGTTCGCGCAGCGAGCCGGTGATGCCGCCGCTCTTGCGGAAGAAGATTTTCAGCGTGCCGGTGACGCGGCCGTTTTCGCGCAGCGGGATGATGATCACCGAGTGGAAGTCCGCCACCCGGTATTGGCGCAGGTCGTTCTCGATGATGATCTGATCCTGTTCCACCGCGCGGCGGGTGATTTCGCCGATGGCGGAATGGGCGGCCGGTTCGTAATAGTCCTTGCCCAGGCCGACGTAGGCCTGCACGTCGCGGGTGTCGGTGATGGCCACCGCGTCGGCGCCGATGTGGTTGCGGATCACGGTGCAGACTTCCACCAGCGCGTCGCGGTCCACGTTCTGGAAATAGGGCAGGGTGCGGTTGGCAATGGTCAGCGCCAGCTTGGCCTGGCGGGCCGCCAGCAGTTCCTTTTCGTCATCCAGATCCTGCACCAGCTTGATGATCAGACCGATGCAGACCGTGCCGGTGATCATCGGGTAGGCGATGTGGCTGACGATGGCCTGGCCGACGTCCGGCTTGGTGAGCCACAGGATCAGCGCCATGGTCAGGCTTTCGCAGGCCACGCCGGCGGCGATGCCGTACAGCCACAGCCGCTGGCGGCCGGCGCGGTAGTGAATGGCGGTGGCGAGCAGCCCGGCGCAGATGCTGGAGATCAGGCAGGGCAGCGAGGTATAGCCGTGGATGTCGATCAGGTAACGGTGCAGGCCGGAGACGACGCCGGCCGGAATGCCCACCCAGGGGCCAAACAATATGCCGCCGGCCAGGATGGCGATGGTGCGGACATTGACCAGCGAGCCGTCCACCGGGATGCCGGTATAGGTGCTGAACACGGCGAACAGGCAGAACAGCAGCGACACGCCGGCCAGCTCCGCCGGCGTATGGCGTTGCTGGCGCAGCAAATCCTGGAACGGCCGGACGCGGGTGAGGAAGAACAGCGCCATCAGCATCAGCGCGGCGCGCTCGAACACCGCCAGCAGCAACATATTCGGGTTGTTTTCTATCATCGGAAGCAGAGCCGCGGCGGCGGCTGGGAAATCGGTGAAACCGGAATGGTTGCCGCTATTTTAAGGCATGGGGACGAATGGGGCAGCCTGGCGGCCAATAAAAGACCATGGGCATGGAAGGGCCGGGGGCCGGTAGGCTCCCGGCGATGGCGGGCTTACGCGCGGGCCTGGACCAGGGGGAAGTCCACCGCAGTGGCGGCGGCATTGTTGATGTAGTTGGTCAAAATGTTCAACGCCACCGTCAGCACGATTTCCAGCGTTTCCGCTTCGTCGAAGCCGGCGCCGCGCAGCGTGGCCAGCTCGGCGTCGGCCACGCGGCCGCGCTGCTCCGCCACATTCAGCGCGAAGCGCAGCGCTACGGCCTGGCGAGCGTCGGCGCTGGAAAAATCGCGCGCGGCGGCAATCTCATCATCGTTCAATTTGGCCACATGCTTGGCCAGATAGCTGTGGGCGGACAGGCAGTAATCGCAGCCGTTGAATTCGGCCACGGCCAGCGCGATGCGCTCGCGCAGCCCGGCGCTCAGCTTGCCCTTGCCCAGTGTGCCGTTCAGCGACAGATAGCCTTCCAGCGCGGCCGGACTGCGGGCCAGCAGCTTCATCAGATTGGGCACCATGCCCAGTTGTTGCTGCACGGCGGCCAGCAGCGGCTGGCTGGCGGCGGGGATTTGCTCGGCGGCGGGGATGGCGATGCGGCTCATGGTAAGTCTCCTTGGGTGGGGCGGAATGTTTCCGCTATGGGGAGCACTTTGCCAAATTCTTGATTGTGGAAGAATATCTGTTTTATTTAATTGATTGTTCCGTTTTGAGGAATAGTGAGTGGATCGTTTCCATCTGATGAGCGTTTTCGTCGCCGTGGCCGAGGAAGAGGGTTTCGCCGGCGCGGCGCGCAGGCTGAAGCTGTCGCCGCCGGCGGTGACGCGCGCGGTGGCGGCGCTGGAGGAAAACTTGAGCGTGCGCCTGCTGAACCGCACCACGCGTTATGTCAGGGTGACCGAGGCCGGCGCGCGTTATCTGGACGACGCGCGTCGCATCCTGGCGGCGGTGGCCGAGGCGGAGGAAGCTGCGGCCGGAGGCAATGCCGAGCCGCGCGGCCTGATCCGCCTGACCGCGCCGGTTTTGTTCGGCCGGCTGTACGTGATGCCGGCGGTGCTGGACTTTTTGCGCCAGCACCCGCTGGTGGAGGTGTCGGCGCAACTGCGCGACAACGTGGTGAACCTGATGGAGGAGGGGCTGGACGCGGCGGTGCGCATCGGCCATTTGCCGGATTCCTCATTGCGCGCGGCCAAGGTGGGCGAGGTGAGGCGGCTGGTGTGCGCTTCGCCGGATTACTTGGCGCGGCATGGCGCGCCGGAAGCGCCGGAAGACTTGCTGCGGCATACGGTGATCGCGTCCACCGCCGCGTCGGCTTCGCTGGAGTGGAAGTTCGGCGCTGACGGCGAACGGCGGGTGAGGGTGCGGCCGCGGCTGACGGTCAGCGGCAACGATGCGGCGATAGACGCGGCGCGAGGCGGTTTCGGCCTGATCCGGGTGATGTCCTACCAGGTGGCGGAGGCGCTGGCGGCGGGAGAGCTGGAGCGGGTGCTGACGCCCTACGAGAGCGCGCCGCTGCCGATACACATCGTTCACGCCGAAAGCCGTTACGGCTCGACACGGATGCGCCGCTTCATCGACTACCTGGCCGAGCGGCTGCGCGCGGACCCGCGGCTTACAGATTGATTTCCAGCTTGATCGCGCCGGCGGCCGGATAGGCGCAGCACAGCAGGATCTCGCCGGGCCGGGTTGAATAATCCGGCGGCTGCAGATAGGTGGCCTTGCCGGCCAGCAGCGCGGCGCGGCAGCTGCCGCAAGTGCCGCCGCGGCAGCTGAAGTCCGGGTTCAAGCCGCAGGACTCGGCCAGCTCCAGCAGATTCTGGCCCGGCTGCCATTCGGCGTCGACGCCGCTGGAAGCGAAGCGGACCGGCACCGCATGGTCGGCCGGGGGCGGAAGCGCGGCTTTTTCATGGCCATGCCGTTTGAGGCCGGCAGGGCCAAAGGCTTCGGCATGGATGCGGCCATCTTCCACGCCGGCGGCGATCAGCTGCTCGTACAGCGCCTGCATGAAGCCGGCCGGACCGCACAGGTAGAAATCGCCGGCCAGGTCCGCGCCGGACCGGAGCAACAGTTCGATGTCGGCGCGGCCGGCGTGCTGATAGTCGATGACCAGCCGGCGGCCGGTTTCCGGCTGGCTGGCGGCCTTGACGATGCGCAGCCGGCCGGCGGCCTTGGCCTGCAGGGCTTCCAGCTCTGCGTCGAACGCGCGCTCGGCCACCGCGCGGGTGGCGTAGACCAGCAGCGTGGGCGGCATCGCGGCGGGGTTTTCCGTCAGTTGATGCAGCATGGCCAGCAAGGGGGTGATGCCTATGCCGCCGGCCAGCAGCGTAATCGGGCGGTCGGCGCGCGCGAGCGTGAAGTCGCCGCGAGGCGGCAGCGCCTCGACGATGTCGCCGGGCGCCAACTGGTGCAGCCGGGCGGACGCCTTGCCCTGGCGTTTGACGCTGATGCGGTAGCCGCCGGTCTGCGATAGCGTGTAGTTGCGCATGCGCGCGCCGTCCACGCCCGCCACTTTCAGGCTCAGGTGTTGGCCGGGGATAAAGTCCGGCGGCGCGGAGCCATCGGCGGGTTCCAGATAGATGGATCGGACGGTTTCGTTTTCGTCTTCCACATGGCGTACCCGCAACGGCAGCCACTGCCGCTCCGGCGCTTGCTGAGGCCAGGAACCGGTGGCCAGCGCGAACGGCGAGTACTCGCGCAGCGTCCAGCGCAGGGCCAGCGCGTTGCGGCGGCGGACCACGCGTTCGACGCGGAAGGTCCACAGTCGCTCGGCGCCGGCGAACGGAGGCGGCGCGCCGTCATCCGGCACTTCGGCGCGGCCGGCCAGTTGCAGGGTGTCGCCGCTGGAGAAGTCGATGAACAGCAGGCAGGCGCGCGGCTGGAGCAGCAGATTGCCCAGGGTGTTGAAGAAACCGTTACCGGCGAAGTCGGGGATGGTCAGCGTGTCGCCTTCCACTTTGACGAAGCCGGGCTTGCCGCCGCGGTGCGACGCGTCGGCCTGCCAGCGGCCGTCGGCGTCGGCCCAGGCGCTGGCGATGAAGAAGGTGTCGGCGGCGGCGATGGCGGCGCGCGCGTCGTCATCCAGCTCGTGCATCCATTCCACCGAGCCGAGGATGCGCGGTCCCGGTTCGCGCGAGAATTCAAACTCGCGCAGCTGGATGTACTTGGGACAGTTGCCGAAGGAGTGGCCGACGGCGACGGTGAAGCCATCGTCGTCCAGCGCCGTCAGTTCGCCGTTCATCCGGTTGCGGCGGCGGCTGTGCAGCTCGATGCCGAGCAGGCCCACCGCCGCGCCGGGGCGCAGGCAGTCGCGCAGCGGATCGGCCGGGCTGGGCTGGGCGTTTATCCGCAAGCTGCGCGGATCGGGCGAACCGGCGAAGCCGGGCTTGCCCTCGACGATGCCCGCCCACGGCCTGCCGGCCTCGTCCACCGCCGCCATCACCATGAAGGGCAGCTGGCGGAAGAAGTCGCGGTGCTGTTCCGGCATCTGGTCGCGGATCACGCGCGGACCCACGGCGGCCATCCTCTGCTGGCTGCCGGCGCGGCGCTGCATTTCCTGTTCTCCGGGGTGCCAGGGCGAGGGGGCGGGGCGGGCGTCAGACATCCGTTGTTCCTATCGTTTAAGCGTTGATGGCTGGCATGGGCAGGAAGCCGGGCAGCGCCTCTACGCGGGTCAGCCAGGCGCGGACATGCGGATATGGCTCCAGCGGGATCTCGCCTTCCGGCGCGCGCGCGGTGTAGGTGTACAGCGCGACGTCGGCGATGGTGGCGGCGTCGCCGGCCAGGAAGGGGCGCTCGGCCAGTTCCTCGTCCATCACCTGGAACAGCGCCTTGGCGCGGCTGGCGGCCAATTCATAGTCCAGCGGCACGCCGCGCCATTTGTGCAGCCGGGCCTGGGCGGCGCCGAAAGCCAGAGGGCCGGCGGCGGCGGACAGCCAGCGCTGCACGCGCGCTTCGCCGAGGGGATCGGCCGGCAGCCAGTCCCCATGGCCGTAGCGGCGCGCCAGGTAGACCAGGATGGCGTTGGAGTCGGGAATCGTTTCGTCGCCGTCGGCCAGCACCGGAATCTGGCCGAAGCGATTGAGCTTGAGGAAGTCCGGCCGCTTATGTTCGCCTTCGCGCAGATTGACCGGAATGGTTTCGTACTCGAGGTTCAGCAGCGACAGCATCAGCCGGACGCGGTGGCTGTGGCCGGACAGGGCGAAATCGTACAGTTTTAGGGCTGGGCGGGTCATGCGTTTCTCCTAGGGGCGAAAGCGGGATTCAGGCCTTCACTCTGCCTGAGGATGACGAAAACATAAACATCCATCGCAGGCAATGGATTATTCCATGATTCGAAATAAACCGGCTCAGCCGCGCGGCGTTTCCAGCGCGGCCAGCAATTCCGCCAGTCGCTTCTCCAGCGCGTCCACGCTGCGGGCCGGCAGCGCGGACAGTATTGCGTGCTCATTGGCGACGTGTCCTTCCAACGCGCGCTCCAGCAAGGCGAAACCTTCGCCGCTCAAGCGCACCAGCGTGCTGCGCGCGTCCTGATTGCTGGCTTCGCGCACGATCCAGCCTTTGCCCTCCAGCACCTTCAGCCTGTGGGTCATCGTGCCTGAGGTGACCATCAGCGACGAGAATAATTCGGTCGGCGCCAACTGGTAAGGCGCGCCGGCGCGGCGCAGCGTGGCCAGCACGTCGAATTCCCAGCCGCTGAGGCCGTATTCGGCGAACACGCCGTCCAGCCGTTGCGACAGCAGCGCGGCGCAGCGGCTGAGCCGGCCTATCACGCCCATCGGACTGACGTCCAGGTCCGGGCGCTCGCGCGCCCATTGTTCGAGTATGCGGTCTACCGCGTCGCCGGGAAGGGCATCGCTCATGCCGTCTCCTTGTCTTGATTTCAAGATTGATTTGCCTTGAATTTGAGATAAATGTTATCTTGAATTCAAGTTAATAATGTTTGAATTATAATCACAAGCGGAAGGATTGCCCATGTCTGCGGAAAACGAAGCCGGCCACTGGCGCGACGTATTGCTCACTGCGCTCACTCCGGTGATCTGGGGTTCCACCTACATCGTCACCACCCAGCTGCTGCCGCCGGATCGGCCATTCATCGCGGCCTTGCTGCGGGTGCTGCCGGCAGGCCTGCTGCTGGTGTGGATGGGCGGCTGGCGCCCGCGCTCGGCGGAGTGGGGCAGGTTGTTGATTCTGTCGGCGCTCAATATCGGCGCTTTCCAGGCTTTGCTGTTCGTCGCCGCCTACCGGCTGCCGGGCGGCCTGGCGGCAGTGGTCGGCGCCTGCCAGCCCTTGCTGGTGATGGCGCTGGCCTGGCGGCTGGACAGCAGGCGGCCGGCGGCGCTGGCGCTGTGGGCCAGCCTGTCGGGCGTGGCCGGCATGGCGGCGCTGTTGCTGTCGCCGGGCTCGAGCTGGGATGGGCTGGGCATGCTGGCGGCTTTCGGCGGCGCGGTGGCGATGGCCTGCGGCACTTACCTGACCCGGCGCTGGCAACTGCCGGCTCCGGTGACGGCGCTGACCGGCTGGCAGTTGACGCTGGGCGGGCTGATGCTGCTGCCGTTGGCGCTGGCGGTCGATCCGCCGCTGCCTAGCCTGGGCTGGGCGCAGGTGGCCGGCTACGCCTACCTGGGCTTGTTCGGCGCGCTGCTGGCTTATCTGCTGTGGTTCCGCGGCATCGCGCGGCTGTCGCCGGTGGCGGTGTCGTCGCTGGGCCTGCTCAGTCCGCTGACCGCGGTGATTCTGGGATGGGCGCTGCTGGGGCAGGCCTTGTCCGCTCAATCGCTGCTGGGCATGGCGGTGGTGCTGGCAAGCGTGCTGGCGGTGCAGTGGAGCGGCGCCGCGCCGGCGAGGAGCGGGCGCGGCTGACGCTCAGCTCTGGCTCCAGGCGCTGTCCACCCGCCGCCATAGCCGCAGCGGATTGTCGTCGGCCACTTGCGGCGGCAGCAGCGCCGCCGGCAGGTTCTGGTAGCACACCGGGCGCAGGAAGCGGTCCATCGCGGCCAGGCCGACCGAGGTGGCGCGGCTGTCGGAGCTTGCCGGGAACGGCCCGCCGTGAACCATGGCCGGCGAGGTTTCCACCCAGTTGGGGAAGCCATTGGCCAGCACGCGGCCGGCGCGCGATTCCAATAGCGGCAGCAGCTCGCGCGCCAGCGGCAGGTCGGCGTCGTCCATCTGCAGGGTGGCGGTCAGCTGGCCGTCCAGGCCGGCCACGATCGACAACAATTCATCTTGATCGCGGCAGGCGACGATCAGCGCGCAAGGGCCGAAAATCTCCTCGGCCAGCTCCAGCCGCGCGGCGAAGCCGGCGGCGTCGATTTCTAACAGCGCCGCCTGCGCCGCGTACGGGCCGCCGCCGGCTTGGCCGAATGCCAGCTCGGCGACGCCTGGGGTGCGGCGCAGCCGGTGCAGCGCGCTCTGGTAGGCGTCGTGGATGGCCGGCGTGAGCATGGTGTCCGACGGCTTGGCCGCCGCCGCGTTTGCCGCGGCGCGGCGGAACCGCTCAAGATCTTCTCCCTCCACCGCCAGCAGCAGCGACGGGCAGGTGCAGAACTGGCCGGCGTTCAGCGTCAGCGCGTCCACCCAGGCCGCGCCCATGGCTTCCGCCCGCGCGGCGAGCGCATGCGGCAGCGCCAGCACCGGATTCAGGCTGCCCATCTCGGCGTACACCGGGATCGGCCGGGGGCGCAGCGCGGCGGCGCGCATCAGGGCTTCGCCGCCCCGGCGCGAGCCGGTGAAGGCCACGGCGGCGATGGCCGGGTGCTCGACCAATTGCCGGCCCAGCGCGTGGCCATCGGCGATCAGCAGCGAAAACACGCCGCCAGGCAGGCCGCAGTCGGCGACTGCCTGTCGGATGACCCGGCCGGTCAATTCCGATACCCCGGGATGGGCCGGATGCGCCTTGACCACCACCGGACAGCCGGCGGCCAGCGCGGAGGCGGTGTCGCCGCCCGCCACCGAGAAGGCCAGCGGAAAGTTGCTGGCGCCGAACACCGCCACCGGCCCGATGGGCACGCGGCGCGCGCGCAGGTCAGGGCGCGGCGGCAATTTGTCGGGCTGGCCCGGTTCCATAACTGCGCCGGCATCCAGGCCCTGGCGCGCGGCGCGCGCGAATTGGCGCAGCTGGGCGACGGCGCGGCCGCGTTCGACGATCAGCCGCGCTTGCGGTAAGCCGGTTTCCCGCGCCGCCCGCTCCAGCAGCGTACCGCCCAGCGCCAGCAGGCCGGCGGCGATGGCTTCCAACAGACGCGCCCGCGTTTCTCCGTCGGCGGCGGCGAACGGCGCGGCGGCCTGGCTCGCCAGCCGGCAGGCGCGCTCCGCGTCGGCCGCGCCGCCGCAGCCGAACGCGGGCGCCAGCGTTTCGCCGCTGGCCGGGTCTACCGCGCGCAGCGCGCCTTCGCGGCCATAGACCGGCTCGCCGCCTATCAGCATTTCTCCATGGATGTCCATCAGCCCTCCATCGCCTCGCGCATCGAGCGCTCCAGCTTCTCTACCGCCTCGTCCAGCTCGTCCTCGCTGATCACCAATGGCGGCAGCAGCCGCAGCACGGCCGAGTGGCGGCCTCCGGTTTCGATGATCAGGCCGTTGGCCAGGCAGCGTTTCTTGATCGCGCGCGCCAGCTCGCCGTCGGCCGGGCGGCTGCCCAGCGCGTCTGCCGGCGCGTCGGGGTCTATGATCTCCACGCCCCACATCAGGCCGCGGCCGCGCACGTCGCCGATGATGGGCAGCCGCTCGGCCAAGCCGCGCAGCGCGGCGCCCAGGCGTTCGCCCTTGGCGCCCGCCTGGGCCACCAGCTGTTCGGACTGGATCACTTCCATCGCGGCGGCGCCGGCCGCCATCGCGATCTGGTTGCCGCGGAAGGTGCCGGCATGGGCGCCGGCCTGCCAGGCGTCGTATTTCTCGTGGTACAGCAGCAGCGCCAGCGGGAAGCCGCCGCCGACAGCCTTGGAGATCACCACCGCGTCCGGCTCGATGCCTGCATGCTCGAAGGCGAACATGTGGCCGGTGCGGCCGAAACCGGTCTGGATCTCGTCGATGATCAGCGGGATGCCCAGCCGCGCGGTGATGTCGCGGATGCCGCGCAGCCAGCGCGCCGAGGCCGGGATCACGCCGCCTTCGCCTTGCACCGCCTCGACTATCATCGCCGCCGGCGGGATGATGCCGCTTTCCGGATCGCTCAGCGTGCGCTCGATGTAGGCCAGCGAGATGTCCTCGCCACGCTCGCCGCCGACGCCGAACGGGCAGCGGTAGGAATAGGGATAGGGCAGGAAATGCACGTCCGGCATCAGGGACGCCACCTGGCGCTTGGCGCCGAGGTTGCCGGTCAGCGCCAGCGCGCCGGCGGTCATGCCGTGGTAGGCGCCGTGGAAGGCCAGCACGCCGCGGCGGCCGGTGGCGGTCTTGAACAGCTTGATCGCGGCCTCCACCGCGTCGGCGCCGCTGGGGCCGCAGCTCTGGATGCGGACGCGGCGGGCGAAGTCGGGAGGCAGGCATTCCAGCAGTTTGCGCAGGAAGCGGTACTTGGCGGGCGTGGTGATGTCCAGCGCCTGGGTCACGTGGCCGGATTGCAGGAATTCAAGCACCCGCGCCTGGACTTGCGGGTGGTTGTGGCCGGTGGCCAGCGTGCCGGCGCAGGACAGGCAGTCCAGGTACTCGCGGCCGGCGCGGTCGAAGACGCGCGCCAGGCGGCCGCGCTCGATGACCGTGTCGATGGAGTTGGCATAGGTGCGGGCGCCGGATTCACGCGCTTTGACGAAGTCGTACATTTCCTGCCAGTCGGGCGCGTCGCTGTGCGAGACGGGGGCGTCCAGGAGTTCGGTTGCGGGCATGGGGCACCTTGTTGTCGTGTGAGGGGTGGAGGGGCGCTAGCGGAGCAGGCTGTTCATCAGCCCTTTGTCGTTCTTGCCGAAATACCGGGGCCACAGCATGGCTTGGGCGCGGAAAGCCGGGTCCCGCAGCAGCAGCGCGTGCAGCCGCGGCAGGTTGTGCAGCGGCACCGAGGGAAACAGATGGTGCGCGATGTGGTAATTGATGTTCAGCGGCGCCAAAGTCAGCCGTTCCAGCCAGCTGGCGTCGACGTGGCGGGTGTGGGACAGCTCGGGGCCGCTGTCGTCCAGATTGTGCTCGGCGACGATGCGGACGCGCATGAACGCCAGGCATAGCGTGTACAGCGGCAGCAGCCACAGGACGATCAGCCAGGGCCAGGCGCCGCTGGCGATGGCCGCCGCGGCGACGATCAGCCAGAAGGCCGCGAATTGCAGCCGCTCGGAGCCGGTCAGCAGCTTTTCGCGGTTGTCGATGACGGCGCCCCAGCCGGTCCAGTAGCGCAGGATAGGCCGCCAAGCCGCGAAGTTCAGGCAGAACAGATCGCGCAGCAATAGGCGGCGGAAGGACTGGCGGCTTTGCGGAAAGCGGTAGGCGGGGTCTTCTACCAGCCTGGCCCAGTACGGGTCGTTGGGACGGTTGGTGAACACGTGGTGCGGCAGATGGCCGCGCCGGTAGCAGGAGGTGACCATGCCGGCGGGGAACGCGCACAGCCAGTTGCTGGCCAGCTCGTTCAGGCGGCGGTTGGAAAACAGCCGGTAATGGGTGGCGTCATGCATGATGATGCCCAGCGCGTGCTGCTTGCAGGCGACCAGAAAAAAGGACAGCGCGAAGCAGGCCGCGACCGCGGCCCAGCCGGCGGCCGACAGGGAGCCGGCGCCACCGTGAAACTCCAGGACGATGAAGGGCAGCGCCAGCGCGGCGGCGATCACCAGCCACTGGCGGGCGATCAGCCACAGGCTGCGCAGAGGGTGTATGCGTTGCAGCGATTGCGCCTCGGCGGCGTATTTGCGGCGATAGTTGACGGTCTGTCCATCATTCACGGTTGCGCACTCCTGTCTTTGGGCTTGCTCGCAAGCCGGGTTCGACAACGGAAAACGTCCCACTCAGTCGTAGCGGTGGCGGCCCAGCGCCGCCGCCGGGTCCAGCAGCCGTTGCAGCCCGGCTGCCAGCCGCTGCGCGCCGGCGTCGGCGAATTTGCGGTAGAAAGCCGCGTTCAGCGGGCCGACGCCGTGCTCGGCGCTGAAGCTGCCGCCGTGCTCGGCCACCAGCCGGTACAAGCCGCTTTTCAGCACCGCCAGCTTGGCCGGGCCGTAGGCGGCGGCATGTTCGCGCGGCAGCAGCGCGATCAAATGGCAGCCGCCGTCGCCGAAGTGGCCGAAGTCGTATAGCCGCAGCGCCGGGTGCTCGCTGGCCAGCCAGCGCTCGGCGGCGGCGTGGAAGGCCGGCAGCCGCGAGCGCGGCAAGCCGACGTCGAAGGACAGCGGCAGTCCCTCGGCCGCCAG
The DNA here is from genome assembly GCF_039708975.1 of Chromobacterium indicum. Classification (NCBI taxonomy): domain Bacteria; kingdom Pseudomonadati; phylum Pseudomonadota; class Betaproteobacteria; order Neisseriales; family Chromobacteriaceae; genus Chromobacterium; species Chromobacterium indicum. The sequence continues at coordinate 26,749 of NZ_JAYFSJ010000008.1, forward strand.
CGCCAGCGGCAGGCTGTCGCGCAGCGGCCACAAGGCCTCCGGCCGGGCGAAGGCGGCGTCGGCGACCAGCCCGCGCTGATGCAGGCCGGCCAGCAGCGATTCGGCCTGTTCCCGCAGCAGCGCGTCCAGCCCCGGCATCGCGCTGGCGATTTCCACCAGCGCGTAGCAGCCAGCCGGCGAATCGGCCAGCGGATGGCGCAGCGCCGGAACGTGGCGCAGCGTGACGGCCAGCGCCGGCGCGCCCATCACCTCGAACGCCGACAGCATCTCGCCGAAGCGCTGCTCGCAGGCGTCCAGCATGGCGAGCGCGGCCTCGCGGCCGGGCAACGCGGCGAACAGCGTCAGCGTCGAGGCGTCGCGCCGCTTCAGGTCCCAGGACGCGGCGGTGACCACGCCCAGCGCGCCGCCGCTGCCGACGAACAGCTGCTTGAGATCGATGCCGGCGTTGTTCTTGCGCAGCGGGGCGGTCAGGTCCAGCACGCTGCCGTTTTCGTCGGCTAGCACCACTTCCAGCCCCAGCAGATTGCGGCGGACGTCGCCGTGGCGCAGCAGCCGGCTGCCGCCGGTGTTGGCGCCGACCAGGCCGCCGACGGCGGGGTCGCTGCCGACGTCTATCGGCAGCCACAAGTTGTGCGGCTCCAACTGGCGGTTCAGCTCCGACAGCGGCATGCCGGCCTCGGCCACCGCGCTGCGGTTCAGCGGGTCGAAGGCGCGCAGCCGGCGCATCCGCGCCAGCGACAGCGCCACCTGGCGGCCGGAACCATCGGGCACCGCGCCGCCGACCAGGCCGCTGAGATTGCCCTGCGGCACCAGCCGCGCGCGGTGGCGGACCGCGGCGCGCAGCAGCGCGCTGACGGCGGCGGCGTCGGACGGCAGCAGCACGGCGGCGGCCTGGCCGCGGCAGTTTGACGCGTCGGCCTGGTAGGGCGCGCAGGCGTCGCCGCGCAGCAGCGCATCCGGAGGCAGCAGCGCGGCGGCTTCGGCCAGGAAGACATCCAGTCCGGCGGCGGGGGCGAGCAGGGCGGCGTCCATCGCGCCTACCTCGCCAGCGCCAGCTGTTGCGCCAGCCGGCCGCGGATCAGCAGCACCGCCAGCACCGGCGCCACGCCGCCCAGCAGCGGATTGGCGCGCAGCCACAGCGCGATGCCGGCGGCCAGGCCGGAAGCCAGCAACAGCCAAGCGGACATTCGCCGTACCTGTTCCGGGTCAGGGTGCGGCTCGCCGATGAAGCCGAGCGGCGACAAAAGCGTGGCGGCGAGGCCGATGGCGAACACCGAGGCCAGCGCCGGCGCGGCGCCGTAGCCGCGCCCCCACAGATCAACCGCCTGGGCCGATGCCAGGGCCAGCAGTCCGCCTATCGCCAGGTAGAGATCGACGCCGAGCGCGATCCAGCTGCCGGCTCGCCGCTTAAGCAGCCAGGCCGCGTGCGGCAGCGCCAGCAGGCCGCCGGCGAGGTAGGCGGCGGACCAGCGCGCGCCGGCGTCGCCGGAGCCGAAGCGGCCCCAGAGCAGGAAGGCGATCGCCGGCGCGAAGGCGGCGGCGTGGATCAGGTAGGAACGGCTCAGTTGGCGGATGGGCATGGATCTCCTCGCAATGCGTTCAGTCGAACAGCGCGACCTGGATTTCGCGCGGGCCCTGGAAGGGATTGCGGCCATGCGCGACGGCGATGTTGTCGAGCAGCAGCAGGTCGCCGCGCTGCCAGGGGAAAGCGATTTCCTCGGCCTCCAGAGCGTCGTAGACCGGCGCGAGGTCTTCCGGCGCGATGGCCTCGCCGTCGCCCATCCTCACCTCGTATGGCCGCGCCGGCCGGTCGCGGTACAGCAGCCGGATGTATTCGTAGCCGGCCACGCCCATCGAGCGCGCGTTGTTGTGCTGGGTGGACAGCTGGTTGAACCAGATTTCCTCGCCGGTGGCCGGATGGCGCACGGTGGCGCCGCCGACGTGGGACACGGTCAGACTGCCGTCGTCCAGCCAGCGGCAGGCCAGGCCGGTGTCGCGGCACAGTTGTTCGATTCGGGCCGGATCGTCGCTCTGGAACACGTCGTCCCAGGGCCGGTGGTATTCGCGCAGCGTCGAGTTGCGCGGCTCGCCGTCGGCGCTCGGGCGGCGGAAATTGCGCAGGTACTGGATGCCGCGTTGGCGGAAGCGCTCCACCAGTTCCGGCGGCAGCCGCCGCGTCACCGCCCGCATGTCGCAGATGACGGTTTCGCCGCCGCTGTCCGATGGCTGCTTGCAGAAGAAGGCCAGTCGGCGCGGATAGTGCGCCATATAGGCCTTTTCCTGGTGCAGCCCGATTTTCAGCGAGGCGGGAATGCGGGTGGACTCGTACACCTTGCCGTCTATATTGCGGCGCGGCGTGGCGCCGCCGATATAGCCGAAAGCATGTTCGGGATGCAGCTGGGCGATGGCCTGGAAATCGGCGGTGTCGCGCAGCGCGAAGCCGCGCAGCAGCAGGCTGCCGTATTCCAGCAGCGCCTGTTCCAGCGCCGGCAGGCTGTCGCGGTACCAGTCGGCGACCGCGGCCGGGCTGTCGCGCAGCGCGTCGTCGCGCGGCGTGATCAGCAGCGGCATCCGCCATGGCGACAGCGGGCGGCAGTCCACCCGCGGGTCGTGTTGCAGATCCAGCCCGCAGCGCGGAACGGCATCGGCGGCGTGTTCCATCGTCGTCTCCTCGCTTAGGCCGGCAGCGGCTTGCGGATCAGGATTTCGAAGCCCAGCGCGCCCAGGCCGATGCCGGGGCTGGTCACCGCGCTGCAGTCGGCGAGACCGGCTTCGGCCACTAGCGCGCGCGCCTCGTCCAGCGTCACCTTCTCCTCGACGTGGGTGGGCGGGTAGCCGACGGCAGCGCGCATCTGGGTGAATTTTTCCAGCAGCGCCGGCGACACGTCGCGGCGCATGTCGTGCACCAGGCCGATGCCGCCCGGCTGCAGCACGCGGTACATTTCGGTCAGGCTTTTGAGCTTGTCCGGCAGGTGGTGCAGGGTGGCGCGGCTGACTGCCATCGCCAGGCTGCCGTCGGCGAACGGCAGGTTCTGCGCGTCGCCGACTTTCAGCTCGATCACGCTTTCCAGCCCCAGCTCGGCGATGCGCGGGCGGCCGCCGTTCAGCATGGTTTCATCCAGATCCAGGCCGACGAAGCGCCAGTCCTTGAACACCGGGTCGGCGGCCAAGCGTACCGGCACCACGGCGGTGGCGGTGCCGATGTCGACCAGCGCGCCGGGCGCCATGTCGCGGGCCAGCTGGCGGATGCGGGCGACGAACAGCACATCCCAGGGCTCCAGCGCTTGGGAGGCGAAGCGGTCGTATTCGTCGGCGGGGCGGAGGTTTTTCAGTAGCATCGGGTTTCTCCAATTAAACAAACAGGGTGGCGAGCGGCTAAAGAAAGGCCTGAGGCAAGGCGCGCCGACGCGGACGGTACAATTCGTACGCCAAGGAGGCGCAACGCGGCATCAGGCTTTTCTTGAGTCGCGTTCAAAGCCAGCCGACGGGGACGGTGGCCAACAACTTCCGGGCCGCCTTGCTGCTGACGCCGAAGGCGGGCCGGTCGCGGCGTTCTATCGCGTGCGCCACCATCGCGGCGACACGGGCGCACAGCCCCAGCCCGACTCCCCAGCGCGGCTCCTCCACGCCCAGGTCCAGCAATGCGGCGGCGGTGATGAAATCGATGTTCGGCCGCAGGCCCTTGCGTTCCAGCGCGCGGCGGCAGGCGAGGTCGAATAGCCGGACATGCGGACCTTCGAAGCCCCATTCGGCGAACAGCGCGCGGATGCGCGGCGGGCGGGGGTCTTCGACGAACAGCGGATGGCCGAAGCCGAACAATAGCTGGCCCGGCGAGTCCAGCGCGGCGTCGACGGCGGCATGGACCGCGTCGTCGCCGGCGTCCGGGCCGATGGCCTTCAGCCAGGCCAGCGCCTCTTCGGCGGCGCCGACATGTTTGGGGCCGCTGGCCATGAAGCCGGCCGCCACTGCCTGCGTCAGGGTGACGCCGGTGCCGATGGCGACGCGCGGCACCAGCACCGTCGGCGTGATGTAGCCGAAGCCGGCGTGCCAGGCCACCAGCAGCGCGTCGGCGACGCGGATGGCCGTCTCGTCGCGGCGGACGGCGCGCATCGCGGCCAGAGTACGCTCGGCATGGCGGGCGCCGCCGGATTCGGCTCCGCCTCCCAGCGCCGCGGCCAGGAAAACCGGCGCGCAGGCGATGGCGGCCAGGCCCTGGATGAAGTCCTCGTCGTCCGGCAGGCCGCGCGTGGCTGCCTGTTCGCGGGCGACGGCTTCCAGCGCCGACAGATCGGCGAGGAAGCCGCAGGCGGCGGCCTGCACCATGCCGGCGCCGCCATCCGCCACCGCCCGCACTGCGGCGATGGCGGCTTGGCCGGCTTCGCCGACCAGCGCCGCGGACACGGCGGCGAGCGCGGCGTCCACCGCGGCGGCGATGGCGGGCTCCGGCATCTCGCCGAACCACACCCGCCACAGCGCGCTGGCGAAATCGATGCCGCCTATCAGTTCGTTCAGATTGCTGCCGCGCACCCACAGGCCTTCATTGGGCTCGATGGTGGCGCCGTCGATGTCCGTCCCGCGGTACAGCGTGCGGGGGCCGCCGAACAGCGATTGCGGCGCGGCCTCAGATGGCGGCGTGGCGACGGTCTGCGTCATGGCGGTCCTCCTGGGCGAGTTCGTCTACGGCGACGGCGACGGCCGCCGCCGGCAGGTCGGCGATGATCCGGCCGTGCAGGTGCACGGTCGGCAGGATGTTGGCGAAGAAATAGCGGGCGGTTTTCAGCTTGCCGCGGTAGAAGGCGGCTTCGGACGGCGGCAGCTCCCTCTCCAGCGCGCGCGCGGCGAGATGGGCGCCTTCCAGCAGCGTCCAGCCGGAGACGGTGTAGCCCAGCATTTCCAGGAAACGGGTGTAGAACTGGCTGCTCTCCTGCATGCGGCCGTCGCGCACGGCTTCGCCTATTCGCTCCAGCGACGCCTCCACGGCGGCCATCGCCTCGTCCAGCCGCCGCGACAGCGGCGCCAGTGCGGCGGAAGCGTCGGCGTCGTTTAGGAAAGCGTTCAACTCCTCGCGCAGATACTTGATCAGGCGGGAGTTGCGGCCGAAGCCCAGCTTGTCGCGCACCAGATCCTGCGCCTGGATGTAGTTGGTGCCTTCCCAGATCGACAGGATTTTCACGTCGCGCGCGTTCTGCTCCACCGGATAGGCGTCGGTGTAGCCGATGCCGCCGTGCACCTGTATCGCCAGCTCGCAGATTTTCCACGCCTGATCGGAGACGAAGGCCTTGCACACCGGGGTCAACAGTTGCACCAGCTTGCGCTGTTTCTCCACCTTCATCTCGTCCGGCGCGGCCTCGGCTTCCAGCGCGAAGGCTTCGGTGGACGCGGCTGTGAGCTTGCCCAGCAGGCCGCGGCAGCCTTCGACGCGGGCTTTCATTTCCAGCAGCATCCGCTGCACGTCGCCATGCTCGGCGATGGGCAGGCTGGGCGCGCCGCTGTCCGAGGTGCGTTCGATCGAGCGGCCCTGCAAGCGTTTGGCGGCGAACTCCACCGAATGCAGATAGGCCGACGAGGCCAGGCCCAGGCCGATGACCGCGGTGCTGATGCGCGCCTGGTTCATCAGCGGGATCAGTTGCAGCAGGCCGGCGTTTTTGCGGCCGCCCAAGAGCGCGCCGCGGGTGACGCCCTTGCGGCCGAAGACCAGCCGGGTATTGGCGCAGCCCTTCAGGCCCATCTTCACCGGCAGCTCGGCGCACTCGACGAAGTTTTCTTCCAGCTCGCCGGTTTCCGGATTCGGCCAGAAGCGCGGCACCAGCAGGCAGGACAGCGAATAGGAGCTGCCGCCGGCGTTGCCCAGGCGGCCGAGCACGAAGTAGACGGTGTTGTCGGTCAGGCTGTGCATGCCGGCCGAGATGAACACCTTCTCGCCGGTCACCGCGTAGACGCCGTCCTGTTCCAGCGGCTCGGCCAGCGTTTTCACTGCGGTCAGGTCGCTGCCGGCCTGGGCCTCGGTGGCGCAGAAACAGGCATCCCATTCGTGGCGCTGCAGCTTGTCCAGATAAACGGCCTTCTGTTCCGGCGTGCCGTGCAGGCGGAACAATTTGATCGCCGGCAGGTTGAAGCCGCCGTAGGTCATGAAGGCCGGATTGGCGCCCATGAACATTTCCTGTATCGCCTGGCGGACGATGGGCGGCAGCGCCGGACGGTGGACGTCGCCGCCATTGCCCAGCACCGGCACCCATTCCTGCTTGTAGCGCTGCCACAGCGGGTGGAACTCGCGCGGGATCTCCACCTCGCCATTGTCCAGCAGCCGGCATTCCTGGCGGTCGGACGCCTGGTAGGCGCGGCCCAGATCCAGCGCGAAGGCGCGCGCCTTCTCCAGCAGGAGGTCGTAGTGGTCGCGGTCCTTGTCGTCGAACGGCGGCCGCGACAGGAAGCGGCGCGCGGACTGGTTCTGCTCCCACAGGAAGAAGCGCAGTTCGCGCAGGCTGACTTTGTAAGCGGACATATCGTTTTCCTTGTTGGCGTTCAGGCCGCGGCGGAGATTCTGGCGACGACGGCGCCGGCGACGCCGCACAGCGCGGCGTCCCACAGCAGGGCGGTGGCCTGTTGTCCCGGTTGCAGCGAGGCGCGCAGTTCCATCAGCGCCAGCAGCGGATCGGCGTTGGATAGGTGGCCGCCGGCGCGCGCGGCGCGGCGTTCCGGCGCGATGCCCAGCTCGTCGCCGACGCGGGCGGCGAAGGCTGCGCCGAAGCCGGCCGGCAGCATGTAGTCGATGTCGGACGGGCGGATGCGGGCCTTGTCCAGCGCCGCGCGCGCCGCGGCCAGCGCCTGCGGCAGCAGCAGGTCGGCCAGCCGGTTTGGGGCGTGTGCCCATGGATTGGCGATGGCCTCGCCGTAGTGGACCGCGTGGGCCTCGATCGCGCCCCAGCCGCCATCGCCGCCGTCCAGCAGCATCGCCGCCGCACCGTCGCCGTAGGCCACCAGATCGCCCCAGGCGCGGAAGAAGGGGTACAGCCATTTATCGGTGGCCACCAGCAGCACGCGGCCTCCCAGCCGGACCAGCGAATCGATCAGCGGCAGCGCGTTGTAGGCGCCGGCGGTGCCGGATTGGCCGACCGCGAACGGCAGAGCCTCGTCCAGGCCCAGCGCGTGCTGGACGCGGCCGGCCACCGATTCGTTGATGCGCTGGTTCAGCGAGGCGCTGGCGACGACGATGTGGCTGACGGCGGCCAGCTCCTCTGCGGCGACTTGCTCGCGCAGCGCGGCCACGGCTTGCAGCGCCAGGTCGGCGTGGCTGAGTTTGGCCTCGGCCACCGGCAGCGCGGCCGGGGAGCCGGGCATCAGCCGCAGGCTTTCCTCCTCGTCCAGCCGGCCTTTGCCGCGCGGCAGCGCGCTGGCGGCGGACGGGAACAGCAGGTGGCCGTAGCCGAAGTTGCGTTCGGCGGCCTGCACGCCGTGGAAGTCGGAGCGCTCCGGCACGGCGGAGGCGATGGCGCGGATTCTGAGCATGGCGTTACCCGTTGATGGTGGAAGAGGAGGCGAACAGGCCGACGAAGCGCTGCTTCAGCGCTTTGCGGTCTATCTTGCCGTTCGGATTCCGCGGCAGCGGCTCAGCGTGCAGGGCCAGGTGCTGCGGCACCATATAGCCGGGCAGCCGCTCGCGGCACAGCCGGACCAGTTCGGACTCGGCCACGCCGTCCGCAGCGTGCAGGCCGACGACGATGGCCTCTCCCAGCATCGGATGGGGCACGCCGAAGGCGGCCGCTTCATGGACGCCGGGCAGGGCGAACAGGATTTCCTCCACCTCGGTGGGGCTGACGCGGTAGCCCGAGGTCTTGATCATGTCGTCGCCGCGGGCGACGAAGTACAGATAGCCTTCGTCGTCGCGGTAGACGATGTCGCCGGACCAGACGGCGATGTCGCCGCGCGGAATCTGGCCGTGCGGGCCTTGCCACGGCCGGAAGCGGTGGGCGGTCAGCTCGGGATCGTTCCAGTAGCCCAGCGTGACGAAGGCGCCGCGGTGGACCAGCTCGCCCGCCTCGCCCGGCGCGCATTCGCCGCCGTCGGGCCGCAGCACGCGGATGTCGGCGTTGGGGACTGCCTTGCCGATGGAGCCGGGGCGGCCGGCGGCGTCTTCCGGCTGCAGATAGGTGGAGCGGAAGGCTTCGGTCAGGCCGTACATCAGATAAGGCCTGGCCTGAGGGAAGGCCTGCCGCAGCCTGTCTAGCAACGGGCCCGGCATATGGCCGCCGGTATTGGCGAAGCGGCGCACGCGCGCGCCGGTTTGCGCCGGCCAGGCGGCAGCCATCAGCTGCATCCATAACGGCGGAACGCCGGTGATCGAGGTGACGCCGTGGCGCTCGCAGAAGGCGGGCACCTCATTGGGCTGCAGGAAGTCCAGCGGCGCGTAGCAGGCGGCGCTGGCCAAGGCGGTGGTCAGCTGGCTGAGGCCGGCGTCGAAGCTCAGCGGCAGGATGCCGAGCACCACGTCGTCCTCGGCCAGGCCCAGGTAAGCCGATACGCTGTCTGCGCCGGACACCAGGTTGCGCTGCGACAGCACCACGCCCTTGGGGCGGCCGGTGGAGCCTGAGGTGTAGAGGATGGCGGCCGGATCGTTGTCGACCACCGCCGGCTCCGGCGTGTCGAGAACGGCTTCGGGCAGCGCCTCCAGTTTCCAGGCGTCCAGCGCCAGATCCTCCAGCGCCTCCTTGAGCCGCTGCAGCCGCGGGCCGCTGCTGAGCAGCAGGCGCGCGCCGCTGTCTTGCAGGATGTGGCGGACCTGGGCCGGCTTCAGCTGCGGATTGATCGGCACCAGGATGGCGCCGCGGGCGTTGACGGCCAGCATCATCGCCACGGTGTCGTATTGTTTGCCGGCGTACACCGCCACCCGATCGCCGGGCTGGAGGTCGGCGGCGGCCAGTCGCGCGGCGTGGCCGCGGACGTCGGCCAGCAGCCGGGCGTAGTCGGCGCGGACCTCGCCCTGGGCGAAAGCCGGGCGTTCGCCATGGCGCTCGGCGCTCAGTTGCAGCAGATGATAGAGGCTGACGCGGGCGCGGTTCATTCGCTTGCTCCGGACTGGTGGATGTAGGCCCCGGCGGCGCCCAGCGACAGGAAGCCGCTGACGCTGTAGCTGGGGTGGTAGGCGCCGCATTGCTCGAAGATCACCAAGTCGCCGACGCCCGGCGCGGCGATGGCATCCGGCTGCCAGCCGATGATGTCGGCGCGGCTGCAGGTGCTGCCGACGTACTGCACCGGGGCGACCGCCGCGCCGTCGGCGGCCGGCTGGCGGTGCAGCAGCCTGGGCCGCGCGTATTTCTTGATTGCGGATTCGGTGCGGGCCAGCAGGAAGTTGTGGCTGAGGCCGCCGTCGCAGACGGCCACGGTGCGGCCGCCCAGCGTTTTCACCGCGCGGACGCGGGTGGCGAACAGGCCGGCGCCGGCGAAGATGCCGCGGCCAGATTCGTGGACCAGCCGGAAGCGGCGGCGCAGCGGGGCCAGGCGCTCGCGGTAGGCGGCGAAGGCGGCCTCGTCGTCGTGGAAGCGCTCGCCGAAGCCGCCGCCGCAGTTGAGGAACTCGATCGGCGCGCCGGTGGCGCCGGCCGCGTCGGCGGCGAAAGCGGCCAGCGCGTGGGCGAGATCGGCCGAGTCGCCGCCGCTGTCGTCCACGCGGAACTGGTGCGAGCCGGCGAAGCTGTGCAGGCCGATGACGGGAATGTCGGCGCGGCTCAGCGCCGCAGCGGCCAGCAGCGCTTCTTGCGGGCTCATGCCGAAATGGTCGGCCGCTTCGCGGCGGCGGCCCGGCATCAGCTCGGCCGCGTTCAGCCGCAGCACGGTCTGCGGCGCCGGCTGCTTGCCCATCAGCCCGGCCAGCCGTTCGGCCTGGCCCAGGCTGTCGATGATGAAGACGCAGCGCGAGGCGAGCGCGGCGCGCATGAAGGTCTCGTCCATCGAGGGATTGTTGACGTATTTGGTTGCCGCTATCCGGCCGACGGCGAGATCGAGCTCGCCCAGGCTGGCCAGCTCGACGCCATCGACGAAACCATGGCCGCAGCGTATCAGCAGCTCCAGATTGGAATTGGCCTTGAGCGACACGATCAGCCCGGTGTCCAGCAGCTCGCGCAGCCTGCGGTAGCGCGCCAGCGCGATGGACGGGTCGAACACGTAGCCGGGGGTCTTGACGTCCCACAGCCACTGAATGGCCTGGTCGTTTTCCGGCAGCGGGATGGAGAGGGCGTCAGTTCGCGTCATGGCTGGCCACCGGATGCAGGGTGAGGGCGGAGAAGGCGCCGCTGTTGGATTGGGTGACGCTGAGCAGATGGCGGCCGGCGTCCACTTCGGCCAGGCCGATGTCGGCCAGATTGACCGCCAGGTCAGAGCAGCAGGCGTGTCCCTTCAGCAGGATGTTGTCGGCGCGCAGCCTGTCCACCGGGATGTCCAGCGCCTTGCAGATGGAGATCCAACCCTTGTGGTCGGAGTTGTGCGGCAGCAGGCAGCCGTAGTCTTCCAGCGCCACGCCGCTGTCGGCCACCGCCTGCTGCATCACCTTGCGGGTGTAGTGCCATTCCAGGTTGATCATGTCGCGCTCCACCGCGGCGTTGGTGTCCGATCCCTGGTGCCACTTGCCGTAGTTGCGCAGCGCCAGCGCGCCGATGCGGTTGCGGCGGCAGTCGCGGCTGAGCAGCAGGCAGGCGGCGCCGTCGCTCTGGATGCCGGACATCTGGCGCAGGCGGAAGCGTTCGCCGTAGACGCGGTCGACCGACACGATGATGGCGTGGCGCAGCTCGGCGTAGCTGGCCATCAGCGCGCCGGCCAGCTGGATCGCCGCGGCGTTGGACGAGCAGTTCAGCTGATTGACTGAGCCGGTCCACAGTGGGCGGATGCCGAAGCGCGAGACCAGCTCCAGCGGCAGGCTGCGCGGCGCGGCCGGCACGCTGAACAGCTGGGTATGCACATGGATCACCGCGCCGACGTCGGCCGGCTTGAGGCCGGTTTCGTCGAACAGCCGCGCCATCGCGCGTTCGGCCAGCTCGACCTCGCCGATGTCGGGCGCGGCATGAAAGTGGCGGCAGCCGGAGCGGATGATGGCCTGGACGCGGGCATCCGGCCAATTGTGCTGGCCGGCGCAGGCTTCGATATCCTGCAGCTCGCCGGGAAAATGGTAGGCGGCGGCCGCGATGCCCATTTGGACTGGAATGCTGGCGATGCTTGTCATGCGTTATCCTCCTCAGGCCGGCAGCGGCATGGCGGCGTAGTCCATCACCTGCAGCTGCTCGAACACCCGCTGCACCCGCGGACTGAGCAGGCCCATCTCGCGTATGGTGGGCACCAGGCGGCGGAAGATGGAGCGGCGCATCGAGCTGGTGACCGGGGAGTTCCGCACCAGGTGTCCGCACTCTTTCTTCGACAGGCCCATCGGCTCCCAGATGTCGTCGGCGCACAGGTGTTCATGCAGGGTGTGGGCGCCTTCGGCGACGAACTCCTCGCGCTCCTTGCGCTCGGTGTCCGTCATCTCCTTGTAGACGCGGCACAGCGTGATGCGGCCGATGGCGAAGTGGCGGGCCTCGTCGCGCTGGATGCGGGTGACCAGGTCGCGGATGAACGGGTCCTGGGTGTAGGCGACGATGCTCTGGAACAGCGACAGCGCGATGCCTTCCACCAGCACCTGCATGCCGAGATTGGTGATGTCCAGATGGCTGCTGGTGATGGTGTCGCCCAGCAGGCTCTTCAGCGACTGGCTCATCGGATAGCTGATCGGCAGCTTGTCGTTGACTAGGCGGCCGAAAGCCTCGATGTGGCGGGCTTCGTCCATGATCTGGCCGGCAGCGCACAGCCGCGCCGACAGGCTTTCCTCGGCCACCGCCAGCTTGGACGCGCAGATCAGCGCCGCCTGTTCGCCGTGCAGCACCTGGGACAGGGTCCAGCCTTGCGAATGGTGGCGCACTTCGGCCCGGCCCTTGGCGTCCAGCTTGTTCCAGACATCGCTGCCGTAGATCAGCAGCGTGCCGTCCGGCATGCCCAGCGGGTTGTCGGCGCTCAGCTCGCTGCTCCAGTCGAGATCGGTGTTGACGTCCCACTGGTTGGCCTTGGCTTTCTGGTAAATGGCGTTCAGGCTGTCGTCGCCGAAGTCGTAGTTTTCGGACATGAATGCGTCCAGCGCGAAGTTCCATTTATACGGCTGGGCGGCATCCATCCGCGTCTCTAGCGTCGCTTGCATATCGATTCCTCTATCGCGTGGCGTCGGCGGCAGGGCCGCCGTCGGTCAGATCCAGAAAGCGGGGCGCCAGCGCGTCCAGCGCGGGCAGGAGCAGGGCGGCCGGATCGGGCTGGCCTGCGTTCCAGAAAGCCAGGCGCAGCGTGTTGTCGCCGGCGTCCCACAGGTCGCGTCGTACGCGCTCGGCGGCGATCCAGGCCACCGGCGCCGGATCGAGGCCGGCGCGCTGCGCGGCCTCCCGCGCCAGGCCCGCTCCCACCGTCACCCGCGCGTCTAGCAGCGAGGCCGGCAGCGCCAGGTCCATCGCCGGCAGCCGCAGCTGCACGAACAGCCGGCAGCGCTCGCCCAGTCCAGGCCATGCTTGCCGGACCAGGCGGTCCAGCAGCGCGTAGTACTGGCGGTGGTTGACCAGCACCGGCGCCGGGTTGGCGCGCGCGTAGGCGTGGCGGCGCGCGTAATCCTGTGTTTCAAGCAGCGGCAGATTGACGCTGGCGCAAGGCGCGGCGCGGCCGTGGTCGGGGTTGCGCGTCAGGCGCAGCGCCAGGGTTTGCTGCGGTGTCATGCGGCCTCCAGCGAGTGGCGCAGGTCCGGCGCGAAGGCCAGTTCGGCGATGGAGAAATAGCCGTTCAGCGCCAGCGAGGCCAGCACGCAACGCCCGCCGGCGTAATCTTCTCCAGCCTCCATTTCCGCCAGCAGCGATAGCCACGGGTCGCTGCCGAAGGCATGGCCGAAGCGAGGGTAGTGGTCGGGGTGGGCGGCGGCGGCGTTGAAGCTCTTGAATAGCGCATGGCGGGTGGCTTCGGGGAAGAAGGGCAACGCCAGCGGGGTGCCGGGGCGGGGCACGGTGAAGCGGCCCAGCGCGCGGCCCATCATGGTCAGCGCGTGCGCTTGGGGCGCGGTGCCCAGCAACAGCGCGCCGTCGTCGCCGTCCGGGTGGATGTCCAGCAGCAGCGTGGCGATGCCGAAGCCGGAGCGGCCCCAGCGGCTGGTGCCGCGCCAGAAGGCGAAATTGTGGATGTCGACGTCGACGATCTGCAGCAGCAGTCGGCGCGGGCCGGTCAGTCTGGCCTTGTCTTTGACGTGGCGCAGGATATAGCCCCAGCCGGTGCATTCGTAGCCATTGGTGATCCAGTCCGGCTCGCGGCCGCAGCCGTCGGCGATGGCTTGGCGGAAGCGTTCCGCTTCCGGGGTGTCGTCGGCCAGGTACTGGGACAGCACGGTGGAAGTGACGATGTAGTCGTCGATGCGGGCGCCCGCCGCATGGCGGTCGGCCTCGACGCCCGCGCGTCGGCCGAGTTCGGCGGCTGCTTCGGCCAAGGGCACCGACGCCGAGACGAACGGCGTTTCCGTCTGGCGGTAGGCGACGACGTCGACCCGGAAAGCGGGCGGCGTTTGCGGTTCGGTCATGGCGGTCCCCGGCCTAGGCGTGGCGATCAGGCGGTTTGCTGCTGCAGCTGGGCGTCCAGCTGCTCCAGCGTGGTGAATTGGGTGATGTTCAGCTGCTCCGGGTCGATCGAGCCGTACAGCTGCTCGCAGAACACGATCAGCTCGACGACGTTCAGGGAGTCGATGCCCAGCTCGCCGAGGCCGACGTGGGTGTCCACGGTTTCCACGTTCAGGATCTTGGCGGTTTCCTTGCGCAGCATTTCCAGGGTGTTGATGGTTTCGGACATGGTGTTTCTCCTAGTTGAGGGGGGGATCAGGCGTTTTGCGCGCGCGCGGCGGCGCGCAGCTCGTGGTAGCAGCGGTAGGAGCTGCCTTCCATCTTGGTGAAGGCCAGCAGGTCGCGCTGGTCGGCGAAGCGTTCGACGGCGCCGCTGGATGCCAGATGCAGCAGCAGTTCATTGGAGGCGAACTTCAGCGCAAGCACCTTGTGCACGTCCTCGGCGGCGTAAGTGCCGGTCTGGGTCTTGGCGCGGGCGGCGGCGGCGATGAAGTCGCGCGCCGCGCGCTCGTCCTCGCCCAGCCGGAGCCGGCCCTGGCCGTGCAGCCATTCGACGTGGGCCATCAGCGCGCGAACCAGGTAGGGCCGCACCGTGGTCAGGTATTTGTTCAGCGCCGCCGGGCCGCCGGCCTTCAGCTTGTCGGCGGCGGCCACCGTCACTTCGCCGCGCACATTGCCCAGCTGCACCACGTCGTCGAGGAAGCTGTCGCCGCATAGGCTGCGCTGCAGCGTCGCGTACTGTTCGGGCCAGACCAGGAAAGCAGATGGGAAGAAGCTGCCCGGAGTACGCGCGGCGACGATGGCCATGCCGTCCAGGTTGGCATACATGCCCCAGACCTTGTCTATGCGCAGCTTGAAGCCATCGCCGTCGGGCTGGGCCACGGTGCGCCAGCTGCCCAGCGTCGGGCCGCCGGCGTCGCTCATCAGGAAGCGCAGATTGTTGCCGCTGTCTATGCAGGCGCAGGCCCGGTCGTATTGGTCCGGCGTCAGGAACAGCGAAAACAGGATGCGGGCGAAGGTGCGCATGAAGGGCTTGTAGTGCGGCGCCAGGCCATCGCGGCGTATCTGCCCCAGTATGCTTTCGCTGAGCGCGTGCTCGCGGTGCTCCAGCGGCACCGGCGCGTGCGCGCTGGCTTCCGGCGCGGCGAATGGCTGCGCCGTCTGCCGGATCAGCATGTCTGAATCCAGCAGACGGGCCGAGGCGCGCGCCACGATGGCGGCAAGGCCGGCTGGCGCTTCGCCGTAGCTGCGCAGCCGCTGCAGCACGGGCTGGGCGGCCAGTTCCGGCAAGCTGGTGGCCTGAGTGGCGGGCGCGGTGGCGCCGTCCGCCAGCGGAGTGGTGGTGTGCATGGGGCTTCCGTTTGATTGTGAGGGTAGGGCGCGGGGGCCGCCGTCAGGCCGTCGTCGCGGTTTCCTGATCCACGTCGCGCAAGGCCTGTTCGATGTAGAGGCCACGGCATTTCAGCCTTTGCAGCTTGCCGCTGGTGGTGCGCGGCAGGCTGCCGTTGGCGACGAAGACGATGGCGTGGGCGCCGAAGCCGAAGCGCTCGCGCAGCATGGCTTGCAGTTCGGCCCGCAGCGCGGTTTGCTGGTCTTCGCGATCGAATTCGATCATCGCGATCAGGTTCTCGGTGCCCTGGGTTTCGTCGTAGACGCCGGTGGCGGCGATGGCGTTGCCGCCTGCCAGCAGCGGATGGGCGGCCAGCGCGTCTTCTATTTCGTGGGGAAAATAGTTGCTGCCGCGGATGATGATGATTTCCTTCTGCCGGCCGAGCACGAACAGCTGGCCGTCGGCGAGATAGCCCAGGTCGCCGGTGGCGAACCATTCGCCCGGCCGGTAGGGCTCGTTCTGCCCTTCGGCGGGAAGATAGCCGGACATCAGCGAACTGCCGCGCAGCTGGATCTCGCCGATCTTGCGGGCCGCGGCCTCGGCGCCGTTGGCGTCGACCACGCGCAGCGACATGCCGGGAATCGGCTTGCCCATCGCCAGCACCGTTTCCGCGGCGCGCGTCCGCGCGTCGGCGGGGCGGGCGACGGCGTCAGCGACGAGGGCGTCGGAATCGATCCGGTCGGGAATCAAATAGGTAAACGACTGGCGGTCGTAACCGGCGGTGGCGTCGTGCATGGTGGCGGCCAGCGTGGTTTCCGCCATGCCGTAGCACGGCTGCAGCGCGGAGCGGGATAGCCCGTGCGCTTCGAACACCCGGGAAAACTCCTGCAGGCAGGCTAGGTCGACCCGCTCGGCGCCGATGAAGATGTTGCGCAGGCAGGAGAGATCGACGTCCTGCATGGACGCGGCGCGGTAGCGGCGCACGCAGTATTGCAGGCCGAAGGTGGGCGTGGCCGTGGTGGTGGCGCCGAAGGAGGCGATGCGCTTGAGCCAGCCCAGCGGATTGCGGATGAAGCCGGACGGCTGCATCAGCAGCAGCGGCGCCTGGTAGTAAAGATTGGACAGCAGCGTGACCAGGCCCATGTCGTGGTAGAGCGGCAACCAGCTGGCGGAGGCGTCGCCGCGCGCCGGATCATAGCCGACGACGCCGCCGATGCCGCGCACATTGTCGATGACGTTGCGGTGGCTCAGCACCACGGCTTTGGGGCGGCCGGTGGAGCCGGAGGTCAGTTGCACGTGGTGGGCATCGTCCGGGCTGGCGCGGAAAGGCTGGATTGAACCGGCGGCCTCGGCTGCCAGCTCCACCTCCATGGTGGAGAGCACGCGCACCGGCAGCCCGGCGAGTTGTTGCCGCAGGATGTCGGCCTGAGGCGGCGCCGCGATCAGCAGGCGCGGCGAGAACAGCCGGCAGGCGAGATGGATCTGGTTGCGCGAAGAGTCGGCTTGCGTCCGGCCCGGCAACGGCGCGGTACAGGGCAGGGCGCCTAGCAGCGCGCAGCCGGTTTGCAGCAGCAGATGGTCGATGGAGGCGGGCAGTGCCAGGATGATGAGATCGTTGCGCGACGCGCCCAATTCGCGCAGGGCCGCGGCGACGGCCAGCGCGCGCCGGGCCAGATCGGCATGGGAGATTCGTTTTTCTTCGCCATTTTCCTCAAATATGGCGATGTGTCGCTCTACGCCCGACTGGGAATGTTCCAGCGAAGATAGAATGGCGTCCGTCATTGATGCGTGGGTCTGCAATTTCCGAATCTCCTGCAGTTCTACTAAACGTTATTCTGGCGTTGCATCATGCGGATAAGGGTTTGATTTTATTTTTTATGAAATTATCATTTTATTTTTTCGAAAATAATACGACCACGTTGCTTTGGTGTGACCTGTTATCTAGGACAGGTTTTTGAGTATATTTCTGGGTTTGTTTTTCGAAAGTTTTGAATGGGAAAACGAGAAGCTATATTTCTCGTTGATCAAATTCATGCCGGATTTTTAGCTGAAATAAGCCAAAAATTGGCTGAAAAATTTACCCTCTATTGGATTTGTGATTGAAAGATATGGTTTGGAAGCTGAGGGGCGTGATTTGATGCGTGATGGCTGGAGGGGGGATGGCCTCTTCGATAGTTAGGCGCGGAGTGTCATGTAATTATTGGCAATGTTATCTAGGCTAATTGGAATTGTTAGTTTTGTTCTAATGATTGATATTTTCCAGGCGCAGGGAAAATGGAAGTGCAGTGAAATATTAATGGCATTGTTATTAATGTTGGTGCGGAAATCGGATTGCTATTGGGATCGTTGGAATGCCACAAATACTGGTTGACAGTTTCTGCGAAGCTTGATCCGGGTAGAGGATCCCCGGCGGAGATCGTGGCGGTAAGCCGCCACGGTATGGGAATTCAGGGCCGAGGATTGCCTGGCGCGGCGTCGGCGCTCAAGCGAGCCATCATCAGGACGTTTTTATAGCGGCTATCGATGCGTACTGCGTTGCGCTTGCGGCCTTCCAGTTGGAAACCATGCTTTTCGTAAAGCTTGATCGCGTTGAGATTATCTTCATGCACGGTCAGCTCCAGACGGCGGAGGCCGCGCTGTTCCGCTAAGTGCAATGTGCTTTCCAGCAGCCACCCGCCCAGGCCCATGCCGCGGTAGCGGGGAAGCAAGCCCATGCCCAATGTGCCGCCATGCTGACAACTGGGAAGGCGATGAAGGGTGACATCGCACCACCCGACGACCTGGTTGCCGTCCAGCAACAACAAATGCGGCGCTTGGCTGGCTAGTTGGCTGCGCACGTATTCCGCCGAGTCCGCTTGCGCGATTTCCAGAAATGGCATGTAGCGCCGCTCTCTGGCCACGCTGTCCGTCAACTGCCAGAACGCCTCGGCGCGCTCGGGGGTGAGCGGTTGCAGCGTGTATGGGGCGGTGTATGGGCTGGGCATGACGGCATCTCCTGAATCGGGGCCATCATTCTGCCGAAGCGAAAATGCCAATGCAATAATCTGTTGGGTCAGGCCGCCGCGCCGTCGCTGGCGATCACGCCGCGGCAGTGCGCTTCCAGCGTGCCGATCTCGTCCAGCACCGCGTCGATGTCGCGGCGCTGCTCTTCCAGCTGGCGCCGCCGGGCCAGCAGCAGGTCCAATAGCTTCTGGGACTGGCTGGCTTCGTCGTGGGCCAGCTGGTACATGTCTATGATTTCGCGGATTTCCGCCAACGACAGGCCGATGCGCTTGCCGCGCAGGATCAGCCTCAGCCGGGCGCGGTCGCGGCGGGTGAACAGGCGTTGGCGGCCGTCGCGCTGGGGCTCGATCAGGCCTTGCTCTTCATAGAAGCGGATGGTGCGCAGGGTGACGTCGAATTCGCGCGCCAGGTCGGAGATGGTGAATAGTTCGGCTTGGTTCATGGATTTCCTTACAGGCGCGATTGTAGCGTTTTTCCCACGCGGCTTGCTGAAAGCTTGATTTACGTTTACGTAACCGTCAATTGTTCATTCAAGATTTGAAGAGCGCCGTTGCCGAAAAACCGCATCGCAAGCGCTGCGGCCAGTCATGATCGACAGGGGGAATGAGTGTCCCGTTAGGCGAGGCGGGCCAGCAGGGTATTGAAGAATGCGTGGCCGCGTGGATTCAGATATTTGCCTGAAGGCGCGTTTCCGGGCAGCGGGGCCTATGTGTCGGATCATGATGTGGAGCGAGGGGCACGGCTCAGCCATTTTGTTGAGTGAGCAGGTTGATGAAGGAGGCTTGCGCACCTTGTTCTGAGCTTGGCGCCAGGTGTTCGTACCGCGTCAAGAATGCGGGACCACAGAAGGCGTCCCGCATCTGGCGGATAGGAGGAGACGGCAGCTAAGACTGCCGTTGACGACTCCTGAGCGTTTTATCGCACTACCCATACTTGATTATCGTTGCCTGACATGCAATCCCATACCTGAACGTTGGTGCCGTTCGTGGTCCCGCCGCCGCTGACATCCAGGCATTTGCCGCCGACCCAGACAATCCTGCCGGGAAAGTTGGAGTCGGTCGACCATTGCTGATTGCGGTTGCCTGCTTGGCAATCCCAGATTTGGACATTGGTGCCGTTGGCGGTGCCTCCGCCGGAGACATCCAGGCATTTGCTGGTGCCTGCCCAAATGATTCTTCCCTGGCTGAGTATCCATTGCTGGTTGCCGTTTCCGGGCTGGCATTGCCACATCTGGACATTGGTGCCATTGGCCGTGCCGCCTCCGCTGACATCCAGACAATTGCCGCCATGACCGATCACCGTGGCGGCATGCGCAGCGACGCTGAACAGGGATGCGCTCCCAAGTATGGCCAAGCCCATCAATACGGAATGTGTCGTTTTCTTCATGTCAATCTCCAAATCAGAGAGTCAATCAGGATTCGTTAGCGGTCACATTTGATATCGAAATATCCGGCTTCGGTTTCCTGATATGGCTGGAGACGTGGAGCATGGGTGTTTCTTACTGCCGATGGCTGCTTATCGGCGCAACATGACTGCCAGAGCGAATGCTTTACTGCCACGTGAGTATGGAGTCTGATTTTGTCCATTCAAGTTGGTATGTTTACTGATGTAAGTTATTGTTTTTAATGGGTAAGTGATTCGTATTGCCGAAGGGAAAATACAGATGGATAAAGCGGCGTTCAGGGAATCGTGGCTGACATCGGAAAGCTAGTGGCATTGCGTCGCAATGAGGGAGAGCTCTGTAGCTCTGGCAAGCAACTGAGGCATTGCGGAGGGCTGCCAGGGCTGATAAGGGGCAAAATGCAATGTCTTCGCGGGGAGGGGGCGTGCGAGTCGCTTGGACGCAGCGAAGACGCGGTGTGAAATCATCACTGTTCTTTTTGCCAGGGATGGAACGCCCATTGCAAGACTCATCGCTACATCGAGCTTGTCGGTTGTTTCCCGATGCCTGCCATCGGCAAAATCCAGAAATGCCTGATGTGGAGGACGATGGTGGAAAAGTTGAGTCTGAACGACGCCAGGATGGCCTGATCGAGGACAAGAACGCTAGTCGAAATGCGAGGCCGCCGCCGCGCTTTTGGCTTACAATGCCGCCAGACCAGATACATCCAGAGGAATCACACCATGACCGCAACCGTTTTCAATGACGCAGACCTGACCCGTCTCGAAACTCTGCTGACTCCGCTGTCGGCCAGCGGCAGCACCATGCGCCCGGACGAGGTGCAGGGCTTCTTCTCCGCACTGGTCAGCGGTCCGGACGCGGTGGACACTGACTTCTGGCTGCCGGAAGTACTGGGCGACGCGCCGGCTTTCGAAAACCAGGCCGACGAAGTCGAGCTGAAGGCCCTGCTGCAGAAACTGTTCGATGCCACCCGCGACGCGCTGGCGGCGGGCGAAGAGCTGGACCTGATCCTGTACGCCGAGGAAGACAGCGGCGAAGAGGGCGAGCCGGACTACTGGCCGTGGGCCAACGCCTACCTGTACGCGCTCGATCTGGTCGACACTGACTGGTTCGAAGTGGCGGAAGAGGATGAGGGCTTCGAAAGCCTGATGATGCCGATGCTGGTGCTGGGCGGCGCCTTCGAGGACGAGGAAGGCGGCGAAGATTTGCTGACTTTCACCGACGAAGAAGTCGACGGCTACAAAGGCGAGCTGAGCGACGCGCTGGCCGCGGTGTTCGCCTACTGGCGCGCCAAGGACCAGGCGCCCACCACCGTTCGCCGCGAAGGCGACAAGGTGGGCCGCAATGATCAGTGCCCGTGCGGCAGCGGCAAGAAATACAAGGCCTGCTGCGGTGCCAACTGAGGCGACAGTCAGTACCATGGCAAAAGCGGACTTCGGTCCGCTTTTTTGTTTTCTGCCGCTGCGGGACCCGGTTTGGCAGGTTGGTATGGCGCTGGCCGGAAGCCTGTGCGGGTGATAGAACGAAATCATGGCGAGAGGGGCCGGCGGTCCAGGGAGGCGGCGATGGATTGGAAAACGTGGTTCTGCGGCGTAGCGGCCGCTTTGGCCGCCGCCGCTTCGCTGGGCGCGGAGGTGGCGTCGATGCGGATTCAGCTTCCGGAAGGCGCGCGCGATTATCTGCGGGTGACGCCGCATTCCTTGCCGGCAGGCAAGCGTCCGCTGGTGATTCTGCTGCATGGGCACGGCGGTTCGGCGCGCCAGCTGCTGGGCCTGGAGGCGGGCGCGGCGCCGCTGTCGCAATGGATGGAGATCGCCGACCGCGAAGGCTTGCTGCTGGCGGTTCCCGACGGCGCGCGTGGCGGCGACGGAAAGCAGGGTTGGCATGATTGCCGGGCCGACGCGGCCAAGAGTCCGCAGACCGACGATGTTGGCCTAGTCGCCGCCATCATCCGGCGCGAGGTTGCCGAGCGCGGCGCCGATCCGGCGCGAGTCTATGCAATGGGCATGTCTAATGGCGGCATGATGGTCTTCCGCCTGGCCAGCGAGTTGGGCGATGGCCTGGCGGCTTTCGCCACCGTCGGCGCGTCGATGGCGCGCAGCAGCGGCTGCGCCGCGCCCAGCCATCCCTTGTCCGCGCTGATCATCGCCGGCACCGCAGACCCGGTAGTGCCCTATGCAGGCGGGCAGGTTCGCCTGTTCGACGAGAAAGGTCGGGGCGAGGTGATGCCGGTGGCGGACAGCGCCGCGTTTTGGCGTCGGCTGGACGATCTGCCGGACATCCCGCATGTCACCGCGCAGCTGCCGCATGCGAGCGCCGGCGATCCGACACGGGCCACGCTGACGCAATGGGGGGAGGATGGCCCGGGGCGCAGAGTGTTGCTGCTGACCATCAGCGGCGGCGGCCATGTCGAACCCAGCGTGGCCCACCGGGTCGGTACGCTCTACACGCATCTGCTGGGGCATCAGAATGGCGATGTGGAGTCGGCGGAGCTGGCCTGGAAGCTGTTTCGCGACCAGAGAAAACCGTGAGCTCATCGCCGTCGGAGGCCCGCGGCCTTGAGATTCGAGAGGAGGGGCTAGACAGCCAGCAGCCGTTCCTCGAACAACTGCTGGGTCAGCAGAAGCAGGCCCTGCAGCTGGCCGGCGACGACGGGCGTATAGACGTTCAACTGGCGCAGCACCTGGCAGGTTTCCTGATAGCCACGCTCCAGTCCGGAGCGAGCCAGCGGAGCGAACGCCTGCAGCAGCGCTTGAGAGGATAGGTCTTCGCGCTGCCGGCGATAAAGCTCCAGCAGGATTTCCATGCCCAGCAGCAGGCGCTGGCTGTGGCTGCCGCCGGTCAGTTCGTTTTCCGGCGGCAGCACCGGTTCGACGTCCAGGCCGGCCAAGCGGGAGATTTGATCCATGGCCGCGCTGAACAGCAGCTCGGCGGCTTGCGCGCCCTGGCTGAGGCTGATGTCGGCGCTGTCCTCTCCCGCGGGCTTGCCGCCGTGCTGGCCGGTCCGGTATGAGACAGCGAACGGCTCATGATTGCCGGCCGGCCGCGGCTGCACGCCGCGGATCGGTTGCACGGCGATATCATTATCCTCCGCCATCGCCGTCTCCCGCAGGCTCAGCTAGCGCTGGCCTGGCTGGTTCCCGTCCCGGACGAGGCCGATTGGGCGCTGGAGGACAGGTTGCTTTTCAGGAAGGCGTCCAGGCCTTTTTCGACCAGGTCCTTGGTCTTTTCCACCCCGCTTTGCACGTCGCCGTTGAATACCTTGAGGCTTTTCAGGATGTCGGTAGCTTCGCCGTAACCCTGTTCGAAGCCCTGGCGGATCAGGTTGACGAAGTTTTTGGCCTGGTCGTCGGCGCTGAGTTCGGGATGCTGTTGCTGGTACAGCGCGAACATGCTGGTGGCGCCGTCCAGGATGCGCTTGGAGGTGGCTTCCGGCGAGTTGTCGTCGCTCTGGCCGTCCTGCTGGATGGAAATGCTCAGCTGGGTGCTGCTGATCTGCAGAGACGCGCTGCCCTGAGTTTGCTGCGAGCCATCCTGGCTGGAGAAATCGGCGTTGAGAATCTGGGTGATATTGGTGAGCGAGGCGTGGAACAGCAGGGTTTGAGACTGCTTGCCGCTGCTGATCGACACATCCAGCGATTGCACCAGCACCGAATTGAGCTGGTTGCGGGAGTTTTGGGCGCTGTAGGCGGCAGTCTGGGCCGGGAGCGCGCTGCCGGCCTGGCCGGGCTGATTGTTGTTCAGAGAGGATATCGACATCACGGACTCCTGTCGGCGCGTCGTTATTTGGCTGGCGCACGCTTGTGGTGGTTAAGAAGACAACTCCAGTATGCCCCGATATCGGCAATCCGGCCGAAAACTTGGGGGTGGGGTGGGCAAGTAAGTGATTTTGCTGATTAAAATGACACAGGCCGCGCCTGGGCGCGGCCTGTGCAACAACGATGCGTCGATGCTTAGAAGACGAAGTGTTCCTCGTCCAGCGCCATCAGCGGCTTGGCGCCGGCCTTGATGCTGGCTTTCAGCGCTTCGGCTTCCGGCAGCAGCTTGGCGTAGTAGAAGCGGGCGGTGGCGATCTTGGCGTTGTAGAACGCGTCGTCGCCCTGGCCCAGCTTGGCGAACGACACTTCTGCCATGCGCGCCCACAGCCAGGCGTAGGTCAAGTGGCCGATCAGGCGCAAGTAGTCGGAAGCTGCCGCGCCGGCTTCATCCTTGTCCTGAAGGCTGGCCATGCCCACGCCCATGGTGAGCTCGCCCACTTCCTTCATCAGCTTGGCGAGAGGATTGGCGAATTCGCCCAGTTGGGGGTGGCCTTCGTGCTGCTGGCAGAACTTGTGGATCAGCTTGGTGAACTTGCGCAGCTTGGCGCCCTGGTCCAGCAACACCTTGCGGCCCAGCAGGTCGATCGCCTGGATGCCGTTGGTGCCTTCGTAGATCTGCGAGATGCGGGCGTCGCGCACCAGTTGCTCCATGCCCCATTCGCGGATGTAGCCGTGGCCGCCGAACACCTGCACGCCGTGGTTGGCGGCGGCGAAGCCGTTATCGGTCATGAAGGCCTTGGCCACCGGGGTCAGCAGCGCGACCAGGTCGGCGGCGTCGGCGCGCACGGCGGCGTCCGGATGCTTGTCCTCGATGTCCAGCTGCAGCGCCAGCAGGCCGGCCAGCGCGCGGCCGGCTTCGGTGTAAGCTTTCTGGGTCAGCAGCATGCGGCGCACGTCGGGGTGGACGATGATAGGGTCGGCCGGCTTGTCGGGGCGCTGGGCGCCGTTCAAGGCGCGCATCTGCAGCCGCTCGCGGGCATAGGCCAGCGCGCCCTGGAACGAGGCTTCGCCCAAGCCCAGGCCCTGCATGCCGCAGCCGAGGCGGGCGGCGTTCATCATGGTGAACATGCAGGACAGGCCCTTGTTGGCTTCGCCGATCAGCCAGCCCTTGGCGCCGTCCAGATTGATCACCGCGGTGGCGTTGGCCTTGATGCCCATCTTGTGTTCCAGGCTGCCGCAGGCGACGGCGTTGCGGCTGCCGTCCTTCAGGTATTTGGGCACGATGAACAGCGAGATGCCCTTCACGTCCTTGGGCGCGTCCGGCAGACGGGCCAGCACCAAGTGGATGATGTTGTCGGACAGGTCGTGCTCGCCGGCGGAGATGAAGATCTTGGTGCCGCTGATGAGGTAGCTGCCATCGGCTTGAGGCTCGGCTTTGGATTTCAGCAGGCCCAGGTCGGTGCCGCAGTGCGGCTCGGTCAGGCACATGGTGCCGGTCCAGCTGCCGTCCACCAGTTTGGGCAGGTAGGTCGCCTTCTGCTCGTCGGTGCCGTGGGCGTGGATGGCGGAATAGGCGCCGTGCGACAGGCCCGGGTACATCGACCACGCCACATTGGCCGAGCATTGCATCTCCATGATGGGGAAGCCCAGGCTCTTGGGCAGGCCTTGGCCGCCAAAGGTCGGGTCGCAGTCCAGCGCCGGGAAGCCCAGCTCGCAATACTGCTTGTACGCTTCCTTGAAGCCGGCTGGAGTGGTGACAGATTTGGTGGCGCTGTCATAGTGACAGCCTTCCTCGTCGCCCTGGCGGTTCAGCGGCGCGAGTTCGGATTCGCAGAATTGGGCTGCTTGTTCCAGGTAGGCGCTGAAGATGTCCTGGGTGGCTTCTTCATATCCCGGCAATGTGGGGATGATGTCCTGTACCTTGATCAACTCGTTGAGAACGAAATCAAAATCGCGCAGGGGGGCTTTGTAAGCGGGCATTCGGTTTCTCCAGTTGGTTGGCGCCGCCTGGTGCGTGCCAAGGCGATACGTTGTTATGATGAGACCCTGTGTAGGCTGGGGTATTCATTCAAACGCTTGTTTAAATTATTCCCGGGATTTTGACAACTAAATCGCGCTCGCGCCTTGGCGGGGGTGTGGTTTAACGGCAACGCGACGGCAAGAAATGGAATGACCTGGCTTAAACGCAAGATGCGCCGCTTTTCGGCGGCGCGGCACAATTGGTTCGCGCGCCCAGGCATGCGGCGGCTGGCGCCGTATCTGGACCGGCCGGCCTATTGGTCGTTCAATCGCCGCAAGGTGGCGATGGGCGTGGCGGTAGGGCTGTATTCGGGCGTGATGCCGGGCTTCACGCAAAAGGCCACGGCGCTGGCGCTGGCCTTGCTGCTGCGGGTGAACATTCCGGCGGCGATGGTGGTTTCGCTGTACAGCAATCCGCTGACCGTGCTGCCGCTGTACTATTTGGCCTATTGCTATGGACGATGGCTGCTGGGTTCGGATGCGGCGGCTACAATGACGGCGCCCCCGGGTTTGCTCGCGCTGGGGCCGGCGGCCTGGGTGCGGCAGACGCTGGGGTGGTTGATTGATTTGGGCTGGCCGCTGCTGGTGGGCATGCCGGCATTGGGAGCGACCCTGGGCGCGGCGGGATATCTGGCCACCCGGGTATTGTGGCGCTGGGCGGTGGTCAGCGCATGGAACGATAGAAAGGCGAAGTGTGGATCTCGTTGAAAAACGGTTGTCGTCGGAACTGGTCTATCAGGGCGGATTCATCAGCGTGCGCAAGGACCGGGTAGCCCTGCCGGATGGCAACGAATCCTCGCGCGAATACATTCTTCATCCCGGCGCGGTGGCCGTGCTGGCGATCACGCCGGAGGGCGAGCTGGTGCTCGAGCGGCAATACCGTTATCCGGCTGGCCGCGAGTTCATCGAGATACCGGCCGGCAAAATCGACCCGGACGAAGCGCCGGAGCAGACCGCCCGGCGCGAGCTCCTGGAGGAGACCGGTTACCGGGCAGGCCGCTGGACCTATCTGGGCACCGCGCATCCCTGCATCGGATATTCCAACGAAAAAATCAGCTATTACCTCGCGCAAGAACTTATGCTTAGCGAGAGGCAACTGGACGCCGGCGAGTTTCTGGAAGTGCTGACAGTGCCTCTGGACGCCGCGATGAACATGACGCTGACCGGCGAAATTTGCGACAGCAAATCCATTGTCGGCCTGCACTGGCTGGCGGCCTATCTGGGCGGGAGGATGCGGGGTGTCGAGATTTGACGCGTATTACGACCGGCGGCGCGGCCGCCGGGTCAGCATGGGGTGCAAGGCCCGCATCAAGTCGCTGCTGAGCGGGCAGACGTTTTACGGGGAGTGCGTGGACTTGTCGGTGGACGGCATGGCCCTGCGCTCTGCCTTCGTGCCGCAATTCGGCGAACGGCTCAGCGTGATCGTGCTGGTGCCCGGCGTTGGCGCCACTTCGGGCAAGCCGTTCGAGGCCGAGGTGGAGGTCAAACGCTGCAATGAAGTGCAGCGCGGACTGATTTATGAAATAGGCGTGCGCATTCTGGTGCGGAAAACCTGAGCGGCGAGATATTCATCGCTTTTCCGCACTAATTTCAGTAGGCATTACAAGAATTTACTAAGCTTCATCTATTGTTACAAAAATCCGCAATTAAAAAAATCCATTGATTCAAAGGCTTCCCCCGCACAATGTTCTCGGCACTGCCTGAACCCGGTTCAGACCGGCTTTTGTCCGGTTGATTGGCGCTGCTATGCTATACCCAAAATAGAACCGGAGACACAGTCAGTACTCTAATTCAGCAAGGGGAAAGGCAGATTGCGAGTTGCAGCGCGCCCGGCCCCTGCTACCAGCCAGGAGAGAGTCATGCACCCGGATATCTTCAGTCACTACGCAGTGCGATACGACAAGACCCGCGAGGAGGAGTACACGATCCAGGAGTACCTGGAGCTGTGCAAGAAAGATCCGGGGGCTTACGCCACCGCGGCCGAGCGCATGTTGACCGCCATCGGCGAGCCCGAGTTGGTGGATACCCGCCACGATTCGCGGCTGTCCCGCATTTTTTCCAACAAAGTCATCAAGGTTTACCCGGCGTTCCGTGACTTCTACGGCACGGAGGAGGTGATCGAGCAGGTGGTCGCCTATTTCCGCCACGCGGCCCAGGGCCTGGAAGAGAAAAAGCAGATTCTCTATTTGCTGGGGCCGGTGGGCGGCGGCAAATCGTCGATCGCCGAGAAGCTGAAAGAGCTGATGGAGCTGGTGCCGTTCTATTGCCTGAAGGGCAGCCCGGTCAACGAGTCTCCGCTATCGCTGTTCAGCTACGATGAGGACGGTTCCATCCTGGAGGAGCAGTATGGAATCCCGCGCCGCTACCTGAAGCCGATTCCCAGCCCTTGGGCGGTGAAGCGCCTGCACGAGTTCAACGGCGATATAGGCCAGTTCCGCGTGGTCAAGCGCTATCCGTCGGTGTTGCGCCAGGTGGCCGTAGCCAAGACCGAGCCGGGCGACGAGAACAACCAGGACATCAGCTCGCTGGTGGGCAAGGTGGACATCCGCAAGCTGGAGAAGTACGCGCAGGATGATCCGGACGCCTACAGCTACTCCGGCGGCTTGTGTCTGGCCAATCAGGGCCTGCTCGAGTTCGTCGAAATGTTCAAGGCGCCGATCAAGGTGCTGCACCCGTTGCTGACCGCCACCCAGGAAGGCAACTTCAAGGGCACCGAGGGCTTCGGCGCGATTCCGTTTGACGGCATCATTCTCGCGCACTCCAACGAGAGCGAGTGGAAGCAGTTCCGCAACAACAAGAACAACGAAGCCTTCCTCGACCGGATCTACATCGTCAAGGTACCTTATTGCCTGCGCGTGGCCGAGGAAATCAAGATCTACGACAAGCTGATCCGCAACTCCTCGCTGGGCAAGGCGCCGTGCGCGCCGGGCACGCTGAAGATGATGGGCCAGTTCGCGGTGCTGTCGCGTCTGAAGGAACCGGAAAATTCCAGCCTGTACAGCAAGATGCAGGTGTACGACGGCGAGAATCTGAAGGATACCGACCCCAAGGCCAAGTCGCTGCAGGAATACCGCGATTACGCCGGCGTGGACGAAGGCATGAGCGGTTTGTCGACGCGCTTCGCCTACAAGATTCTGTCCAAGGTGTTCAACTTCGATCACAGCGAGGTGGCCGCCAATCCGGTGCACTTGCTGTATGTAATAGAGCAGCAGGTCGAGCGCGAACAATTCCCGGCTGAGACGGAACAGAAATACCTGACTTTCCTGAAGGAATATCTGGCGCCGAAATACGTTGAATTCATCGGCAAGGAAATTCAAACCGCCTATCTGGAAAGTTATTCCGAATACGGGCAGAACATTTTCGACCGATATGTGACTTTCGCCGATTACTGGATACAGGATCAGGAATATCGCGATCAGGATACCGGCGAAATTTTCGACCGCACGTCTCTTAATGCCGAACTGGAGAAAATCGAGAAGCCCGCGGGAATTTCCAATCCCAAGGATTTCCGCAATGAGATCGTCAACTTCGTGCTGCGGGCCCGCGCCAACAACGGCGGCAAGAATCCTACCTGGACCAGCTACGAGAAGTTGCGCACGGTGATAGAGAAGAAGATGTTCTCCAACACCGAGGAGCTGCTGCCGGTGATTTCCTTCAACGCCAAGGCTAGCACCGAGGATGCCAAGAAACACGAGGACTTCGTCAACCGCATGGTGGAGAAGGGCTATACCGCGAAGCAGGTGCGGCTGTTGTGCGAGTGGTACCTGCGCGTGCGCAAATCCTCATAAGCCGCCCGAGCCGGCCCGGCCAGCGCCGGGCCGGCAGGAGGCGCCGGATCCGCGCGGTCCGGCGACAAGGAGACACAACCGCGCGCGGCGATCGGCACGGCTTCCTGCGGGACGCCGGCAGCCGCCAGCAGCGCGCCAGAGAGGTGGCGATGTCCCATATCATAGACAGACGCCTCAACGGCAAGAACAAGTCGGCGGTCAATCGTGAACGCTTTCTTCGCCGTTTCAAGGCGCAAATCAAGGAAGCCGTCTCCAAGGCGATCAAGGGGCGGAGCATCACTGATATCGAGAGCGGGGAAAAGGTATCCATCCCGGTGAAGGACATTTCCGAGCCCAGCTTCCATCATGGAAAGGGCGGCGTTTGGGAGAACATTCACCCTGGCAATGAGGAGTTCATCAAGGGGGATCGCATGCCGCGGCCCCAGGGCGGTGCCGGCGGCGGCGGCAGCAAAGCCAGCCAGGACGGCGAGGGCGAGGATGATTTCGTGTTCCAGTTGTCGCGCGAGGAATTCATGAACGTGTTCTTCGACGACCTGGCCCTGCCCAACCTGGTCAAGACGCAGCTGATGGGCATCGAGGAAATGAAAACGGTGCGCGCCGGCTATACCAACGACGGCACCCCCACAAATATCAACATCGTTCGTTCGCTGCGCGGCGCGTTGGCGCGTCGGGTGGCGATGGCCGCGCCGACGCTCAGCAGCATAGACGAGGCGGAAGAGGAGCTCGATACTCTGATCGAGTCCGACGACGACAACGCGATGGAAGTGCGCGACAGGCGGCAGCGCATCCACCAGATGAAGGAGCGGCTGGCCAGCATTCCGTGGATCGACCCGTTCGATCTGCGCTACAACAACCGCGTCAAGCAGCCCAAACCGACCAGCCAGGCGGTGATGTTCTGCATCATGGACGTGTCCGGTTCGATGGACGAGCAGAAGAAGGACATGGCCAAGCGCTTCTTCATCCTGCTGTACATGTTCCTGCAGCGGAATTACGAGAAGATCGAAGTCGTGTTCATCCGCCACCATACCAGCGCGGTTGAGGTCAATGAGCAGGATTTCTTTCATTCCCGCGAGAGCGGCGGCACCGTGGTGTCGTCGGCGCTGAATCTGATGAGCGACGTCATCCGCAAGCGCTACGCCAGCAGCGAGTGGAACATCTACGCCGCCCAGGCGTCCGACGGCGACAACTGGGACAGCGACTCGGCCAATTGCGGCCGTATTCTGGAAGAGAACCTGCTGCCGTACTGCCAGTATTTCGCCTACATCGAGATCACCGAAGGCGAGCCGCAGAACCTGTGGTACGAGTACCTGAAGGTCAAGGCTCAGTGTCCGCAGTTCGCGATGCAGAAAATCCGCTCCGCATCCGACATTTATCCGGTGTTCCGGGAGCTGTTCAAGCGCCAGCCGGCGAATGGGAGGGTGTCGGCATGAAACGGACGCGCAAGGGGGAGGGCATGACGCCGATTTCCACAGGGTCGGAATGGACTTTCGACCTGGTCGGCGAATACGACCGAGCGATACGAGAGATCGCCGTGGGCGAATTCAAGCTGGACGTGTATCCCAACCAGCTGGAAATCATCACCGCCGAACAAATGATGGATGCCTATGCCTCGGTGGGCATGCCGGTCAATTACAACCACTGGAGCTACGGCAAGCACTTCGTCTCCACGGAGAAGAGCTACAAGCGCGGCCAGATGGGGCTGGCTTATGAAATCGTGATCAACTCCAACCCCTGCATCGCCTATCTGATGGAAGAGAACTCCATGATGATGCAGGCGCTGGTGATCGCCCACGCCGCCTATGGGCACAACAGCTTCTTCAAGGGCAACTACCTGTTCCGTTCCTGGACCGACGCCTCGGCCATCATCGACTATCTGGTGTTCGCCAAGAGCTACATCATGAAGTGCGAGGAGCGCTATGGCATCGACGAGGTGGAGGAGCTGTTGGACTCCTGCCACGCGTTGATGAATTACGGCGTCGACCGCTACAAGCGGCCGCAGAAGCTGTCGCTGGCCAAGGAGCAGGCGCGCCAGGAAGAGCGCGAGCACTATCTGCAGATGCAGGTGAACGACCTGTGGCGCACGATACCGAAGCGCGACAAGGATGGCGGCGACAAGATGCCGCCGCGCTTCCCGGCCGAGCCTCAGGAGAACATCCTGTACTTCATCGAGAAGTCGGCGCCGCTGCTGGAGCCCTGGCAGCGCGAGGTGGTGCGCATCGTTCGCAAGGTGGCCCAGTACTTCTATCCGCAGCGGCAGACCCAGGTGATGAATGAGGGCTGGGCGACATTCTGGCACTACACCATCATGAATCGTCTTTACGACAAAGGCCTGATCACCGATGGCTACGTGCTGGAATTCCTGCAGAGCCATACCAATGTGGTGTCTCAGCCGCCGGTCACCGCGCGCTGGTACAGCGGGATCAATCCCTATGCGTTGGGTTTCGCGATGTATCAGGACATCAAGCGCATCTGCGAGGAGCCGACCGACGAGGATAGGGCCTGGTTTCCGGATCTGGCGGGCAGCGACTGGCGGGAGTCGCTTGAGTTCGCGATGCGAAACTTCAAGGATGAAAGCTTCATCTCCCAGTACCTGTCGCCCAAGCTGATCCGCGATTTCCGCTTCTTTTCGATCCGCGACGACGACCGCGACGACAAGCTGGAGATTTCCAGCATTCACGACGAGGAAGGATATCGGGACATCCGCAGCAAGCTGGCCGAGCAATACAATCTGGGCTCGCGCGAGCCGAATATCCAGGTGTGGTCGGTCAATATGCGCGGCGACCGCAGCCTGACGCTGCGCCACACCATGCACAACCGCCGGCCGCTGGAGGAACAGAGCGCGCAGGAAGTGCTGAAGCATGTGTGCCGGCTATGGGGTTTCGACGTGCGGCTGGAGAGCGTGGACATCAACGGCGAGGTCAAGCAGGTGTACGAGGTGCAGGCGGTGAGAGAGACTGAAACAGCCTGAAGACTTTGGGGATGTGAAACGAAACGGATGGCGCGGGCGCGCCGTCCGTTTTCTTTTCCCTGTCAGTTTGACCGGGAGGCCGGCCCGGCTCCAGGCGGTGATCAGGCGGTTCCGGCCACCGGCGACAGCCGGCAGTGGGAGCGGTCTTCGAAGCTGCCGTTGGGTTCGCCCCAGGCCTGGGCGTACAACAGTTGGCCATTGGCCTCGACGCGGATGGTGATTTCCTGGCGGAAATGCTCGCTCAGGCTGCGGGGGCCGCTGGCGAACACCACTTCCAGCACTCCGTGTCCGCCCTCCGCCTGGCGTATCGCGGGGTGGGCCAGCACATAGGGCAGCTCGTCCATCACCGGCCACAGGCACAGCGTGCCATCGGGCAGGTAGCCGAGCAGAGTGGTTTCTCGATGCAGGATTTCGCCGTCGGTGCCGCTGGCCGTGTAGTGCAGCAGCAGCGCGCGCTGGCCGGGCAAGGCCTGCCAGTGCAGGCAGCCGGTGAAGGTCTGGTCTTCGTGGTTGATGCCTTCGCCACAGAACTGGTTGGGAAGCGATTGCAGAGCGGCTAGCAGCGGCATGACTTCTCTCTTCCGGTTGTGGATGCGAGATGGTCAGGATCGCAGGTTTGCCTGGCGAATGCAATACGGGTCAGGCTTGCGGGGGCGTTTGTCCAGGCATGGGGATGAAAGCGCGCCACGGTTGCTCGGGGTGGGCCAATTCGGCCAGCCGTACGCCGTAGACGGCTTCCAGCCGTTCGCGCTGCATCATCTCGCGGTTGTCGCCGCAGCCAGCCGCGCGGCCGTCGTTCAGCAGCAGCACCCGGTCAGCGTGGCGCAGCGCCAGGTTGAGGTCGTGCACCACCGCCAGCGCGCCGATGCCCAGTTCACCGGCCAGTGCCCGGACCCGGGCCATCAGCGCGTCTGCCATCGCAAAATCCTGGGCCGCCGTGGGTTCGTCCAGCAGCAGATAGCGTTCGGGCCGGGGCGACAGCAGCAGCTGGCACAGCGCCCGCGCCAGTTGCAGCCTTTGCCGCTCTCCGCCGGAGAGGTGGGTCAGGTATCGATCGGCCAGGTCGGCGGCATCGCTGAGGCGCAGCGCCTCGGCCACGGCGGCGTCGACGCGTTGCCGTCCGGCTTCCGGGCGCAGGTAGGCGCCGGCGGCCACCAGCTCCGCCCCGCGCCAGCCGTCCGGCGTCACGGGGTGTTGTTCGACGACGGCGCGCCAGCCGGCCAGCTCCGCGCTGCGCATCCGCGCCAGCGGCTGTCCTGCGAGCAGAATGCTCCCTTGGTCCGGCTGCCACAGGCCGGACAGCAGCTTGAGCAGGCTGCTTTTCCCGGCGCCGTTGGGTCCCAGCACGGCTAGCAGCTCGCCGGGGCGCAGCGTCAGGTCTATATCGGCCAGCAAGATTCGGCCGCCTTTGCTCAGCGACAGGCCGCGGGCTTCAAGCATGGCGAGGTCCCTGGCGGCGAAGCAGCCATAGGAAGAACGGCGCGCCCAGCAGGCTGGTGATCACGCCGACCGGCAATTCCGCCGGCGCCAGCAGCGAGCGGGCCAGCCAGTCGGCGCTGACGGTCAGCCAGGCGCCCAGCAGCGGGGAGACGGCGAGCAGCCGGCGGGAGTCGCTGCCGAGCAGCTGGCGCGCCAGATGCGGCGCCATCAGACCGACGAAACCTATCATGCCGCAGCCGGATACCACCAGGCCGGCCGCGAGCGCGGCCAGCAGCACGATGCGCCATTCCTGCCCGCGCACGGAAAAGCCCAGATGGAAGGCAGCGCTTTCCCCTAGTTGCAAGGCGTTCAGGAAGCGCCAGTGGCTGAATAGCGCCAGCCAGACCAGAGGCGCGGACACGGCCAGCGCCAGGGCCAGCGGCCACTCGGCGCTGGCGAAGCTGCCCATCAGCCAGAAGGTCACTACGCGCAGAGAGCCGTCCGGCAGCATGGTGATCAGCAGGGTCAGCAGGCTGCCGAGCAGGGTACTGACCGCCAGCCCGCTGAGAATCAGCCGGTTGCCGTCCTTATCGTCGCCCAATAGCCGGGCCAGAAGCAGAGCGGCCAGGCCACCGGCGAAACCAGCCACCGCCACGCCGTACAGACTCGCGCCCAGGCTCAGGGCCAGGGCCGCGGCCAGAGCGGCACCGCTGTTGATGCCGATCAGGCCAGGCTCGGCCAGCGGGTTGCGGAAGCGGGCCTGCACCGCGCAGCCGGCGCTGGCCAGCAGCGCGCCGGCGGATGCGGCGGCCAGCAGCCGCGGCAGGCGCAGTTCCAGCAGCAGCTGCCATTCCAGAGCCGGCTGCGGATCCAGATCGAGCAGACTGGCGGGCCGCAATTGGCTGTGGTGCAGCAGGGATGCTAGAGCGGTGAGGCCGAGCAGGGGAAGCAAGATGAAGAGAAGAGAGCGGACGCGCATGGGCGGGAGAGGGAGGGGCTGAGCCCCACCGAATGTCAGCGCAGGCCGAGCACGTCCTGCATGTCGAACAGGCCGTGCGGTTTGTCGGACAGCCAGCGCGCGGCGCGCACCGCGCCGTTGGCGAAGGTGGCGCGGCTGGAGGCCTTGTGGCTGATTTCCACGCGTTCGCCCAGCGCGGCGAACAGCGCGGTGTGATCGCCGACGACGTCGCCGCCGCGCACGGTGGCGAAGCCTATCGCTTGCGGATCACGCTCGCCGGTCACGCCTTCCCGGCCGTAAACCGCGCATTGCTTCAGATCGCGGTCCAGCGCGTCGGCGATCACCTCTCCCATGCGCAGCGCGGTGCCGGACGGCGCGTCCACCTTGAAGCGGTGGTGGGCTTCGATGATTTCGATGTCGTAGCCTTCGTTCAGCACGCGGGCGGCCATGTCCAGCAGCTTGAAGGTGAGGTTGACGCCCACGCTGAAGTTGGACGCGAACACAATGCCGATCTTGTCCGCCGCGGCGCAGATGGCGGCCTTGCCGGCATCGTCGAAGCCGGTGGTGCCGATGACCATGCGCACGCCGCGCTCGGCGCAGGCCAGCATATGTTCCAGCGTGCCTTCGGGGCGGGTGAAATCTATCACCACGTCGGCGCCGTTCAGAGCGGAGATGAAGTCGGAGCTGATGGCGATGCCGCTGTTGCGGCCGCAGAACAGGCCGGCATCCTGGCCGATGAAGCCGGAGTCGGCGCGGTCTATCGCCGCATGCAGGCGGGCGCCCGGCGCATTCAGCACCGATTCGATCAGCACGCGGCCCATCCGGCCGGACGCTCCGACGATGACGATGTTCTGACTGCTCATGGTTTCTTGGTTTCCTGGGCGGGCGCCGACGCGTCCAGCTGCTTGGCCGGCGGTGCCGGCTGAGCATTGCCTTCGATGCGGTCCAGCGTGTCGCCCTTGAAATAGACGGTCAACAATTTATCGCTGGCGGGATCCACTTTGCCGCCTTTGACGTCGCTATACTTGTAGTCCCAGCGATCGGCATGGAAAGGGTCGGTCAGCAGCGAGGTGCCCAGCAGGAAGCGCACCTGGGCGCGGGTCATGCCGGGCTTGAGCTTGGCGACGGCGTCCTGGGTCACGTAATTGCCTTGCTGGACTTCCACGCGGTGGCTCCAGTCGAGCGGATTCATCGAACTGCAGCCGGCGACTGCGATGACGGCGGCGAAAATCAGGGCGCGCATGGTACTCCGATTGACTCAAACGTTTATGAGGCTGTAATTAGGCAAAGCCGTCAAAAGGCTTTATCATGATTCGAAAACCGAGACACTTTATATCACGATGAGCAAAGCCAGTCACCTCAAAGATATCGGCCTGAAAGCCACCGGACCGCGTCTGAAAATCCTCGATCTGTTCGAGCAGGGCGACGCCGGCCACATGTCCGCCGAAGACGTCTACCGCAAGCTGCTTGCGGAAAACATCGACATCGGACTCGCCACCATTTACCGCGTGCTGACCCAGTTCGAACAGGCCGGCATCCTGGTGCGCCACCATTTTGAAACCGGCAAGGCTGTGTACGAGCTGAACCAGGGTGGTCATCATGATCACATGGTCTGCGTCAGCTGCAACAAGGTGGTGGAGTTCTTCGATCCTGAGATCGAGGCGCTTCAGGACCGGATCGCAGAACAGCATGGTTTCCGCATCGTCGAGCATGCGCTGTACATGTATGGCGAGTGCCCGGACTGCCTGGGCAAGAGCGGCCGCCGCGGATGATTCCCTGGCTCGGTCCCGAGCCTGTCTTCCCGCCGGCGTCGCAGGCCCTCAGTCATCCCAACGGCCTGCTGGCGGCCGGCGGCGACCTGTCGTCGCGTCGCATTCTCACGGCCTATTCCGAGGGCATTTTTCCCTGGTTTTCCGAAGGCGAACCGATATTATGGTGGTCGCCCGCGCCCCGCATGGTGATGTTTCCCGATGAGCTCAAGGTCAGCCGTTCGCTGGCCAAAACGCTGCGCAATCTCGATTACGAGGTTCGCGTCGATGCCGCTTTCTTCGAAGTGATGCGCGCCTGCTCCGAGCCGCGGGCGGGGCAGGACGGCACCTGGATCGTCCCGGAAATGGTGGCTGCCTATTGCCGGCTGCATCAGCTGGGCTACGCCCACAGCTTTGAAACCTGGATGGATGGCGAGCTGGTCGGCGGGCTGTATGGCGTCTCCATCGGCCGCATGTTCTACGGCGAGTCGATGTTTTCGCGTCGGCGGGACGCGTCCAAGCTCGCCTTCGTCCACATGGTTCGGCACCTGCAAGCCCAGGGTGTGGCGATGATAGACTGCCAGATGCATACCGAGCACCTGGCCAGCCTCGGCGCGAGGCTGATACCGCGCGATGTTTTTCTTGCTACTCTGAAAGAGAGCATCCGGCATCCCCAGCCGGATCAGATGTGGGATTACCATTACCGCCATGAGTCATCGTGAAGCCGGCCAGGTCGCGGCCATCCATTTCTACGCCACTGCGCCATACCCGTGCAGTTATCTGTCCGGCCGGCAGGCGCGCTCCCAGGTGGCGATCCCGGCTGAGGCGATAGACAGCGGCGTCTACAGCCAGCTGGTCAGGCTGGGCTTTCGCCGCAGCGGCCTCTATACCTACCGTCCTTATTGCGATTCCTGCCAGGCCTGCATTCCGGTGCGACTGCCGGTGGATCAGTTCAGGCCCAGCCGCACCCAGCGGCGGGTGTGGCGGCGCGGCGCCGAGATGAGCGCGCGCTGGCTGCCGCTGGGCTTCGATGCCGAACATTACGCGTTGTACCGCTGGTATCAGCAGACTCGCCATGCCGGTGGCGGAATGTCGGACGACGATGCGCAGCAGTATTCCGAGTTCATTCTGAAAAGCGGAGTGGACAGCCATCTGGCCGAGTTTCGGCTGGATGGCCAACTGAAGATGGTGAGTCTGGTGGATAGGCTGGTGGACGGCTTGTCAGCCGTCTACACCTTTTACGATCCGGAGGACAGCCAATCCAGCCTGGGGGTCTACAATGTGCTGTGGCAGGTGGAGCAGGCGCGCCTGCTGGGGTTGAGCTACGTCTACCTGGGTTACTGGATCGCGGACTGCCGCAAGATGGCGTACAAGTCCGGCTATCGGCCGCTGCAGATGCTGTACGGCGGCCGCTGGCAGACGATGCCGGAAAGCTGAGCGAGTCTTTAGCCGCCGGTTTGACGGCTGGGTTGCGGGCTGCCCATTCCGAGATGGAAAAACATCGCGAGCACCCCTAGCGCGAATCCGGCGGAGGCGACGCCGTTCCAGCTCAGCATTTGCCAGCAGAATCCCCCTATGGCCGAACCCAGCGCGCCAGCCACAAATAGTCCGGTCATGTATACGGTGTTGATGCGGCTGCGTGCCGCGGGGTTCAGCGCGAAAATGATGGTCTGATGCGAGACCATGGCGACTTGCACGCCGGCGTCCAGAAGAATCACACCGGCGACCAGCCCCATCAGGTTCGGCGCCGCGCCGAACACCAGAAACGAGGCGACAACCAGCGCTATCCCCAGCTTGACGATGCCGTGTGGGCCGCGCGCGTCTGCAAGCTTGCCCGCTTGTGGCGCCAGCAGGACGCCGACCAGGCCGATGATGCCGAACAGGCCCGCTTCGCGGCTGCCCATATGGAACTCAGGCTGTTGCAACAACAGGACCAAGGTGCTCCAGAAGGCGCTGAAGGCGGCGAACAGCATGCCTTGGGTCAGGATGGCATAGCGTAACTCCCTTTCCTCGCGCGCCAGCTTGAACAAGGAGGCGAGCAGCGCCGGGTAGCCATGCCGCGCCGTCGGTTTGCTGCTCGGCAGGAAAGCCAGCAGCATCAAGCCCATGGCGATGGCCAGCGCCGCGCCCATCATGAACATCGCCCGCCAGCCCAGGTAGGCGCCGGCGAAGCCGCTCAGCGTGCGCGCCAGCAAAATGCCGCTTAGCAGGCCGCTCATCACGTGGCCGACCACCTTGCCGCGCTGCTCCGGTCCGGCAAGCTCTGCGGCGAAAGGAATGATTTGCTGGGCGATGGTTGCGGTGGCGCCGACCAGCACCGAGGCCAGCAACAGCAGCGGTGGCGTCGGGCTGGCGGCCATGCAGGCGAGAGAGGCGATCAGCGCCAGCGTCTGCGCCAGGATCAGCCGCTTGCGATCCATGACGTCCCCGAGCGGAACCAGCAAAATCAGGCCGAAGGCGAATCCCAATTGTGTCAGGGCCGGTATCAGGCCGATCAGCGGGGACTCTCCCCATTCGCGCTGCAGCAAGCCCAGCAGGGGCTGGTTGTAATAGATGTTGGCGATGGAAAAGCCGCAGGCGACGGCCATGACCAATATCAGCCTGAAGGGGAGTGCCTTGCTCATTTTGTTCTCGTGATTGCCGGGTGCGTGAAGGCCGGGATGCGCCCGGCCTGCCGGCGCGGGCGCATCCCGACCAGTTGCCCGCCGATGGCGGGAGGTCTGGCTTAGCGCGGAGTGGCGACTTCCTGTTGGATGCGGTTCACCACATTGATTCCCATCGCGGTCCAGAAGTCCGAGCGGTCCGCATCTGCGAAGCGCTGCTCGTCGCGTTCAATGGCCTGATAGTCTTCGCTCAGCATGTAGTCTTCCAGATCGTTCAGGCTGGAGAAGGCCATCAAGGTCACGCCGTCTATCTTGCTGCTGGCAGGGTGCCAGAACGGCTGGCCTTCCTGCTCCGGCCCGATCGCGTGCAGCTGGACGTAGCGGCGGACGTAACGCGCGGTGGCGGATTTGGTGCGAACCAGATCGGCGTGCTCGGCCAGCCATGGATGCTGGAATTCCTGGCGGCTCAGGCCGGCGCGGCGCTGGTGGGTTTTGACCAGCAGGATCGGATCTCGCTGAGTCGCGCTGGGAATGATGATGTGCTGTCGGGACAAGACCGGGGCCAATTCGCGGAAGATGGCCTTGTCTTCCGGAATGATGGTGGCGGCGAGGCTGGGTTGGGAGAAGACGGCGCCCATGTCGTCGGTGCTTTTGAAGCCCAGGTAGGCGATGCCGTCCCAGTCTGGGCGATGGTATGCCGGCACGTGGTCCACCACTGTGTGGAACAGCTCGCCGTCATTGTCGACCGGCGGAAGATACGGTAGCGGGCTGCCCTTGCTTGGGCCGAAGGCGAGACGGTGCACTTGATCGTAGCGGACCATGCGTTGGATGCCGCCATCCTGCGGTTTTTGAGCATACAGGAAGCGCGGGCCATGCACTTTCCGCCAATACTCGCCCCATTTCTCAAACGACACATTCACCGGGCTGTCGAAGGCCGGTCGTTGATCGCGGCTGGCCGGATCCTGGATGGATTGGCCATCGCGGTCGATCAGGAAGCCAGGGTCGCGACGGCGCTCGCTTAGCGGCGAGTTGTCCGCCCGGGCGAGCAGGGTGCACAGGACGATCAGCGGATCGCTTGCTGTCTGCAGGTCTTGCAGGTGCGGCGGACGGTAGTCGAATTCGTTGCGGGGCAGCTTCATGTTAGATCCTTGCGTGTTGGAGAAGGCTCGAGGCTTCATTCCTTCGGCCTGGACCGCTTGCGAAGCGAAGGGTGCCAGCGCTGCATACAGCAGGCTGTGTTCCAGAAACGCGCGTCGCGACAGGGTCATGCGCCATCCCTCCTGCTGGCCATCGAGCGGGGCCTGCCGAATGAAATGGGGCTGTCATGCCAAAGGATGTTTTCATCCCGGTCTTTATGACCTTCAAATATGATCGCATGCGAGTAATAACTATAGAAATAGTATTTGGATATTGATTGGATGCTCATGATTTGCCTATTAAATTGACATGCCTGCTTGCAGTGGCCGGGTGCTCTCGGTTCAGGTGCGATGTTTTTTATCTTATTGAAAAGCAAAACAATTTATTTCTGTGATGTTCTAGTTAAATTGTTTCATTCTGACTATTTTACTGAGTCGAATATACCATAATGAATAATTATGCTTGATGGATATTTATTACTAATGTAAATTCCGCCGCGGTGAATGGCTTTGTCACTTATCCGCGGGAGCAGATCATGGTGGTGAGACGTCGTACTTTTGAGCGCACGAAGTTTGATGGCAATTCATTGATAAAAAAGGAAATTGTCATTGCTGGCGCGGGGTTGGTGGGGCTGGTTCTGGCTCTTGATCTGGCTAGGCGGGGCGTGCGCACGCTGGTGATCGATCAGGATGACAAGGTTTCTGATGGATCGCGTGCGATTGTTTTTGCTAAACGCAGCTTGGAAATACTGGGACGGCTGGGTTTGGGCGAGCAACTGTTGGAAAAAGGCATCAGCTGGCATCTGGGCAAGGTGTTGCATGGGGATCGGCAGTTGTTCGAGTTCAATTATCTGCCGGAGCCGGGGCATCAGTACCCGGCCTTCATCAATCTTCAACAGTACTATCTGGAGGAGTGGCTGATCGAAGCCTGCCTGGAATCCGGCCTGGTCGAATTCCGCTGGGGGCATCGCGTTGCAGGCGTTCAGCGCGAGCCGCGCCGCGCCATTGTCGATGTCGCAACCGACCAGGGCGGCTATCAGATCCAT
This sequence comes from Chromobacterium indicum, assembly GCF_039708975.1. Classification (NCBI taxonomy): domain Bacteria; kingdom Pseudomonadati; phylum Pseudomonadota; class Betaproteobacteria; order Neisseriales; family Chromobacteriaceae; genus Chromobacterium; species Chromobacterium indicum. The sequence goes on from NZ_JAYFSJ010000008.1 coordinate 67,579, forward strand.
TGCGACTGGCTGGTGGCGTGCGATGGTGTCCGATCCTTTGTGCGCCAGGCGCTACAGCTGCCTTTCGAGGGACGGACGTTCAATGACCGCTTCCTGATCGCCGATGTGCGCATGCCTGCCGCTTTGCCTGCGGAGCGCCGCTTTTGGTTCTCGCCATCCTTCCATGAGGGGCAGTCAGTCCTGATCCACAAACAGCCTGATGATGTCTGGCGCGTCGATTTCCAGCTGGGGCCGGATGCAGACCCAGTGCTGGAGCGCGAGCCGGAGCGCGTGGCGGCCAGGCTGCGCAGGATGTTCGGCGACGGTATCGATTTCAAACTTGAATGGGTCAGCGTCTATACCTTCCGTTGCCGCCGGCTGGCTCGCTTCGTGCATGGACCGGTGGTGTTCGCCGGAGACAGCGCGCATGAGGTTAGCCCTTTCGGCGGCCGCGGCGGAAATGGCGGCATTCAGGACGCTGACAACTTGGGTTGGAAACTGGCTGAAATCATTGCAGGACGGGCGGGGCCGGCTTTGCTGGACAGTTACGGCGAGGAGCGTGGTCTGGCGGCTGACGAGAATATTCTCAACTCCAGCCGCAGCGCTGACTTCATTACGCCGCGTTCGGAGCGCGCCAGGCTGCTCAAGGAGGCGGTGCTGCTGTTGTCTGCCGAGCATGAGGCCATCCGCCCCATGGTCAATTCCGGACGGTTGTCGCGGCCGGCGTCGCTGGCGGGTTGCTGCTTGCTGCAGCCTGCCGGACATCGGGAAGGACCGGGGCCGGGCGATGCCGCTCTGGACGCGCCGGTGTTGCTGGCGGGCCAACCCGCCTGGCTGCTGGAGCGCATCGGCAACCGCTTCACTTTGCTGTATTTCGTCGATGGCGAGTCTGACGTGGATGCCGCGTGGCATTTCTGCCGCCTGCACGGCGCGGCGCTGTTGACGGTGGGCCGTTCGGGAAGCGAAGGCGGCGATGGCCGCATTCATGTTGTCGATGACGCCGGATTGGCCCATGAGCGCTACCGAGCGGCGCAACGCCGCGTTTATCTGATCCGCCCCGACCAGCATATCTGCTATGCCGCCGACCTGCTTGACACGGTCGAGCTGGCCGCGGCTCTGCGGCTGGCTTTGGGCCACTCCGTTTCCTCCACTTTCGAAAGGCGCGCCTGATGTCCGGCAATTTGCAAGCCCATATGCAGCCGTCTGCCGACGAGCTGTTTTCCATGCTGCTGGAGGCCGGGCAGGACTTGCCGGACGAGCAGGCCAGGCTGGTCGATGCGCAGTTGCTGGTATTGCTGGCCAGCCGGGTCAACGACAGGGCGGCAATCGCCGATGCGATCGCAACCGCCAGGCGGTTGGCGCAGCGATCCGACTAGCGAGCAACCATAAAAGATGGAGATGCTTCATGGAAATTGGCAATGGTTTTAGCGGCGCAGACCGCTATGAAATCGGAATTTCCCGCCCGGGCGGCCGCATTATGTTGTCGGGAACGCAAGCCATCGTGCGGATGATGCTGGCTCAGGCCGCGGCGGATCGCGAGGCGGGCCTGAATACCGCGGGTTTCGCCAGCGGCTACCGGGGTTCGCCCTTAGGCGCGGTGGACATGGAGATGTGGAAGGCGAAGAGGGTTCTCGAGCAGGCGGCAATCCGTTTTTTGCCGGCGATCAACGAGGAATTGGCGGCGACCGCCGTGCTCGGCACGCAACGGGTGGGCAGTGATGCCGACCGCAAGGTGGATGGCGTGTTTGGCCTCTGGTATGGCAAGGGGCCTGGAGTGGATCGCGCCGGCGACGCGTTGCATCATGGCAATGCCTATGGCTCATCCGAGATGGGAGGCGTGCTGGTCATCGTCGGCGACGACCACGGCTGCGTGTCGTCATCGATGTCCCATCAGTCGGATCAGACCTTGATCGCCTGGGGCATGCCGGTCATCCATCCGGCCTCGGTCGCCGATTACGAAGCATACGGTTTGTGGGGCTGGGCGGCGTCGCGGCATTCCGGCTTGTGGATCGGATTCAAGGCTATCAGCGAAACGGTGGAAAGCTCGGTTTCTTGCCACTCCGTCGAGCGCCGCTCTTTCACGCTGCCGCCAGTGGATCCGGGCAATGACGGCCTGCACTGGCGCTGGCCTGATCTGCCGGGGCCGCAGATGGAACAGCGGATGGCGTTCAAGCTGGAGGCGTTTGCCGCCTTCGCCCGCGCCAATCCGCTGGATAAGCTTACCTTTGGCCAGGCTGCGCCGCGCTTGCTGATCGCGGCGATCGGCAAGGCGCATGGCGATGTGATGGAAGCTTTGCGTCAGTTGGGGCCGAGCGAAGCCGAGCTGGAATCGTCTGGCATCGCCCTGCTGCAGGTCGGGCTGGTGTGGCCTTTGTCCCCGTTGCTGGCTGAGATGGCGGAGACGGCGGAAGCGGTGCTGGTGGTCGAGGAGAAGGCCGCTGTAGCGGAGGCGCTGCTGAAGCAGCATCTGTACAACGTGCCGGAAGAGCGACGGCCCGTAGTCATCGGCAAGGAGGATGAAGAGGGCCGGCCTTTGCTGCCGGTGGCGGAAGAGCTGCGCCCGTCCCGCTTGGCGCCGTTGCTGCTGGAGCGCCTGCAGGCGCTGGGCATCAGCGCCGGCCTGCCTGTCTGCTGGCGGCAGCCTGCTCTGGAGCATCCCGCCGGTTTGCTGAAGCGGACGCCATATTTTTGTTCCGGTTGCCCGCATAACCTGTCGACATTGGTGCCCGAGGGCAGCCGGGCGCAGCTGGGAATCGGCTGCCATGCGATGGCGGCTCGGATTCCAGAGCGCAATACCAGCGGCAGCGTGCAGATGGGGGGCGAGGGCGTGGACTGGCTCGGCTCCGAAAGCTTTGTCGGCACCGGCCATATCTTCCAGAACATGGGGGATGGCACTTTCTTCCATTCTGGGCATCTGGCGATCCGCCAGGCGGTGGCTGCCGGCAGCAACATCACTTACAAGCTGCTTTACAACGATGCGGTGGCGATGACCGGGGGGCAGCCTATCGACGGCAAGCTGACGGTGCCGCAAATCGTCAGGCTGGCGCTGGCGGAGCGGGTGGCGAGAGTGGTGGTGGTGGCCGACGATCCCGGACGATATGTCGGCGACAATGCCTTGCCTGGCGACACCCGCGTCTATCATCGCGACCGCATGGACGAGGTGCAGCGTGAGCTGAGGGAGCTTAACGGAGTTTCGCTGTTGATCTACGACCAAGTCTGCGCGACCGAGGCCAGGCGGCGCCGCAAGCGCAAGCAGGCGCCGGCGCTGAACCGCAGCGTGGTCATCAACGAACAGGTCTGCGAGGGGTGCGGCGATTGCCAGAAAGCCTCCAACTGCCTGTCGGTTGTGCCGCTGAAGACGGATCATGGCGTCAAGCGGCGCATCGATCAGAATTCCTGCAATACCGACCTGTCGTGCTTGAAGGGATTCTGCCCCAGCTTTGTGACGCTGAAGGGGCGGCCCCGCGCCAAGCGGGCCGACGCGGCGTTGCAACAGGCCGTCGGACAGGCCGCCGCGCGCTTGCCGGAGCCGGGAACAGTGCTTGGCGCCGAACCGTACGAAATACTGCTGACTGGTGTCGGCGGCACCGGCGTGGTGACGGTGTCGTCCATCGTGGCGATCGCCGCGCATCTGCAGCAGGCCGCGGTCTCGGTGCTCGACTTCACCGGCTTCGCTCAGAAAGGCGGTTCGGTGCTGAGCCACATCCGCCTGGCGCGCGATCGCGCGCAGCTGCATCAGAACCGCATAGACCGGGGCGGCGCCGATGCCCTGATCGCCGCCGACCTGGTGGTGGCCACGGAGCGCGAGGCGCTGGATTGCATCCGCGCCGGGCGGACGCGCATCGCCGCCAACCTGCATGAAACTCAGGTTGGGCTGATGCTGCGCGATCCGACGCTGCAGGTCGACAGCGGCGGCATGCTCGCTCTGCTGGAGCGGCGCAGCGGCATCGAGGCGTTGGCGATGGATGCCAAGGCGCTGGCGGAGCGTTTCGCCACTCCGCTCCAGGCCAATGTCTTGTTGCTGGGTTTCGCTTGGCAGGCCGGTCTGGTGCCGTTGCGGCTGGACGCCGTGCGGCAGGCGATACGGCAGCAGGGCGGCAACGGCGACGACAATCTGGCTGCCTTCGATTGCGGTCGCCTGGCGGCCGGCGATCCGGAAACGCTGCGGCAACTGGACGGCGGAGAACGGGCGGAGGATGAGACCGATGATTACGAGCGGCTGAAGCTGAACCGAACCCGCTTGCTGGCGGAGTACCAGAACCCTGATTACGCGGCCCTCTATCTGCGGCGGCTGGGCAAGGTGGAGCAGGCCACCCGCGACTGGCAGGGCGAGGACGCCGTCCAGGCCGAGGCGTTGCGGATCGCCGTCGCGCGCAATCTCTACAAGCTGATGGCCTGCAAGGACGAGTACGAGGTGGCGCGGCAGTTGAGCGATCGCGGCTTTCTGCAGCGATTGGCCGAGGAGCATGGCAGCCTCGATGGCTTGCGCTTCCATCTGGCGCCGGACGTATTCAACTTCTGGCGCAAGCAGCCGCGCAAGGTGGCTGTCGGCCGCTGGATTCTGCCGCTGATGCGCGGATTGGCCCGTCTGCGCTTCCTGCGGGGCTCCGCGTTCGATCCTTTCGCCGGCCAGGAAGACCGCCGGGCGGAGCGGCTGCTGCTGGCCGATTACGAGACCTTGCTGGACACCCTCTGCGCCGGCCTTGAGCGCGGCAAGCTGGCTATTGCCGTGGAGCTGGCCAGGCTGCCGGAATCCGTGCGCGGTTACGGCCACGTCAAGCTGGCCTCGATCCCGGCGATGGGCAAAAGAAAGGCCGAATTGCTGCTGGCCTTCTCGGAGCCGTCGACCGGACAGGCCCAGCCTGCGCAGGCCCGGTACCGGCATATCCCGATCGTGGCCAGATAACACGGCGGTTGCCGCGTTCCGGCCATGGAGTTGAACGATGTTTGATCACAGAGAAGGCAAGCGACGATGACGACGGTTCAGGCCTCTTTTTCCGCTACGGGCACGCCGCGGCGGGATTCCGCGGTATGGCAGGCCATAGAGTGGCTGGTCGATAGCGGCAGTTTTTACCAGCTGGACGCGCTGAGCGAGCATGATTGCCAGCATTTCGGCACCGCCGGCCGCAAGGTGCCCGGCGATGGCCTGGTGACCGGACATGGCCGGATCGACGGCCGGCCTGTGCTGGTGTACGCGCATGACCGCGATTTTCTCGGCGGCAGCTCCAGCCGGGTGCATGCGGTGCGGATAGGCAAGCTGCTGGACATGGCGCTGCAGCTCGGCCTGCCGGTGATAGGCCTCAACGATTCCTCCGGCATACGGATACACGAAGGAGTCGATGCCGGCGCGCAGTTCAGCGAAGTGTTCCACAAAACGGTCAAGGCCTCCGGCGTGGTGCCGCAGATCTCGGTGATATTGGGGGACTGCGCCGGCGGCGCGGCCTACGCGCCGGCCCTGACCGACTTCATCGTCATGGCGGGAGCGGAGTCGACGATGTTCCTGACCGGGCCGTCGGTGATCCGTTCGGCGACAGGCGAAAGCGTCACCAAGGAGGAGATCGGCGGCGCGCAGCTGCATGCTGAAGTGACCGGCTTGGCCCATTTCAATTGCGATGGGCGCGAGCAAGCGGTGGCGTTGGTGCGGGAGCTGCTCGGCTATCTGCCGCAGAACAACGCCAGTCCGGCGCCGCGCGTCGATCGCGGCGACACCGGTCCCAGGCGCACCCCGCGCCTGGAGCAGCTGATTCCGGCTAATCAGAACGAACCCTACGATGTGCTGGATGTCGTCGCCGAAATCGCCGACAACAACGAATTCCTCGAAGTCCAGGCCGAGTACGCTCCCAATCTGGCGACCGGCTTCGCCCGTTTCGGCGGGCGTACTGTCGGCGTGCTGGCCAGCCAGCCGCTGCAGCGGGCGGGCTGCCTGGATGTCGACTCCTCGCTGAAGGGCGCGCGCTTCGTGCGCTTGTGCGACAGCTTCGATATCCCGCTGTTGACGCTGCTGGACGTGCCCGGCTACTTGCCCGGCCGCGAACAGGAGACGCGCGGTATCATCGGCGCCGGGGCCAAACTGCTGCATGCCTATTGCGAGGCCAGCGTGCCCAAGCTGGCCATCGTGCTGCGCAAGGCTTACGGCGGCGCTTATCCGACGCTGGCCAATTGGTCCGCGACCGACTTCACCTTCGCATTGGAGCGGGCGGAAATCGCCGTGATGGGGCCGGAGGGTGCGGTCGACATCATTTTCCGCAGAGAGCTGGCCGCGGCCGCGGATCCTGTGGCGTTGAGAGAGAAGCTGCTGGACGACTACCGCGCGGCGCATGCCAATGCGTCGTATTCCGCCAAGAAAGGCTATGTGGATGGGCTGCTGGCAGGCGCCGATGTGCGCAACGCCGTGCTGTCCCATCTGCAGCTGCTGGCGGACAAGGTGAGCGGCACCCCGGCTCGCCGTCATTCCAACATCCCGCTTTAGAAAGGTCTGTTTCCCATGAAGATTCCCCGCTCCAAGGAAGACGATTACAGCCAGGAAATCATCGCGCAACGCCACGGCTGGCTGGAGACGTTCACCGGGCAGCATTTTCCGTATTTGCAGGGAAGGCCCTACGAGCCGGGCTCGGTGCTGGGCACTTGCGAGAACTATGTCGGAACCGTCGGCGTGCCGGTCGGCCTGGCCGGGCCGCTCGCCATTCACGGCAGCCGGGCTCAGGGCGAGTTCGTGGTGCCGATGGCGACGACGGAAGGCGCGCTGGTGGCGTCATTCTCGCGCGGCATGAGCATCATCACTGAAAGCGGCGGCTGCCATGTGCTGAGCCCGGGCAATGTCCTGCCGGGCGAGACCGGGCAGCCGTACCGCGTGCTTGGCGACGCCTTGACCAAAGTTTCCGCTGTGGTGCTGCGGGACGCGGCCGAAGCCGGTCGTTTCGACGGCTGGTTGCGCGAACATTTGCCGCAGATTGTCGCCGCAGCCAATGCCACCAGCCGATTCGCCAAGCTGTTGGAAGTCAGCCCGCTGTTCCATGGCGATCTGGTCGGCCTCGCTTTCACCTACTCCACCGATCAGGCGATGGGGCTGAACATGGCGACCAAGGCCAATGAGGCGGCTTGCCGCTATATCCTCGCCCACAGCGGCGGTCTGGCCATCGACTATTTCAATACGCTGGGAGGGGACAAGCGTTTTGTGCCGGACCAAGCCAAGGGACGTTATGTGTCGGCCAGCGTCAGAATCCCGGCCCAACTGCTGCAACAACGGCTGCGCACCACGGCGCACCGGATGCGGAGATTTCTCGGGGCTTGCAATATCCTGCTGGCACAGCGCGGGGCCACGGCGCCCAACATCCACATCGCCAATGCGCTGACCGCGATGTTCATCGCTTGCGGACAGGACCCGGCTTTCGTCACGGTGTCGTTCAAGAATGCCAGTACCACGTTCGAGCCGCAGAGCAACGGCGATCTGCTCGCCTCTGTGACGCTGCCGAACCTGTTGTTGGGTACGGTTGGCGGCGGCGTCAAGCTGCCGGGACAGCAGGAATGCCTGCGGATGCTGGGCTGCGAGGGCGATGTGATCAAGCTGGCCGAGATCATCGCCGCCGTCGCGCTGGCCGGCGAGGTGTCGGTGGCAGGCGCCGTGACGGCGGGCGAGTTCACCCACGCGCATACCGTGCTGGGACGCGGGCTGCACGGCGAAACTGCGGAGCGCAAGGCATGATACGGCGGCTTTTGCTCTGTTGCCGCGGCGAAATCGCGCTGCGTTTCATCCGCACCTGCCGGCTGATGGGCGTAGAAACCGTGGTGGCCTATCCGGCGGAGGATGACGGCCATCCATACGTTTTGGCCGCCGATCAGCGGTTCCCCATTGAGGCGGCCAGCGCCGGCAGCGCGATGGCCGAGGTATTGCAGGTTGCCCGGTTGTCGCAGGCGGATGCGATCGCGCCGGGTTATGGTCCTTTGGCAGAAAACGCCGAATTCGCCGCCGCTTGCGCCGAGGCCGGTTTTATTTTCGTCGGGCCGAGGCCCGAGGCCATCCAGCAGTCCGGCGACAAGCTGCGCGCCCGAGAGGCGGCTCGGCTGGCCGGCGTGCCGGTGATTCCCGGCGGCCATCCCGGAGACGGGCTGGGGCAATCGCTGGGCCTGGCGCGGGAAATCGGTTTTCCAGTGCTGATCAAGGCGGTGATGGGGGGCGGCGGCCGAGGCATACGGGTGGTGGAAACGGCGGAGGCTTTCGCCGGCGCGCTGGACGAGGTGAAGAGCGAGGCGCTGTCCGCGTTCGGCTGCGGCGATGTCTATCTCGAGCGCTTTCTCGGCACCGCCATCCGCCATATCGAGGTGCAGGTGCTGGGCGACAAGCACGGCACTGTGCTGCATCTGGGCGATCGCGCTTGCAGCGTTCAGCGCCGCAGGCAAAAACTGGTGGAGGAAGCGCCTGCGCCCGGACTGGACGCGGCGCTGAGGAGCGAATTGCGGCTGGCGGCGCTGGCGATCGCGCGGCAGCTGGGCTACGACAGCGCCGGCACGGTTGAATTCCTGGTCGCCGACGACGGGCGCTTCTACTTCATCGAAATGAACGCGCGCATCCAGGTCGAACACCCGGTGACGGAGGCGATCACCGGAATCGATCTGGTCGAGCAGATGATCCATGTCGCCGGCGGTGGTCGCTTGTCGCTGCGCCAGGACGACATCGAGTTTCGCGGCCATGCGGTCGAGTTCCGGCTGTGCGCCGAAGATCCGCGCAATCATTTCTTCCCGGCGGCCGGCAGGGTCGCCAGCTATGCCGTGCCTGAGGGCGAGGGCGTGAGGCTGGACTCGGGCGTGGCCAGCGGAATCGCGCAGTCGCCGCGATTCGACAGCCTGTGCGCCAAGCTCATCGTCCATCAGTCCAGCCGTGAGCGCGCGCTGGCTCGGGCATCGCATGCGCTTGGCGAGTTCCGCCTGTTCGGTTTTCCTACCAATCTCCCGTTCCATCGCTGGCTGCTGGAGCAAGCCCAGTTTCGCAATGGCAGCTACGACTTGTCGTTGCTGGAGGGGTTCGAACTGCCTTCGGAGCAGCTGCATGCCGTCGATCGGAGGGCGGTGTTTGCTGCCGCGTTGGCGACGGCGCTGGCTGGCGCGGCCGAGCGCAAGCCGGAGGGCTCGGCCGCGGTGTCGGGGTGGAAACTGCGCAACGATCCGCTGCTGGCGGCCGGCGCGCGAGGCTAGGAGAGGATTGGATGAGCGATAGAGCGGATATGGGGGGCGGTGTGACGCTGCGGCTGAACGCTGCATTGCCGGGTGGTTGGCAAGGGGGCGTTGAGTTGCGTGGGGATGCCGGGACAGGATTTCGGATGAATGCGGAGGGACTTCTGCCTGCCGACGGCGAACTATTATATTTCGATGTCGACTCGTTCCGGCAGGGGAAGGCTGGCCGACTGCAGTATCGGTTGGATGGAGAGTTAGTTGAGTGTTCTGTGATGGCGGGCCCGTCCGGGAAGGTTTGCGTGTTGGCGGACGGGTTCTACAGCGAGGTCGGATTGTCCGATTCGTTGTCAGCGCGTTTTTCCGCGCGCCGCTCCGGCCGCGCCTCGGCGGAGGAGGGGGGGGTATTGCTCTCGCCGATGCCGGCGACGGTCACTGAGTTGCTAGTGGAGCCCGGCCAGGCGGTGGCGGCAGGCCAGCCTGTGTTGCGGATAGAGGCGATGAAGATGGTGATGACGCTGCCCGCGCCGAAGGATGGGGTGGTGATAGAGGTGGCGGTGGCGCCGCGGGATCCGGTTTTGGCTGGCCAGCGGCTGATGGTGTTCGAGTAGGCGGTCCCGCGGGGCCGAATCATTACGCTTGAGGAGAAACGATCTTGAGTCTTGAAGCAAGCATTGCCCGCTATGCGGCGACGATCCAGTTTGAGCAATTGACGCCCGGGGCGGTGGAGATCGCCTTGCAGGCCATCACGGATATTCTGGGAGTGACGATCGCCGGCGCCGAGGATCCGGATGTCGGAATTCTCGCCGGAGTGGTTGAGAGTTGGGGAGGCGCGCCGCAAGCTGCCGTGCTCGGCCGCCGGACGCGGCTGCCGGCTCCCATGGCGGCGCTGCTCAATGGCGCGGCATCGCGGGTTCTGGATTTTGACGATGTCGCCGATCCGCTCGGCACGCATCCCAGTGTCGCGTTGTTCCCGGCGTTGCTGGCCATCGCCGAACAGACCCAGCCGGGCGTCAGCGGCCGGGAGTTCATCACCGCATTCGCCATTGGGCAGGACCTGTCGGTGCGCTTGGCGGAAGCGCGCCGAGAGACCCTGCTGCAAAGCGGCCGCTATGATTTGAGCAAGGTTATCGCCGCTACCGCGGCCGCTGGTCGGCTGCATCGGCTCAGCGAGGAGCAGCTGCGCCATGCGATGGGCATCGCCTATACCTCGGCGCTTGGAGAGGCGCAGTGCATGATAGACGGCGCGCCGACGGTGTCCTATCAGCAAGGACTGGTCGCTTCCAATGCCGTCAAGGCGGTGCTGCTGGCCAAGGCGGGTTTCGGCGGCACGGTGAATTTCCTCACCGGGCGCTGGGGCTATTATTCCGCGTTCGAGCCGGGCTCGGACTTGTCCAAGGTGTCCGGCGAGTTGGGGGAGCGTTTTGCCGGAGAGGGCGGCGTGGCGTTCAAACCCTATCCGACCTGCCGGCCCAATACCTCGGCCGCAGCGGTGACGCTGGCGCTGACGGGCGGCCGCCGCTACCGTGCCGAAGAGATCGAAACCATCTCGATCCGCACCAACCAGCAGATATACGATCTGGTCAGCGCGCCGGTGGAGCAGAAGCGCGAGCCGCAGACCATAGTGGACGCGCGTTTCAGCATCGCTTACAACGTCGCGGTGGCGTTGGCGACCGGCGATGTGTTCATCGACGACTTCACCGAGGAGGCGATACGGCGGCCGGAAGTGATCGCGATCAGCCGTCTGATCCATCCGGAGACGGCCCAGGAGTGCGAGATCGCCGAATTGGGCACTCACGGCCTGATCAAGGTGGAGATCCGTCTGCGGGATGGTTCGACGTTGAAGGGGCAGATCGACTATCCGAAGGGCAATCCGCGGAATCCGATGACTCAGGACGAGATCCAGGCCAAGTTTGTCAAATGCGTTTCGCGCAGCCGGAAGGCCGCGTTGGCGGGCCGAACCCAGGATATACTGCGCGCGATAGACAGGCTGCCGGAACAGGATAGCCCATTCAGCAGCTTGCTGGGCTTGTTGTGCGATTAAGCACCGCTTGACGGATGATTGAGTGGAATCCCGCGCTTGCCGCGGGATTTTTCATTCCCTGATTTTGTCGGCTGCCCGGGAAATGGAGTCCAGCGCCTGGTCCGTGATATGCAGCGCCTCGGCGCTGACGTCCTGCAGCAGCCGTTCGCGAATGCCGCGCACGACCTGATCGACTTGCGCCGCCATCGACTTGCCCGCTTCCGTCAGCATCAGCACCTTGGCGCGGCGGTCGGTTGGGTCGTCCCGGCGCACGACCAGTCCGGAGCTTTCCAGATGATCGATAAGCCTGACTAGGGATTGGCCCTCGATGCCGAGATGTTCGGCCAGCGCGCGCTGGCGCAGCCCCTCTCCCAGGCGGCCGATCAGCCATAGAGGCGTTGTTGTGGCTTCGGACAGGCCGTACTTCTTCAGCTCCTCATCGGCTACTTGGCGCCATAGGCGGGCGGCGCGCTGCAGTCGCAGGCAGAAACTGTCGTTGGCGACAGAGAGCAGGCTGATGGACAAGAATTTCTCCCGTGGGCGGTGGCGCTTCCGCGAACCGGGTTGGCGTATCGCGGCAGATCATGCCATATGATACGCCAACATCGGCTTGGCGACGAAACGCCGCGTTCAGGGAAAATCAGTACGGCACGACGCGGTCGTTGCCGCCGCCGCTCAGCACTTTGACGCGCTGATTGGCGACAAAGGGGATGTCGGCTTCCTGAACGATGGAGATGGTGCGGCCGGTATCCAGCTTGACGGTGATTTCCAGCGCGTTCTTGGTCATCGCGCGTTGCGCGGCCTGGGTGCCGAAGCCGCCGGCCAGCGCGCCGACGATGCCGCCGGCGATCTGGCCCTTGCCGCCGCCGATATTGCTGCCGGCCAGGCCGCCCAGCGCGGCGCCGCCCAGGGTCAGCAATTCGTTGTTCTGGCCTTCCATTTTCACATTCTGCACCGACAGCACGGTGCCGAGCTGCACGGTCTGCGCCTGGCGCATCTGGCCTTTGGAGTACACGGCTGCGGAATCGGATGTCGAGCAGCCGGCGAGCACGCCGACGCTCAGCAGGCTGACCAGGGTAATGCGGCTGATGGAAGAAATCATTTTTTCCTGCTCCATTCTTTCTATTTAGTTGCGAGCTTGTAGATATTGCGCCGCCGCCCGCGCGCATTCGCCGACCAGCTCCGGACCGCGATAGATCAGGCCGCTGTACAGCTGCACCAGGCTGGCGCCGGCATCCAGTTTTTCCACGGCGTCGTTGCCGGAAAGGATGCCGCCAACTCCTATGATAGGCAGAGCGCCGCCAAGTTCCTTGTGCAGTTTGCGTATGACTTCTGTGGCGCGGCTGCGAACCGGCGCGCCGGACAGGCCGCCGGCCTCGTTTTCCAGCGGATGGCCGGCCACTTCGCGGCGCGACAGCGTGGTGTTGGTGGCGATGACGCCGTCTATGCCGTTGCCGGTCAGCAACCGGGCGATCTCGGCTATCTGCTCGTCGTCCAGGTCCGGCGCGATCTTCACCGCCAGCGGCACGTAGCGGCCGTGCTGGTCGGCCAGCGCCTGTTGGCGCTGCTTCAGCGCGGCCAGCAGCCGGCCCAGCTCGTCCCCTTGCTGCAGTTGGCGCAAGTTCTTGGTGTTGGGCGAGGAGATGTTGACGGTGACGTAGCTGGCGGCGGCGTAGACCTGATCCAGGCAGGCCAGGTAGTCGTCCACCGCGTTTTCTATCGGCGTGATCGCGTTCTTGCCGATGTTGATGCCGAGCACGCCCTTGAATTTGCAGCGGCGCACATTGTCCAGCAGCGCGGCGACGCCATGGTTGTTGAAGCCCATCCGGTTGATGATGGCCTCGTGTTCCGGCAGGCGGAACAGCCGCGGCCTGGGGTTGCCGTCTTGAGGGCGCGGGGTGACGGTGCCGATTTCGATGAAGCCGAAACCGAGCGCGGCCAGCGCGTCGATGTGGGCGCCGTTTTTGTCCAGGCCGGCGGCGAGGCCGATGGCGTTCGGGAAGGTCAGGCCCATCGCCTGCACCGGCTGGCGCGCGGCGGGGGAGGCGGCCAGCGGCGTCAGGCGCAGCCGATGCGCGCGGTCGAGCATCTTCAATGTGTGCTCGTGGGCGGTCTCCGCGTCGAATTTGAACAGCAGCGGGCGCAGCAGCGGGTACAGCATGGCATTCTCCGGGCAGACAAATGCCCGGCATTATAACCGGGCATCGGGATCAGGCCAGTGGCAAATGCGCGGCTTACAGAATCCGGCAGGCCTCGTCGAAGTCGAAGCGCGGCGAGCGCGGGAACAGCTTGTCGGCTTCTCCGTAGCCGAGGTTGATCAGGAAGTTGGACTTGAAGCGGCCATCAGGGAAGAAAGCCGCGTCGACGGCGGCGTTGTCGAAACCGGACATCGGGCCGCAATCCAGGCCCAGCGCGCGGGCGGCCAGGATCAGGTAGGCGCCTTGCAGCGTGCCGTTGCGGAAGGCGGTGGTGTCGATCAGCGGCTGATTGCCCTCGAACCAGCTCTTGGCGTCGGCGTGCGGGAACAGTTGCGGGAGGTGCTCGTAGAAGCGGGTGTCGTGGGCGACGATCACGCAGACCGGCGCGGCCAGGGTCTTGTCTACGTTGCCGGCGGCCAGGCAGGGCTTCAGCTTGGCCTTGGCTTCGTCGCTCTTGACGAACACCAGGCGGGCCGGCGAGCAGTTGGCGCTGGTCGGAGCCTGCTTCAGCAACTCATGCAGTTGATGCAGCAACTCGTCGCTCACCGGACGCGGCTGCCAGTGGCTGTGGGTGCGGGCGTTCAGGAACAGCTGTTCCAGCGTGGCGTGGGAGAGGGGAGTGCTCATGGTCTTACCTCGGTTGGGGTGGGGTGTTGTTGTTTGGCGTCTCCGGCGGAGGGCGCGGAGTTTTGAGGAGCTGCGTGTTCTTCGAAGGTGTTGGCCTGAACGGAGACGGTGACGCGGCGGTTGCGGGCGCGGCCGTCTGCGGTGGCGTTGTCCGCCACCGGCAGATTGGAGCCATGGCCGACCGCCACCATGCGTTGCGCCGAGATGCCGTTTTCCTGGAACAGCCGCACCACGCCGCCGGCGCGCGCGGCCGACAGCTCCCAGTTGGAAGGGAAGGCGGGCGTGCGGATCGGCGCGTCGTCGGTGAAGCCTTCCACTTTGATCGAGTTGTCCACGTTTGACAGCAGCTTGGCCATATTGGACATCAGCGGCAGCGATTGCTGGTTCGGTTCGGCTTGGCCGATGGCGAACAGCGCGCTGTCGCGGATGTCGATATTGATTCCCTGATCGGTCTGGGTGATGGTGACCTCGCCGCTTTGCACCAGCGGGCTTAAAACTTTGGCCAGGTTTTGCGTCAGCTGGCCCAGCTTGGCGGCCTCTTCCTCCTTGCGGCCGTGGGAGACGGCCTTGGCGATGGGCTTGGTCTGCGGAATCTCTATCATGGTGTTGGCGCCGCCCGAGGGGGGCGTCGACTGCACTGTGACCACCGTGCCGTTGCGGAAGGCGTCCATGATGGCGGACGACATCACTCGGTATTTGCCCTCGTTCAGCGAGGAGATCGCGTACATCACCACGAAGAAGGCGAACAGCAGCGTGATGAAGTCGGCGTAGGAGACCAGCCAGCGCTCATGGTTCTCGTGCTCTTCTTCCTGCTTCTTGCGTCGCGATGCCATCTCCGCCTCCGCCTGATCAGAACAGCTGGGTGTCGAACAGCGATTTCACGCCGCCGGCGAATTCCACGCCGATGCGGCGCGCCACCCGGCTGGAGAAGTCATCCTGCTGGGTGTAGTCCACGGTTTTTTCCGCCTTCACCACGTCGCGGGCCACCGAGGCCACGGTGCCGTAGCCGTCTGCCAGTCCAAGCGGAATGGCTTTTTCGCCCAGCCATACCATGCCGCTGAACATCTGCGGGTCTTTCTTCAGTCTCGGGCCGCGGCCGTTTTCCACCGCCTGGATGAACTGAGCGTGGATGTCGTCCAGCAGTTGCTGGCGGATGGCGTCGTGTTTGGGGTTGGGCGGGGAGAACGGGTCGCCCATCGCCTTGTTCTCGCCGGCGGTTTTCAGCCGGCGGTCTATGCCCAGCTTTTCCATCGCGCCAGTGAAACCGAAGCCGTCTGACAGCACGCCGATGGAGCCGACGATGCTGGCCTTGTCGACGAAGATCTTGTCCGCTGCGGCGGCGATGTAATAGCAGCCGGACGCGCAGACTTCGCTCACCACCACGTAGACCGGAATGTCCGCGTGCTTTTTCTTCAGAAGCCGGATTTCATCGTAGACCATGCCGGACAGCACCGGGCTGCCGCCAGGGCTGTTGGCGTCGATGATCACGCCCTTGGTGTTCTTGTCGCGGAAGGCGTGATCCAGCGCCGAGATCATCTTCTTGCCGGTTTCATTCTCGCTGGTGATGGCGCCGTCCAGCTCGATCACCGCGGTGTGGCCGCCGCCGGCCAGGCCGACCGCGCTTTTTTCCTCGCCGCGCATGAACACGCTGGCGGCGATCATGCCGATGATGACCAGCCAGGCCAGGCGGAAGAAGATTTTCCACTGCCGGCTGCGGCGCTGCTCAACCAGGGAGGCCGAGGCGAGCTTCTCCAGCAGTTGTCGTTCCCAGTTTTGGGTGTCGCTCATTTTTCGAATCTGTTCCAGGATAATCCCGTGAGTCTAGCAAAATTCAGGCGGGCATGACATTCAGCCAGACTTGGCTGTCTTCTTCGACGATGTCCAGCGCCGTCAGGGATTGGCCGCGGCAGGGGCCCCAGGTGCAATAGCCGTTGTCGGGGCGATAGCGCGCGCCGTGCATGCTGCAGATCAGGTAGTGGCCGGAGAGGTCGAATAGATTGCCGTCCTGCAGATCCAGCTCCACCGGGATGTGGCGGCAGCGGTTCAGATAGCCGTAAACCCGGCCGCGGTAGCGGATCACGAAGGCGGGCAGCGGCTCGCCATCCGCCTGGGCGATCTCGAAGCGGCGGGCAAGGCCGCCGTCTTCCAGATCGGAGGAGCGGCAGATCAGCAGAGCCTGGGGAGCAGCCATGACGACAGCTCGGACAAGGAGTGGACGATGGCGCGGGGCTCGCAGCGGATGAGCTCGGCGCTGTCGTGGGCGCCGTGGCTGATGCCGACGCCGTGGCTGCCGGCGTTTCGCGCCATCAGCAGATCATGGCTGGTGTCGCCCACCATTACGGTGCGATCGAGCGCCACGCCGAACAGGTCGGTCAATTGCAGCAGCATGTCCGGGTGCGGCTTGGAGTGGCATTCGTCGACGGTGCGGGTGGCGTCGAACAGATTTTTGATGCCGGCGGCCGCCAGCGCGCGGTCCAGGCCGGCGCGGCTGCTGCCTGTCGCGATGGCGACGAAAGCGCCGCAGTCGCGGATCGCTTCCAGCGTGTCGCGGGCGGCGTCGAACAGCGTGACGCGGTCGAGTCCGGACTGGTAATGGCGGCGAAAGGCGTCCACCAGTTCGGGCAGACGGCTGGCCTGGTCCGGCGGACAGAACTGCTGCATCGCCTCGGCTAGGCGCAGGCCGATCACGTGGCTGGCGGCCTCGCGGCCCGGCACCGGCAAGGCCAGGTCGCGGCAGGCCTGCTGGATGGCATTCACGATATGGGCGGTGGAGTCCATCAGGGTGCCGTCCCAGTCGAACACTACCAGATCGTATTCACGCATCAGCGCGGCTCCAGGGTTTTCAGGAATTTCTGCAGCTCAGGCGGCAGCGGCGCTTCCAGCTTGAGGGGCACGCCGGTCAGCGGGTGCGGCAGCGTCAGGCTTTTCGCATGCAGGAACATTCGCTTCAGTCCTCGCCGCGCCAGCTCCTTGTTCAGCGCGAAATCGCCGTATTTCTCGTCGCCGGCGATCGCGCAGCCGTTGGCCTGCATGTGAACGCGGATCTGATGGGTGCGGCCGGTGCGCAGGTGCGCCTCCACCAGCGTAAATTCAGTGTAGCGCTGCTGGATGGAGAAGTTGGTGTGCGCGTATTGGCCATCGTCGCCTTCGGCCACTTTCACCCGGCGCTCGCCATCCGGCGTATGGAACTTGAACAGCGGCAGCTTCACCTGCTTGATGTTTTCAGGCCAGGGACCGGTAGCCAAGGCGAAGTAGCGCTTGTCCGGCACGTTGTCGCGCATCATGTCGTGCAGCTTGGTCAGTGCGGAGCGCTTCTTGGCCAGCATCAAGAGGCCGGATGTTTCGCGGTCCAGCCGGTGCACCAGCTCCAGGTAGCGCCATTCCGGGTGGGCACGGCGCAGTTGCTCGATCACGCCGAAGGACACGCCGCTGCCGCCATGCACGGCCACGCCGGCGGGTTTGTCGATCACCAGCAGCGCGTCGTCTTCGTAAACCACGGGGAAGGTGGCGGCGGGCACATTCTTTTCCGCGCGTTCCGCGACGCGGATCGGCGGAATGCGCAGCGTGTCGCCGGCCGCCACGCGGTAGCTGGCGTCGACGCGGCCCTTGTTCACCCGTACTTCGCCGGAGCGCAGAATGCGGTAGATATGGCTCTTGGGAACCCCTTTCAGCAGGCGTTGCAGGTAGTTGTCCAGCCGCTGGCCGGCATCTTCTGCGTCCACTTCAAGGAAGGTTACGGAATCTTTGCGAATGTCTGTCATATTGCTTATACTTATGGCGCTGTCCGCAGTGCGAATGCACCCAGAGCGGGCGGCGGTCGGAAACCAAGGTCACGGCCTGTTTAGCGTGATGCTGCTGCGGAAACCGATAATGGCCGGCAGGGGCCAACTCCTGACCTGATGCCGTTTGCACAGCCGCAGCCAAGGTTAACTCGCTCACCGAAAAGTAGCGATGGTAATGCATTTATACGCATAACGCACTCACGAGTATTCCATCCCTTGATGCAAAGCCAGTCAGGGGATTTTGCAGCGAAGTTTGACCCGGCATGCCAGCCGTCCTGCAATGTTTGTCCCGCCTGGTAGGCGGGATCGGCGACAACGCCGATGCGCCGTTTGCGCACAGAATCGCGGGGCTGCATGTGACCAAAATCAGGAAGTCGGCTTTCATAGCAAATCAGCTTTTCTCGATCTTTACCTCGACACTTCTTTCGGAAAGCGCCCATCAATAGTCACTGGGCCGTCAAATACTGGCTGCATCCTTGCGTGAGTGCTGCGCAAGGAATGTAAATGAAACGTATGTTGTTCAATGCGACGCAAGCCGAAGAGCTGCGCGTCGCGATTGTCGACGGGCAGAAGCTCGTCGATCTCGATATCGAGACCGTAGGCAAGGAACAGCGCAAAGGCAATATCTACAAGGGTATCATCACCCGGATCGAGCCCTCGCTGGAAGCCTGCTTCGTCGATTACGGCACCGAGCGTCATGGCTTCCTGCCGTTCAAGGAAGTGTCCCGCTCCTATTTCCAGGGCTATGAAGGCGGCCGTCCGCGCATTCAGGACGTGCTGCGCGAAGGCATGGAAGTTGTGGTGCAGGTGGAGAAGGACGAGCGCGGCAACAAGGGCGCGGCGCTGACCACCTACATCAGCCTGGCCGGCCGCTACCTGGTGCTGATGCCGAACAACCCGCGCGGCGGCGGCGTATCGCGCCGCATCGAGGGCGAAGAGCGCCAGGAGCTGAAGGATCTGCTGTCGCAGCTGGAAGTGTCGCATGGCATGAGCCTGATCGCGCGCACCGCCGGCATCGGCCGCAATCTGGAAGAGCTGCAGTGGGACCTCGGTTACCTGATGCAGCTGTGGCGCGCCATCGAGGGCGCCGCCGGAGCTCAATCCGCGCCGTTCCTGATTCTGCAGGAAGGCAGTCTGGTGATCCGCGCGATCCGCGACTATTTCCATCCGGACATCGGCGAAGTGCTGATCGACACCGATGAAATCCACGATCAGGCCCGCCAGTTCATGAGCCATGTGATGCCGAACATGCTGTCGCGTGTGAAGGTGTACAAGGATCATGTGCCGCTGTTCTCCCGCTTCCAGATCGAACACCAGATCGAAACCGCCTTCTCGCGCAGCGTGCAGCTGCCGTCCGGCGGCGCGATCGTGATCGACCACACCGAAGCGCTGGTCTCCATCGACGTGAACTCGGCTCGCGCCACCAAGGGCGCCGACATCGAGGAAACCGCGGTCAAGACCAACTTGGAAGCGGCGGAAGAGATCGCCCGCCAGCTGCGCTTGCGCGACTTGGGCGGCCTGGTGGTGATCGACTTCATCGACATGGAAAACCCGAAGAACCAGCGCGACGTGGAAAACCGCCTGCGCGACGTTCTGAAGCATGACCGCGCCCGCGTGCAGATGGGCAAGCTGTCCCGTTTCGGCCTGCTGGAACTGTCCCGCCAGCGTCTGCAGCCGTCCCTGGGCGAGACCAGCCACGAGCCATGTCCGCGCTGCCACGGCATCGGCTTCATCCGCGGCACCGAATCGTCGGCGCTGCACATCCTGCGCATCATCCAGGAAGAAGCGATGAAGGAAAACACCGGCGCGGTGCACGCGCAGGTGCCGGTTGACGTGGCCACCTTCCTGTTGAACGAGAAGCGCGCCGAGATCCACTCGATCGAAGAGCGCCTGGATGTCGACGTGGTGCTGATCCCGAACATCCATCTGGAAACCCCGCATTACAAGATCGTGCGCGTGCGTCACGACGACTTGGCCGAGCTGGGCGAAGCGCCGAGCTACAGCCGCGTTGAAGTGCAGGAAGAGGACGTGATCACCAATTTCGGCCAGGAAAAGCCGAAGGTGGAGCGCCAGGAGGCCGCGGTCAAGGGCATCACGCCGCAGCAGCCGGCCCCGAGCGTGGAAGCCAAGCCGGCCAAGCCTGTGGAGCAAGGCGGCCTGTTCGCCGGCATCGCGGCCTGGGTCAAGAGCTTGTTCGCCGAGCCGGAAAAGGCGCCTGCGCAGGATGCCAAGAAAAAACCGGCGCCGGCCGCTGCGCGCAACAACGAGCAGCGCGGCAACCGCCAGCGGCAGCAGGAGCGCCGCACCGGCGGCCAGGCTCGCCGCGAGCACGACCAGCGTCGCCATGCCCAGCAGGATGAGGGCAAGGCCCGTCGCCAGGACGAGCGCAAGGATGCCGATCGCGCTGAGCGCGCCGAACGGAAGGAAGCGCCGAGCCGCGAGCGTGAAGAGCGCAGCGAGCAGCCGCGCGAGCCGCGAGGCAACCGCCGCCGCGAACGCGAGGGCCGCGAGCCGCGTGAGCCCAAGGAAGTCCGCGAGCAGGCTCCGCGAGAAGATCGCGTGAGCGAGAAGGCGGAAAAGCAGGACAAGCCGCAACAGGAGCCGCGTCGCCGTCAGGCGCCGGCAGCCGCTCCGGCTGAAGCCGTCGAGAAGCCGGTGCAGGAAGAGCTGCGTCTGGATGCGGAAGGCGAGCAGGCCGAGCAGGAGCGCGGCGAACGCCGCCGCCGCCGCAGCCGCCGCGATCGTCGCCGCGACAATCCGGAAGCTCAGCAGGAAGGCGTGGCGGAGGCGGCTTCTGAGTCGCAGGCCGCGCCGGTGGCTGAAGCTGCTGGAGCCGCTGTAGCGGCAGCTGTCGCTGCCGTGGCGGTGGAAGCCGCTGTGGACGCGGTTGAGTCCAAGCCGCAGGCGGAATCCGAAGCCAAGCCGGTAGTTGAGCCGGCTCCGGTCGAGGCGGTTGTCGCCGAGCAGCAAGCGCCGGTCGTCATCGTGGCCGAAGCTCAGCCTGAGGCTGTAGTGGTCGAGTCGGCGGTGGTTGTCGAGGCCGAGCAGGCGCCGGTTGCCGAGCCGGTGGCGGTGGAGCCGGTTGTCGTGGCGAAAGCCGAGGCTCAATCCGAGCTTGCCGCTCCGGAAGCGCTTGTCGCGGAAGAAGCCGCGCCAGTAGTGTTGGCGAAGGTGGAAGAGGCTCCGGTTGCGGAAGCGCCGGCAGCCAAGATCGAGGCGATTGCCGTCGAGTCGAAGCCGGTTGCTGTGGAGTCCAAGCCTTTGGACCTGGGCGGCCTGGTGATGATCGCGACCAAGCCGGTGTCTCAGCAGCCCTCGGCGGCGTCGGAGCCGGAGCTGCCGCAAGGCCCGCGCCGCCGCGATGTCGCCGCCGCAGCTGAAGCTGCGGTTGTCGAGCCGGCGCAACTGATGCAGATCGAAACCCGCAACGGTTGAGCGTGACGCGGAGCGGAGAGGGCGGCGCCCTCTCCGCGGGCTTCATGTGTTGACAGTCGCGTTGATCTGAATTAGAATCGCTTTCTCTGATGTTCCCTGATAGCTCAGTTGGTAGAGCGACGGACTGTTAATCCGCAGGTCGCAGGTTCGAGCCCTGCTCGGGGAGCCAGGAATTCAAAAAAGCCCATGCGTTCGCGCATGGGCTTTTTGCATTTCGCGCGGGCTATCCGCTTGGCGTATGCGGGTCTGAATGGAAAGGGTCGCCGACCGGCTTGGCTGCGTCGACGAAGCAAAGGCCGATGGGCGGAAGGGGCTGGGGATGTCCGGGCGAGATGACGATGGCCGGGTTCATCAGGCCCGCAGCCAGCAGCCGGAGATCGAACAACAGGTCCCGAGCATGGGCCATCGCCGAGGCGCGGCCGTGGAACGCGGCATCCAGATTGCGGAGCAGGTCGGCGTAGCATGCCGAGAAACGCGCAAGCAGCGACTGTTCCGGGCTGCCGGGCGGATGGTCGTCGGCGCGGACATTCGCCGGCATCGGCCATACGCCGTCCGGATCGAAGCCGGGAGGAGAGCCTGCCGCGGCGAAGGCCGCCAGTCCGTCGACAAGCGGCGCATCATGGGCGCCCAGCTCGTTGAGCGCCGCCAGCGCGTCGTCCGGCCCGCGGATGGGGGCGATCGGCGTGCCGGGAACATGGTCGACGGCCTGGCGTCGCCTAGCGTCGAAATCCAGCGGCTCATGGCACTGTTGGAGCCCTTTCCGCAGCGAAAGATAAAACCCGGCCGCTCCGGCATGCCTGTTTTCACCATTGGAAGAGAGCGCGATCTGCGGCAGTAGAACATCGCGCAGCAGGCGGGGGCTGAACCGTTCTATGCCTATGGGCGGCGCCCCCGGCGCCAGCGGCGGCGATGACGGGTAGGTCGGCACAAAGCCGGGCAGCGCCACGCTCGGCTGTCCGCCGATGGCGATCTGCAGGTTGGCGGCCAGCGCCATGCGCCGCATCTGCGACGCGATCGCCTCCTCAAGCAGAATGGACAGCGCGCGGTTGGCCGCGGGCTTCAGCGACAGCCAAGCGGCGAGCAGGGGCGGGATCAGGCTATGTTCGCGCCGCAGCGCCTGCTGCAACAGGGCGGGGAGCCTGGCGGCGAATTCCGCGCCGGACAGGCTTTGTATGTTGCGGGCGCCTGCATGCTGCGCCGTTGCTTGCCTAAGGGGGCGGTGCGATACGCTCATGCCGGGTTTTCCTTGGGAGAGGGCGCGCCGCTGCCGGCGCCGCCAACGGTGGAAGCATGGCGGCGCGGTTTCCCCGCTGGGAACTGTTCTTTGGTGTAGACGGCTCTGCGGGCAATGGGCGAGAGGTGGAATGTCGTTGGTATTTTTGCGGCGGGGGGAACCAAACCGCCGCCATTCGCCATAATATGTCGTTTTTATTACGAGTCTTCGCGCCCGTGCGGCCGCGTTTCACTGCAAGCCGATGCCCCAAATCGAAATCCTGAATCAATCGCTGTTCCTGCTGATCAACGCCACGCCGGAAACCTCTCCTCTGGCCATCAAGCTGGCCGCCTTTATCGCCCAGGACGTCATGCGCCTGCTGCCGCTGTGGCTGGCCGCGCTGTGGCTGTGGGGCCGGCCGGCCCTGCGCGGCGTCATTCTGAAATCGGTGGCGCTGACGATTGTGGCCTTGCTCGGCAATTGGCTGATCGGTCTGGCCTGGCCGCATCCGCGGCCGTTCGCCGTCCCGCTTGGCCACACTTTCCTGCTGCACGATGCCACGCCGTCCTTCCCGAGCAATCACGGCACCATTTTCGCGATGATGGCTTTGTGCTGGTGCTTCAGCCCGGCGCGAGGCTGGGGCTGGCTGCTGGCGATCGCCGGCGCGGCGGTGGCCTGGTCGAGGGTATTCCTCGGCGTGCATTTCCCGCTGGACATGCTGGGGGCCTTGCTGGTATCCGTTTTCTGGTACGCTGGCTTGTCGCCGTTGTGGTCCCGCCGCGGCGCAGCTTTGACCGAGTCCCTGGAGTCGCTGTACCGCCAGTTGTTGGCCAAACCGATCGCCGCCGGGCTGATCAGGCGCTGAGCTCGCCTGAGGCTCCCGGCGCGCGCGATGCCGACGGGAGCTTTCGTGCCGCAATCTTCCACTCCGCTTCCAGCCGCCCGCCCGGCCATGCCGCGCGGCGTCTGGGTTTTGGGTTTCGTCAGCCTGCTGATGGACGTGTCGTCCGAGCTGGCGCATAGCCTGCTGCCGCTGTTTCTGGCCGGCACCCTCGGGGTACCGGTGCTGGCCATCGGCTTGATCGAAGGCGTGGCCGAAGCCACCGCGCTGATCTGCAAGGTGTTCTCCGGCACGCTCAGCGACTGGCTGGGCAAACGCAAACCGCTGGTCATGCTGGGCTACGGCCTGGCGGCTTTCTCCAAACCGCTGTTTCCTCTCGCAGACTCCGCTGCCACCGTGCTGCTCGCGCGCTTTGTCGACCGGGTGGGCAAGGGAGTGCGCGGCGCGCCGCGGGACGCGCTGATAGCCGACATCACGCCGCCGGATATCCGCGGCGCGGCTTTCGGCCTGCGCCAGAGCATGGACACCATCGGTGCGGTGCTGGGCCCGCTGCTGGCGATAGCGCTGATGTTTCTTTACCGCGACGATATCCGCAGCGCGCTGTGGTGGTCGCTGCCGCCGGCGCTGTTGGCGGTGGCCGCCATCTGGCTGTGGGTGCGGGAGCCGGCGGAGCATGGCGCGGCGCGCGCGCCTGCCTCTCTGTTCAGTCGAGCTGTCTTTTCTCAATTCTCAGCAGGCTTCTGGGGCGTGGTTGGGCTAGGAGCGGTGTTCACGCTGGCGCGCTTCAGCGAAGCTTTCCTGGTGTTGCGCGGCGCGCAGCTGGGCTTGCCGCTGGCCTGGGCGCCGTTGGTGTTGGTGGCGATGTCTATCAGTTACGCGCTCAGCGCCTATCCGCTGGGTTGGCTGTCGGACCATGTCAGCCGCGCGCGGCTGCTGCAGTCGTCCCTGCTGTTGCTGATCGCGGCCGATCTGGCGCTGGGAGCAGCCGCGGGTCCGGCGATGTTGCTGGCGGGCGCGCTGCTATGGGGCCTGCATCTGGGCTGCAGCCAGGGTTTGTTGTCGGCGCTGGTGGCCCAGACCGCGCCGCCTGGTCTGGCGGGATCGGCATTCGGCCTGTTCAACCTGATCTGCGGCGCGGCGACGCTGTCGGCCAGCGCGCTGGCCGGCGCTTTGTGGCAGACGTGGGGCGGGGCGGCGACCTTCCACGGCGGCGCGGCGTTCGCGGGGGCGGCGCTGCTGCTAGGCCTGGTTTTGCGTCCGTTGCGACAGTTTTGACAGATAGTGTTTTGACTGTGCGCACATTGCCTGTTTTTTAAGCGCACAAAACGGCAAGTTGGTGGTAAAGTAAATGTAAAGTTATTTGCTTATATCAATTTGTTATGTGTTGGCGGAGTGAGCATGTCTGAACGTGAAGTTAGGTTGTGGCCGGAATTCGTCAAGGCCCTGAAGCAGGAAGTGGTGCCGGCCCTAGGCTGTACCGAGCCGATCTCGCTGGCGCTGGCGGCGGCGTTGGCGACCCGCGAGCTGGGCAAGGCGCCGGAGCGCATCGACGCCTGGGTATCGGCCAACCTGATGAAGAACGGCATGGGCGTGACCGTGCCCGGGACCGGCACTGTCGGCCTGCCGATCGCCGCCGCCGTCGGCGCGCTGGGCGGCGACCCGGACGCCAAGCTGGAGGTGCTGAAAAACCTGACCGTCGAGCAGGTGGCGGCTGGCAAGCAGATGCTGGCCGACGGCAAGGTCAAGCTGGGCGTGGCCGCGGTGCCCAACATCCTGTACGCAGAGGCATGTGTCTGGCATGGCGACGAGTGCGCGCGCGTCGCCATCGCCGACGCCCACACCAATGTGATCAAGATCGAGCTCAACGGCGAAGTGAAGCTGAAGCGCGAGGACGCCGACGCCAAGCCCGTGGAAACCTATGATCTGGGCGACGCCACCGCGCGCGACGTTTACGAATTCGCGATGCGCGCGCCGCTGGACAGCATCGCCTTCATCCACGATGCGGCGGTGCTGAACAGCGCGCTGGCCGACGAGGGCATGAGCGGCAAGTACGGCCTGCACATCGGCGCCACGCTGCAGCGGCAGATCGAGGCCGGCCTGCTGTCCGAGGGCCTGCTGTCCAACATCCTAACCCGCACCACCGCGGCGTCCGACGCGCGAATGGGCGGCGCCACGCTGCCGGCGATGAGCAATTCCGGCTCCGGCAACCAGGGCATAGCCGCGACCATGCCGGTGGTGGCGGTGGCCGAGCACGTCAAGGCTGACCAGGAAACCCTGATCCGCGCGCTGGCGCTGTCGCACCTGATCGCCGTCTATATCCATACCAGGCTGCCGAAGTTGTCGGCACTGTGCGCGGTGACCACCGCGTCGATGGGCGCGGCAGCTGGCATGGCCCAGTTGCTGAATGGCGGCTATCCGGCGGTCAGCATGGCGATCTCCAGCATGATCGGCGATCTGGCCGGCATGATTTGCGACGGCGCGTCCAATAGCTGTGCGATGAAGGTGTCCACCTCGGCCGGCTCCGGCTACAAGGCGGTGCTGATGGCGCTGGATGGCACCCGCGTCACCGGCAACGAGGGCATCGTCGCCCACGATGTCGACGTGTCCATCGCCAACCTGGGCAAGCTGGCCACCCAGGGCATGGCGCAGACCGACACCCAGATCCTGCAGATCATGATGGACAAGCGCTGAGCGCGGTTCACCAACGATGCGACAAGCCCGGCGACGCCGGGCTTTTTCGTTTACGACGCCGCGCCGCGCGCGTGCAGGTACTGGGCCGGCGGCGTGCCCAGCGCGCGCCGGAACATGGCGATGAAGTTGCTGGGCGAGGCGTAGCCCAGCGCGTCCGACACCTGGGCGACGGTGCGGCCGGACGCCAGTTGCTCCATCGCCCAGACCAGCTGCGCCTGTTGCCGCCAGCTTGAGAAGCTCATGCCAGTGTCTGCCTGGATCAGCCGGCGCAGGCTGCGGCCGGACAATGCGCCCTGTGCCGCCCATTCGTCGGCTGAGCGGTCCGCGGCCGGATCGGCCAGCATCGCGCGGGCGATCCGCTGCAGCCGGGGATCGGACGGCATGGGCAGGTGCAGCGCCTCGCGCGGCGCCAGCCGGATTTCGTCGAGGATGACGGCAGCGATGCGCCGCTGTTCCGGCTGATGCGGCGCATCGGGCCGCCATGAGGCCGCCCGCCGCACCAGCTCGTGCAGCAGCGGCGTGATGGCCAGCACGCAGGGCCGTATCGGCAGCTGGCCGCAGCTGGCGGGCAGCAGGAAGACGCTCCAGCCGCTCAGCGCCCCGCTGATGCGCACTCGGTGCGGCGTGCCCGGCGGAGTATAGCCGGCGCGGTGCGGCGGCAACAGCCAGGAGCCCGCCGGCGTCTGGACGTGGATCAGCCCGTCGCTCACGCAAAACAGCTGGGCGCGCGCATGACTGTGCCAGTCGTATTCGCGGGTGCCCAGCCGGTACTCGCGGCCGGCCTCGTCGCCGCCGGCCAGCGCGATCAGCTCCGGGCCTTCTAGCCATTCGCTGAGGTCGGTAGTCGATTCCATGATGGCCATTATTCACTATTTTCTGTCCATATGGCGTTACTGAGTCAGCGCCGGGCGCGCCGACAATGATTGGCGCGCGGCCGGCACGGCCGCGGCATCCATTTGAACGGAGAGTCATTATGAAGAGCGTGATCATTGTCGGCGCCGGCATCGGCGGCCTGTGCCTGGCGCAGGGGCTGGCCAAGGCGGGCGTCGGGTTTGAGGTGTGGGAGGCGGACGCCGGGCCGCAGGTGCGGGGCCAGGGGTATCGGCTGAGGATCGACGCGATGGGGCAGCGGGCGCTGCGCCAGTGCCTGCCGCCGGACTTGTTCGAACTGTTCCGCGCCAGCTGCGCGGTCAGCGGGCCGGCGCGCTTCGTCGATCCGCAGTTGAATCCCTTGCCGGGACGCCGGCCGGAGAACTGGCGGGAGAATGCCGGCGAGGGCGAGGCCGACGGCGATTTGAGCGCGGACCGGCAGGTGCTGCGGGACATTTTGAGCCATGGGTTGGCGCCGCGCATTCGCTGGGGGCGGCGGGCGAAGGGATTCGAGCGCGAGGGCGACGGGGTGGCGCTGCATTGCGTCGATGGCCACGCGCATCGGGCGAATCTGGTCGTCGCCGCCGACGGCCTGAACTCGCGGCTGCGCCGGCAATGGCTGCCGCAGGCGGAGCCGGAGGCGATAGGCGCGTTGAATCTGTACGGCAAAGTATCGCCGGCAGGCGTCGATCCGGCCTTGCTGGCTGGCCCGACCATCGTTTTCGCCGACGGTTGGACGCTGGTGATCGAGCCGATGCGTTTTGGCGCGGCGATGAGCGAGCTGGCCGCCCGCCACACGCCGGATTGCCGTTTGAGCGCGACGGGCGATTACGTCTACTGGGCGATGTTCGGCAGGGAGGCTTGCCTGGGCGGAAGCCTGTCCGCTGAGGAGGATGCCGCTGGATTGCGGCGGCGGATCGAGGCGATGTCGAGCGGCCTGCATCCCAGCTTGTCCGACTTGCTGCGGCGCACGGCGCCGGAGGCCGTCATGGGGCGGCCGGTCAGAATGGCGGCCGGCGTTCCGTCATGGCAGCCGGGACGCTTGACCGTGCTGGGCGACGCCATCCACGCGATGAGCCCGGCCGGCGGCGTCGGCGCCAACACCGCGCTGGCCGACGCCGCGATGCTGGCGGCTTGCCTGGCCGATGGCGGCATCGCCCAGGCGGTGGCCCGCTACGAGGCCGACATGCGCAGCCGGGCCGAGCAGGCGCTGGCGGCGACGCGCGCCGGGACCGAGCGCCTGCTCAGGCGGCTTTGATCCCGGCTTATTCCTGCAGCGCCGGGCTCAGCGCCTGGCGCACGCTCTGCTCGTTCAGCGCCGGCGCGCACAGCTCGATGAAGCGGTAAGCGTAGCTGCGCAGGTAGTGGCCGCGGCGGATGGCGATGCGGCTGGTCTGCTGGCCGAACAGCGGCGGGCCTTCCACCACCTGGACGCCGGCGTCGCGGCGCGGGTCAACCGCCATGGAGGCGACGATGCCGACGCCCAGCTCCAGCTCGACGTAGGTCTTGATCACGTCGGCATCCAGCGCCGCCATCACGATGTCGGGCGCCAGGCCGGCCTCGGCGAAGGTGTTGTCTATCTTGGCCCGGCCGGTGAAGCCGTGGTGGTAGGTGACGATGGGGTGCTCGGCCAGCGCACCCAGGGTCAGCGGCTCCCGGTGCAGCGGATGCTCGGGCGGGGCGATCACGCAGTGGTGCCAGCTGTAGTAGGGGAAGGACACCAGTTCCGACACTTCGGTCACCGCCTCGGTGGCGATGCCGATGTCGGCGTCGCCGGCCAGCAGCAGCCGTACCAGCTCTTCCGGGCTGGCCTGGTGCAGCACCAGGTGTACGCGGGGGAAGGCGCGCTTGAACTCGGTCACCACCTGCGGCAGCGCGTAGCGCGCCTGGGTGTGGGTGGTGGCGATGGTCAACTGGCCTTCGTCGCGCAGGCTGAACTGCTGCGCCAGGCGCTTGATGTTGCCGGCGTCCAGCAGCATGCGCTCGACGATGGTCAGCAGCTCCTTGCCAGGGTCGGTCAGGCCGAGGAAGCGCTTGCCCTTGCGGATGAACAGCTCCACGCCCAGTTCGTCTTCCAGGTCCTTGATGTGCTTGCTGACGCCGGATTGGGAGGTGAACAGCGCGTTGGCCACCTCGGTCAGGTTGAAGCCCTGGCGCACGGTTTCGCGGATGATGCGCAGTTGCTGGAAGTTCATGCCTGGTCTCCTTCCGCGGCGAACACGCGCGCGGCGCGCGCCTGCAGCCGCACCGCCTGCCCGACGGCGAGCCCGGCCAGCAGCGGCGAGTCGGCCGGCAGTTCGGCGTCGAAGGACTGGCCGGCCAGTTCGCCCAGGCCCTCCAGTTCGATGCGGGACAGCCCGCCCAGGGTCAGCACCCGCTGTACCCTCGCCGGCAGGCCCGCACCGTGTTCCGGCGCGATGGCCAGCTCGTGCGGGCGGATGAAGGCCTCCACCGGCTGGCCGTGCGGCAACTGGTGGTCGGCGTTCAGCGTCTGGCCGCCGACCGTCACGGCGCCGGCGGCGCTGACGCCGCGGACGCGGTTGGCGCTGCCGAGAAAACCGTAGACGAAGGCGCTGGCCGGCTGGGCGTACACCTCGGCCGGCGAGCCGATCTGCTCCACCTGGCCGTGGTTCATCAGCACCACCCGGTCCGCCACTTCCAGCGCTTCTTCCTGGTCATGGGTGACGAAGATCGAGGTAATGTGCAACTCGTCGTGCAGCTTGCGCAGCCAGCGGCGCAGCTCCTTGCGCACCTTGGCGTCCAGCGCGCCGAACGGCTCGTCCAGCAGCAGCACGCGCGGCTCCACCGCCAGCGCGCGGGCCAGGGCGATGCGCTGGCGCTGGCCGCCGGACAGCTGGGCCGGCAGGCGGTCGGCCAGCCAGTCCAGCTGCACCAGGTCCAGCAGCGCGTGGACCTTGCGCGCGATCTCGGCTTCGAACGGCCGCTCGCGGCGCGGCTTCATCCTGAGGCCGAAGGCGACGTTGTCGAACACGCTCATGTGGCGGAACAAGGCGTAGTGCTGGAACACGAAGCCTACCTGGCGTTCTCGCACGTGGGTGGCGGAGGCGTCCGCGCCGTCCAGCAGCACGCGGCCGGCGTCGGCTTGCTCCAGGCCGGCGATGATGCGCAGCAGCGTGGTCTTGCCGCAGCCGGACGGGCCCAGCAGCGCCACCAGCTCGCCGCCGGGGAAGTTGAGGCTGACGTCGCCCAGCGCGACGAAGTCGCCGAAGGCCTTGCGGATGTTTTCTACTTGTATGCTCATCTCAGTTTTCCTTGACGCTGCGCCATTCCACCCAGCTCTTCAGCGCCAGCGTGACCAGGGCCAGCAAGGCCAGCAGGGACGCCACGGCGAAGGCCGCGGCGAAATTGTACTCGTTGTAGAGGATTTCCACGTGCAAAGGCAGGGTATTGGTCTCGCCGCGGATGTGGCCGGACACCACCGACACCGCGCCGAACTCGCCCATCGCCCGCGCGTTGCTGAGGATCACGCCGTACAGCAGCGCCCAGCGCACATTGGGCAGCGTCACGTGCCACAGCACCTGCCAGCCGCGCGCGCCCAGCACCACCGCGGCTTCCTCCTCCTCGCGGCCCTGGGCCTCCATCAGCGGGATCAGCTCGCGGGCGACGAAGGGTACGGTGACGAACAGCGTGGCCAGCACGATGCCGGGCACCGAGAAGATCACCTTCAGGCCATATTCCGCCAGCCATGGCCCCAGCCAGCCCTGCTGGCCGAACACCAGCACGAAAATCAGGCCGGCGACGACCGGCGATACCGAAAACGGCAGGTCGATCAGCGTGATCAGCAGCTGCTTGCCGCGGAAGTCGAAGCGGGTGACCGCCCAGGCGGCGGCGATGCCGAAGGCCAGGTTCAGCGGCACCGACACCGCCGCGGCCAGCAGCGTCAGCCTCACCGCCGCCAGCGCGTCGGGCTCGGACAGCGCGGTCAGGTAGGTGTCCCAGCCCTTGGCCAGCGCCTCGGCGAACACGACGAACAGCGGCAGCAGCAGGAACACGGCGAAGAAGCCCAGCGACAGTGTCAGGATGGTCCACTTGATGGCGCGCGACTCGCGGGTGGCGGCGCGAGCCTCTAGCTGCTGGGCCTTGTCCGCGGCCGGGCGCGGATGGGTGATGGCGGCGCTCATCGGGCGCCTCCCGCGCGACCGTGGCGGCGCGCGCTCCAGAACTGCAGGCCGTTGATCGCCAGCAAGAGCAGGAAGGACGCGGCCAGCATCACGCTGGCGATGGCGGCCGCGCCGGCGTAGTCGAACTGCTCCAGCTTGCTGATGATCATCAGCGGGGTGATCTCCGACACCATGGGCACATTGCCGGCGATGAAGATCACCGAGCCGTACTCGCCGACCGCGCGGGCGAAGGCCAGCGCGAAACCGGTCAGCAGCGCAGGCTGCAGCGTGGGCAGGATCACATGGCGGAAAATCTGCCAGCGGCGCGCGCCCAGGCAGGCGGCGGCTTCCTCCAGCTCCGACTCCAGGTCTTCCAGCACCGGCTGCACCGTGCGCACCACGAAAGGCAGGCCGATGAAGATCAGCGCCACCAGCACGCCCAGCGGGCCGAACGCCACCTTGACGCCTAGCGGCTCCAGGTATTGGCCCAGCCAGCCATTGCCGGCGTACAGCGCGGTCAGCGCGATGCCGGCCACCGCTGTCGGCAGCGCGAACGGCAAATCCACCAGCGCGTCCACCAGCCGCTTGCCGGGAAAGCGGTAGCGCGTCAGCGACCAGGCCAGCAGCAGGCCGAACACGCTGTTGATGGCGGCGGCGGCCAGCGCCATGCCGAAGCTCAGCCGGTAGGACGCCAGCACGCGCGGCGAAGCGGCGGCCTGCCAGAAGCTTTCCAGCGGCTGGCCGGCGGCGCGCAAGGCCACCGCGGCCAGCGGAATCAGAACCAACAGCGACAGGTAGCTGACGGTGAAGCCCAGCGACAGGCTGAAGCCGGGCAGGACGCGGGGAGGGCGGGGTGGCGGGGCGAGTGTCGCTGACATCGTGGATTCCAATTCATATAACCGAATAAACGATATCTGTGAGGCCCTTATTCTGAAAATAAGTATTTCTTCAATGCTTATTCGATATTATGCAAAACGGGCGATGGGTGCTGGGTATGGGTATGGGGGGATCTTGTTTACGTAAGCGGAGAAGCGTGGATTGGCGAAGTTTCGATGATTGCGAGGCACCCTAATTCCCCTTTCAGGACGCGCAGTCCGAAAAGTCGAGGGCAAGGTTTTAAGCTGGCTTTTGTTTGAGGCGCGGGACGTTAGCGCGCGCCGAGTTAGCCAGCGCCTTGCCCTCGGCTTTTGGGGCGGGAGATCGCGGCCTGTAGGGGCGGCCTGGAGTTGTCTGCGTGCGAATCTTTGATTCGCTCAGCGATAGAGGGCTGGCCGCACAGCCCTCTTACCCGTTCGGCGGGCGGAACCGCCATCTAAAGCATTGTCCGCGCAGCGGACACATTCGCTCGCTTATGTACAAGCGACAGGGATAACCAAAACAAACCGCCCGGCGTCACGCCCGGGCGGTTTTGAATAGCGGGGAGTTTCAGCGCGCCACAATCTGGTCGAACACGCCGCCGTCGGCGAAATGGGTCTTCTGCGCCTTCTGCCAGCCGCCGAAAGTCTGGTCTATGGTGAACAGCTTCACCTTGCTGAACTGGCCGGCGTACTTGGCCGCCACTTGCGGATCGCGCGGGCGATAGTAGTGCTTGGCCGCCAGGGCCTGGCCTTCCGGGCTGTACAGGTATTTCAGGTAGGCCTCGGCCACCTTGCGGGTGCCGCGCTTGTCCGCCACCTTGTCCACCACGCTGACCGGCGGCTCGGCCAGGATGGAGACGGACGGGGTGACGATGTCGAACTTGTCCGGTCCCAGCTCCTTGGTGGCCAGGAAGGCTTCGTTTTCCCACGACAGCAGCACGTCGCCGATGCCGCGCTGGGTGAAGGTGATCAGCGAGCCGCGCGCGCCGGAGTCCAGCACCTTGACGTTGCCGTACAGTTTCTTGACGAAGTCCTTGGCCTTGGCGTCGTTGCCGCCGGGCTGCTTCAGCGCGTAGCCCCAGGCCGCCAGATAGTTCCAGCGCGCGCCGCCGCCGGTCTTCGGGTTCGGCGTCACCACCTCCACGCCGGATTTGACCAGATCGTTCCAGTCCTTGATGTGCTTGGGATTGCCCTTGCGCACCAGGAACACGATGGTGGACGAGTACGGCGACGCGTTGTTGGGCAGCCGTTGCTGCCAATTGGGCGCGATGGTCTTGGCCTGGCTGGAGATCTCGTCGATGTCGTAGGCCAGAGCCAGCGTCACCACGTCGGCGTCCAGACCGTCTATCACCGAGCGCGCCTGCTTGCCGGAGCCGCCGTGCGACTGCTTGACGGTGACGGTCTCGCCGGTCTTGGCCTTCCAGTGCTTGGCGAAGGCGGCGTTGTAGTCCTGGTAAAGCTCGCGCGTCGGGTCGTAGGAGACGTTGAGCAGGGTCACGTCGGCGAAGGCGGAGGCGCTGCCGGCGAGCAGCAGGGCGATGGCGAGGCGGTGCAGGGGGCGCATGGCTTTGTTCCCGTGATGATGAATGTTCTGATGGGGAGCACTGTAGGCAGGCGCGGACACTGGCGGGAAACAAGAAAATCTGCAATCGATATCGAAAATACGGCAAAAGCCGGCATTCCGGAAAAACAGATAGGCTTATCGGCAAATCGTATATGACCTTGTCACGGCCGGGGCTATAGTTGCGCCAATTCCACCACCCGGGGTCCGGTCATGAAACGATTCAAGCCCGCCAAAGCCCTGCCGGCCGGCTTCACGCCGGCGATGCTGGCCGCCTGTCAGCAATTGCTGCAGCAAGAGGGCGTGCAGGTGAAGCTGCAGTGGAACGAGCAGGAAGTCTTCGCCAGTTTCGACGGCTGGTGGCTGTGCAGCAGCTTCATTCCTCAGGCCCGGGTGCGCGATGGCCGTTGCCAGCTGCAGCAGTACGCGGCCCGGCTGCGCATCTTCGGCCAGTTCGGCCAGGCGCTGCCGGCCAATTGGCTGTTCGCGATGAATTACGGCGAGACCAAGGCGGTGGCGCTGCTCAAGCTGATCCGCGTGCTGCACGTCCTCAATCATTTGGGCCGCAACGGCCGCCACCTGCCGCTGCGGATAGACGTCGACCCGCGCATCTGCCACGCCTACAGCGACCGCATCGTAGACTTCACAGCCCGCCTGCTGGAAACGCTGGAGTTTCCGGCCAATCTGTCGCAGATGCTGCTGTTCCTGGACGAGCGCACCGGCGAGCTGGGATTGTCGCTGCTGCGGCGCTACCGCCAGCATGGCCACCGGCTGGCTTTGGGCGACTTTGGCGCCGGCGGGCAGGATCTGCTGCGGCTGTGGCGGCTGGAGCCGGACGGATTGGCGCTGGCCCCGCGCTTCATGAGCCGGGCAGTGATGTATCCCCGCGTGCGCGACCAGTTGCTGCAGCTGGCCCCGCAACTGGTGGAGCAGGGTTTCGCGCTGGCGGTGGAGGACATCGTCTGTCAGAACATGCTGGGCCTGGCGCAGCGGATGTGCGCGGAGCACTGTTCGGGCCCGCTGTTGTCGGAGCGGCTGAAGCGGCAGCGCGCGGCGCGCGAAGTGGCTTTGTCGGGCATCGCCTGTTAGGATATTTGCATTTTTGACCGTCCCGTCAATTGCATGATTCGATATCCGAGCAGAGGCGAAATGAAACAACTGGCAATGGCGATGATGTGCGCGTGGGGCTTGTCCGCCTGCGTGATCGGCAATACCGACGGCTACCGCGACGCGGCCCAATTGCAGCGTATGACGGACCAGGCGCAGAAGACCTGCGGCCAGGGCAAGGTCAAGTCGGTCAGTTACGGCAGCTTCACCTGCGCGGCCGGCGACGCGACGGCGGAGAAGTAGTATGGCGGTTACCGATGCGAACGGCGGCCTGTCGATCCGCCTGTTGTGCGCCGCCGACGCCGACGCCTACCAGGCGATCCGCGTCGCGGCCGCCACCCACGATCC
The DNA here is from genome assembly GCF_039708975.1 of Chromobacterium indicum. Lineage (NCBI taxonomy): Bacteria > Pseudomonadati > Pseudomonadota > Betaproteobacteria > Neisseriales > Chromobacteriaceae > Chromobacterium > Chromobacterium indicum. Next base: position 102,397 of record NZ_JAYFSJ010000008.1, read on the forward strand.
GGCATCCATTCACGCCGGCGCCGCCGAAATCGCCGCGCTAGGCCGGGACGCCATCCAGAGGCAGATCGAGCCCGGCGACGCGCAGCGGGCGCTGGGCGCCTTCATTGCCGGCGAGCTGGTCGGCGTGGCCGCGTTGCGGCGCAACGTCCTGGCCAAAATCCGCCACCGCGCGACGGTGCAAGGGGTGTTCACCCGGCCGGAATGCCGCGGCAGGGGCGTGGCGCGCAGCCTGATGCAGGCGGTGCTGGACGAGGCCGCCAAGCTGCCGGGACTGTTGTCGCTGGAGCTGGCGGTGCACGCGGAAAACGGGCCGGCCAAGGCATTGTACCAGTCGTTCGGCTTCCGCCGCGTGGGCTTGATTCCCGGCGCGGTGATGCTGGATGGCCGCAGCCTGGATGAAGTGCTGATGCAGCGCCCGCTGAACTTCTCATCTTCCGCCGCCGCGCCGGCCTTTATTCCAGACAGCGATGATTACGCCTTGATCGAGGCGGCGCCCGATGTCGACACTTATCGCCGCATGCGGGCCGAATCCGGCCTCAGCCCCAAGACAGAGGAAGCCGCCCGCCGGGGCCTGGCCGGCACGCTGTTCGCGGTGCAGCTGCGCCATGGCGGCGAAACCATAGGCATGGGCCGGGTGATAGGCGACGGCGGCGGCTTCTACCAGGTGGTGGACATCGCCGTGCTGCCGGCGCATCAGGGCCGCGGGCTGGGCAAACGAATCATGGCGGCGATCCGCGGCTACATCGACCGCGAATTGCCGGTCAGCGCCTACGTCAGTCTGATCGCAGACGGCGACGCGAGGCATTTGTACGCCCAGTTCGGCTTCGAGCCCACCGCGCCGCGCTCGGAAGGCATGGCGCTGTTCAAGCGCTGATCCGAAATCTGCCGTCTTGCCCATTGCTTGGACCGAATCATCTTGATGCCGGCGCGGGAACTTCCCAGCCGCCACCGGGGCGGCGTCGTTCTTTAGAAAAGGTAGTGCCAGTGACTCAATTGCATCTGGTGTTTGGTCCGCAAGGGGCCGGCAAATCCACTCACGCGCGCAAGCTGGCCGAAGCCGAGCAGGCGGTGCATCTGGCGATAGACGACTGGATGGGCCAGCTGTTCGGCCCCGACCTGCCGCAGCCGCTGGACTTCGGCTGGGTGATGGAACGGGTGGCGCGCTGCGAGCGGCGCATCTGGCTGACGGCGCTGGCCATCGTCCGCGGCGGCGGCCGCGCGGTGCTGGACCTCGGCTTCATGAAGGCCGCCAGCCGCGGCCGTTTTCTGGCGTTGGCGGATGAGCATGGCTTGAGCGCCAAGCTGCACTGCGTGACGGCGCCGGCGGAAATCCGCCGCCAGCGCGTATCGCAGCGCAATGCCGCGCGCGGCGATACTTTCTCCTTCGAAGTGACGCCGGCGATGTTCGATGCGATGGAGGCTCTGTTCGAGCCGGCCACGGCTGAGGAGCTGGCCTTGGCCGCGGTGGTCGCCACCGGCTAGCCTGCCGGCCGCATCCCCTCGTAGCACAGCCGCACCGCTGCCCGCATGCGGGCGCGCAGGGCCGCGTCGACGCCGGGCGCGGCCAGGCCGAGGGCCATTTGCCGCAGCGGTTCGGCGATGGCCATCGCCAGCAGCAGTTCGGCGCAGGTCGCCGGGTCGTCCATTTTCAGCAGGCCGCGGCGTTGGCGTTCGGCCAGCCAGTCCGCCAGCAGCGACGCGCTGTGGCGGATGCCGTGCCCGGTATACGCCGCCAGCGCCTGTTCGCGGCCGGGAAAATCGTTGATCAGCAGCTTGAACATGCCCACGGCTTCCGCCGACAGCACCCGTTCGGCGATGGACAGCAGCAGCGCTTCCAGCGCCTGCGGCAAATCCTTCCCTTGATCCATAGGCGTTTCGACGGCGCAGACCAGTCCGGCGGTCCAGTCGTCGACGATGGCCGCCAGCAACTGTTCCCGGTTGTCGGCGAAACGGTACACCGTCTTTTTGGCCACGCCGGCGCGCTTGGCCACCGCCTCTATGCTCAAGGCCCGATAGCCATCGCCAAGCAGCAGCCCGGTCGCTGCCCGCAGCACCTGGCTGCGCAGCATCTGTTCCGAGGAGGCGGGGCGGCCGCGCGGCCGAGGCGGCGGGGATGCGGAAAGGTCAGGTGGACTTGACATGGCTTCTCATGTTGCTGGAATATGGAAACGTTAATCGTTTCTTAATTGGCCGCGCATTCGCGGGGTCCAGACGATCAAACAGCGAGGAGTGTACTGTGAATGCTCAGAATCGGATATCCAGCCATGATGAACTGCTGTCGCCGCGCCCGTTGCCATTGGAAACCGGCATCCGCCGGCTGGACGACGGCCGGCTGCTGGTAGCGGTGAGAACCGAGCTGCCGGGCTGCGCCGGCCGGATGGTCGAATGGTGGTTCAAGTTCTTCGAAACCACCCAGCACATCCGCTGGTGGCATCCGCACGACCATCACCGGATGCATGGCTGGGACCAGCATTGGCGGCGGGGCGAGAGCTATGTCGGCGCCTGCGTGCGGGCGGAGGAGTCGCTGGGCGATTTCCCGCCGGTGGCGGCGGTGCTGAAGTTTCACGAGCCGGCGGATTTCTTCACGGCCGACGCGCTGGCGCAGGCGAGGCGCGAGCAGGCGGTGTCCGGGCTGGTGTGCGCGCGGATCGCTTTCGGCGACGAGCCTAGGCTGGCGGCCGACGGCGACCCGCTGGACGGCGAGATGATCCACCTGGCGCGGGACAAGCCGCAGGGCGCGGTGCTGCGCAGCCGCTTCGTGCTGGGCGGCGATTCGCCGGTGCCGGACGAGCTGGGCCTGGGCCTGATGCAGCATTGCTATAACGAGTTCAGCAGCCTGGCGCGTTTCCTGCCGTCGCTGTACTACGGCGAGCACGCCAACGGCGAGAAGGGGCCGTTGGCGTGGTGAGCGCGTAAAAGGGGCTACGCGCCAGGACGCTGCTTGGCCAGGTGGCCGGCCATCAGCGGCCACACCCAGTCGGCCGCGTCCAGGCTCCAGCCGCCGTCCTTGGCCGCCTCGTCCAGCTTCCGCAGCGCCAGGATGTCGGCCAGGTCCGGCTGGCGCGAGAAGGCGTCAGCCTCTTCCGCGCGCATCGGCCCGCCCTGGTAGCCCAGCGTGGCGGCGCTGGCCGGCGACAGCGCCGCCAGATACGCCGGGTCGACCGCGCACAGGTAGCGTTTGGCTTCGACGTGCATGCCTACCAGCCGCGCCAGTCTAGGTGAGAAACCCAGCTGCAGCAGGCAGTCGCGCGCCAGCTTGTCATGGGCCATCACGCCGTAGTCGCCCATGGCCTCCGCGCCGTCGTGCTCCAGCAGGTGGCCAACATCGTGCAGGAAGGCGGCCAGCGTCAGTTCGTCGCCGCAGCCGGCGTCGCGCGCCAGCGTGGCGGCCTGGATCGCGTGGTCGAACTGGCTGATGGCTTCGCCGTAGTGGCGCGCGCCGTGTTCGCGGTACAACTGCCGCAGCGCGGCGATGGCGTCGAACATCAGAATACCCTCCCGCCCAGCTTCCACACGCTCCGCACCAACGGCGCGTCGCCGCGCGCCGTCATCGCCACCAGGTCGGCGCGCTGGCCGACGGCGATGTCGCCGCGGTCGGCGAGGCCTACCGCGCGCGCCGGATTCAGGCTGACGGCGGCGACGGCGCGCGGCAGGCTCCAGCCCGCCTGCGCGTGCAGCAGCCAGGCGCCGTGCAGCAGGCTGGCCGGCACGTAGTCGGACGACAGGATGTCTAGCAAGCCATGGCGAGCCAGCTCCAGCGCCGCCACATTGCCGGAGTGGGAGCCGCCGCGCACCACATTGGGCGCGCCCATCACGGTGGCGAGGCCGTGCCGCTTGGCCGCCGCGGCCGCCTCCAGCGTGGTGGGGAATTCCGATATCGCCACGCCGTCGCGCAGCGCTTCCGCGATGTGCGCCTCGTCGGTGTCGTCGTGGCTGGCCAGCGCGATGCCGCGGGCCCGGGCCATTTCCACCACCGCCTGCTTGTGGCGGCCGGCGAACTCGGCCTGCTTGGCCTTGCGTTCTTCTACGGCGGCGAGGAAGGTATCTTGGCTCCAGCCCACCTTCTTCTTGCCGTAGTACTTCTTGTATTGCTCCAGGTCGCGGTACTGGCGCTGGCCTGGCGTGTGGTCCATCACCGATACCAGCTTCACGGCCGAGTGGGCGATCAGCGGCAGCAGCTCGTCCATCAGTTGGGGGTAGGCCAGCTCGCAGCGCAGGTGGAACAGGTGGTCGGCGCGCAGCGCGTCCTCGCGCATGCCCTGGTCTATCGCCTGGAAGGAACTGTGCAGGGTATCCAGCCGCACGCTTTCGCCTTCCAGATCGCCCACCGCCAGCGCGTCCAGCACCGTGGTGATGCCGGCGGCCACGCATTGGGCGTCGTGGGTGATCACCGCCGGCAAAATCGGCCACAGCACGCCGTTGCGCGGCATCAGGTGTTTTTCCAGATTGTCGGTGTGGATTTCCACCAGTCCGGGCAGCAGCAGCGCGCCGGCCAGGTTTTCGCCAGTCGGCAGCGGCTGTTCGTGTATCGCGGCGATCAGCCCGTTCTCGATCTCCAGCGCGCCGTTGTCGATCACGTGGTCGGCCAGCACGATGCGGGCGTGGTTGAGAATCTGTTTCATGCTGCGATTTCCGTTTGTCGCGCCAGGGGAACCTGGAACACGCGGGTGGCGATGGCGTCGCGGGTGGGGGCGTCGTGGAAGATGCCGATCAGCGCTGCGCCGCGCGCCAGCGCTTCGCGCATCAGTTGCACCACCACGTCGCGGTTGGCGGCGTCGAGGGATGCCGTCGGCTCGTCCAGCAGCAGTATCGGCCGCGGCGCGATCATGCCGCGCGCGATGTTGACTCGCTGCTGCTCGCCGCCGGAGAAGGTGGCGGGCGGCAGGCTCCACAGCCGCTCGGCGATGTTCAGCCGCGCCAGCCATTCGCCGGCGACCAGGCGCGCCTCGGCGTCGGTCGCCCCCCATTCGCGCAGCGGCTCGGCGACGATGTCCAGCGCCGACACCCGCGGGATCACCCGCAAAAACTGGCTGACATAGCCCAGCGTATGGCGGCGCACGGCGGCGATCTGATGCGGCAGCGCGCGCGCCATGTCCACCCACTCGCCCTGGTGGAACACGCCGATGCGGCCGCTTTCGACCAGATAATTGGCGTACAGCGCCTTCAGCAAGGTGCTCTTGCCGGCGCCGGACGGGCCGGCCAGCGCCACGCATTCGCCGGCGGCCGCCTGCAGCGAGACCTCGGTCAGCACCGGCAGCCGCAGTCCGCCCTGTTGGTGCAGGGTGAAGGTCTTGCTTAGTTTTTGCGCGTCTATCAATAGATTCATGATTTCAGGCCTGCAGGATGGAAGACACCAGAAGCTGGCTGTACGGATGTTGCGGATCGTCGAGAATCTGGTCGGTGAGGCCAGCCTCCACCACGCGGCCTTTCTGCATCACCAGCGTGCGCTGCGCCAACAGCCGCGCCACGCCCAGATCGTGCGTCACCATGATGACGGCGATGCCGGCGTCGCGCACCAGGCGGCGGGTCAGGTCCAGGAAGCGCGCCTGCACCGACACGTCCAGGCCGCCGGTGGGTTCGTCCATGAACACCAGCCGCGGCTGCGTCACCAGATTGCGGGCGATCTGCAGCCGCTGCTGCATGCCGCCGGAGAAGGCAGACGGCTTGTCGTCCAGCCGCGCGCGGTCTATCTCCACTTTTTCCAGCCAGTCGCCGGCGGTCTGCCGCAGCCGGCCGTAATGGCGCTGGCCCAGCGCCATCAGCCGTTCGCTGACGTTGGCGCCGGCGGAGACGCCCATGCGCAGGCCGTCGCGGGCGTGCTGGGTGACGAAGCCCCACTCGCTGCGCGCCAGCCGGCGGCGCTCGGCCTCCGGCAGGCAGGTCAGCTCATGCGCCGCGCCGTCGCGGTCGGCGAAGCGCACGCTGCCGGCGTCGGCGGCCAGGCGGCCGGCCAGGGTGGACAGCAGCGTCGATTTGCCGGAGCCGGATTCGCCGACGATGCACAGCACCTCGCCTGGGTACAGCTCGAAGCCGACGTCGAAGCAGCCCTGGCCGTTGCCGTAGTCCTTGTTGAGCCCGTTCACGGTGAGGATGGCTTGATTCATGTTAAAACCCCTTTTGCCACGAAAACCACGAAAGAACACGAAAGTTATCCAGTGACTTCGCGGTTCCCGCCCAGTGCGGCAGGATGTGCGCGGGGGACGTCATTTTTCCGTGTAGTTTCGTGGGCCTGCTTGTTTTTCCCGGCTTCATCGCGAAGCCTCCTGCCGCTGGCAGTAGTCGGTGTCGGAACAGACGAACAGCCGGCTGCCGGCGTCGTCGGTGACGATTTCGTCCAGGTAGCTGTCGCGCGAGCCGCAAATCGCGCAGCCTTGCTCCCAAGTCTGGGCCTCGAACGGGTGGTCGTCGAAGGCCAGGCTTTCCACTTGGGTGTAAGGCGGAATCGCGTACAGCCGCTTTTCGCGGCCGGCGCCGAACAGCAGCAAGGCCGGGCTCATGTTCAGCTTGGGGTTGTCGAACTTCGGAATCGGCGACGGCGAGGCCAGATACCTATCGTTCACCATCACCGGGTAGTCGTAGCTGGTGGCGATATGGCCGAAGCGGGCGATGTCCTCGTACAGCTTGACGTGCATCAGGCCGTATTCCTGGTGCGCATGCAGCTTGCGCGTTTCCACCTCGCTGGCTTCCAGCGTGCGCAGCGGCTCCGGCTCCGGCACCTGGAAAATCAGGATTTGGCCGGGCTGCAGCGGCGTTTCCGGGATGCGGTGGCGGGTCTGGATCAGCGTCGCCTTGGCGGTGGCTGTGGTGGTGGCGACGCCGGCCACGCGGCCGAAGAAGCGGCGGATGTTGACGGCGTTGGTGGTGTCGTCGGCGCCCTGGTCTATCACTTTCAGCACGTCGTCGCGGCCGATCACGCTGGCCGTCACCTGGATGCCGCCGGTGCCCCAGCCATAGGGCAGCGGCATTTCGCGGCTGCCGAACGGCACCTGGCAGCCGGGGATCGCCACCGCCTTGAGTAGCGAGCGGCGCAGCATGCGCTTGGTGTTCTCGTCGAGGAAACCGAAGTTGTAGCGGTCGTGGCGGGAATCAGTCATCGGCCTTCTCCTGGTCAGCGGCGGCGCGCAACTGGCGGATCAGCGCCAGCTCGGCCTGGAAGTCCACGTAATGCGGCAGTTTGAGGTGCTGGACGAAGCCGGAGGCTTCGACATTGTCGCTGTGGTACAGCACGAATTCCGCCTGCTGCGCCGGCGCGTGGGCGGCTTCGCCCAGCTCCTCGGCGCGCAGGCTGCGGTCCACCAGCGCCATCGCCATCGCCTTGCGCTCGGCCTCGCCGAAGCTCAGGCCGTAGCCGCGGGTGAATTGCGGCGGCGCGGTCTTGCTGCCGGCGAACTGGTTGATCATCTGGCATTCGGTCAGCGTGATTTCGCCGATGTCGATCTCGAAGCCCAGCTCTTCCGGGCAGACCATCACGCTGACTTCGCCCATGCGGATCTCGCCGGCGAAAGGGTGGCTCTCGGCGTAGCCGCGCTGGGTGGAGTAGGCGAGGCCCAATAGCCAGCCTTCGTCGCCGCGTGCCAGGTTCTGCAGCCGCGCCGGCCGGCTGGCCGGAAACATCAGTGGCTCGCGGGTCAGGTCGACCGGTTCTGGGTCGCCAGGCGGCGGCTGGTCGGCTTCGATCAGGCCTTCTTGGTCCAGCAGTTGCAGCACGCCGGGCAAGGCGTCCGGCAGCGGCGCGTCGGCCTGTTCTAGTTCCATCTTGTCCGTAGCGTCCATCAGACTGAAATCCAGCAGCCGCTGGGTGTAGTCGGCGGTGGGGCCGAGAATCTGGCCGCCCGGCACGTCCTTGAAGGTGCCGGATACGCGGCGGCGCACCCGCATCGCGGCGGTGTTGAGCGGCAGTGTCTGGCCAAAGCGCGGCAGCGTGGTGCGGAAGGCGCGCAGCAGGAACACCGCCTCGATGCTGTCGCCGCTGGCCTGTTTCAGCGCCAGCGCGGCCAGCTCCTCATCGTACAGCGAACCCTCCTGCATCACGCGGGCCACGGCCAGGCGCATTTGTTGGCGGATTTGGGCGATGCTGAGCTCCGGCTCGGCTTCGTCGCCGCGGCGCGAGGCGGCCAGCAAGTCCCAGGAGCGGGCGATGGCGGTTTCCCCGCCTTTTACGGCTACGTACATTCAACCCTCCCGGATGCGGGCGCTGCGCGGCAGGCCGGCGACGTGGGTGTCGGTAATCAGCACGGCGTCCACACCCAGCGGGAAGCAGGCATGGTTGCGCCGCCACTCGGTCCAGAAGCCGGACGGCAGGCCGGCGGCGCCGAAGCGGCGCGGCGCGGCGAAGCCGGGGCCGCTGCCTTCCACCTGCTCGGCTCCGAAACCATCCACTTCGATCAACAGCGTGGCCGAGCGGTCCGGGTATTCGGCGCTGCCGGCTTTCAGGCTCATCAGATCCGGCAGAGGCATGCCGGCGGCGATCACGATGAAGTCGGCTTGTTCCGGCAGATCGGTCACGCGCATGCCGGTGTGGAAGCGCAGGCTGGAAACGGTCTCGTTCGGCAGCGCCGGCAGCCAGACGCTTATGTCCTGATCGGCCAAGGTGTACAGCAGGGCAGCGGTGGAAGCTTTCAAGCCGGGCAGCGCCGGCGGCAGAGCCGGCAGCGCGCGCGGCGACAGGGGCTCGGCCATCGCGCTCAATACGGTGCGGAAGGTCTGCTGGGCGTCATCCACCGGATGGGCAAAAGCGGTCAGCATTTCATTCTCCTCGCACCATGGTGAAAAACTCGACCTTGCTGGCGGCCGCTTCGCGCGAACGGGCGGCGCGGCGCTCGGCCAATTCGGCTTCCAGCGGCCCAATCCACGCCAGCATCAGCTCGCCGTGGCGGGCAGGGGTTTGCAGCAGCGCGTCGGCCTGAGCGATCAGCTCGGCGTGGCGGCCATCGCCGCCGCGCACCCAGCCATGGCCGACATGGCCGTCTATCTCGCAACTGGCGCGGCTGACGCTGATCTCGCCCAGGTTGAAACGGGAGCCGGCGCCGCCGCTGCGGCCCTGCAGCATCATCAGGCCGGTTTCGGCGCGGCGCAGCCAGCGCGGAGCGGCGGGCAGGGCCGGCGGCAGCAGGGCCTGCAGCCGTTCGACCGGGCTGTTGGCCAGCGCGGAAAGCCAGCGCTGTCGGGTGGAGGTGTCCATCGTGTGCCTCATGGTTCAAGAAAGATTCATATAAACGTATAGACGTATGCATGATAATGGCGGCCAGCGAAGGACAAACAGCACGCGGCGATGAAGTTTCTGTGACGTTTTCAAGGCGGGGATGGATCTTTGAACTGTTTAGTGCGGGACGCTGTTTAGGAAGGACTGTTAGAACCAGTTCAAAGTCTGCTGCGCTTCGGCGATACGGCGTTGAAAACAGGCTCAAAATGCTCATGTACCACTTGTACATTCCGCTTTTTCGCTCGTTTTCGCCTTGTCTCGCTCTTGCTCGCGAGACTTTGAACAGGTTCTTAGGACTTTGGGGGTGGGCCATTCACCACGTTCTCGGCGCGGCCAAGTCCCTTCAAGCCTGCCGTAGGGTGGCAGGCCCGAGGTTTTAAGCGGCTGTCTGTTTGAGCGATTTGACGTTAGCAAATCGCGAGTTCAGCCGCGCCTCGGGCCTGACGGGCCCCAGCGGGGAGCCGCAGGCCAGGCTTGCAGGGTGGCTTTTAGGGGTGGAGGGGATATTTGGCCAAGCAAATATCCCCTCCCTGCCCGCCGGGCAGCCCCGGCAATGGAAATCATCATCCGCGTAGCGGATTCAAAGCCATCAAGGCTGCGAACATGATAAAGACAGGGAGGTAGCGTGATAGAGAGAGGCTCCGGCGTCGCCGTGTGGCGGCAGATAGAAGAAGCGCTGGCGGCCGACATCGCCGGCGGCGCCCTGCAGGCGGGCCAGCAGCTGCCCACCGAGCTGCAGCTGGCGGACCGTTTCGGCGTCAACCGCCACACCATACGCCGCGCGGTGGCCACGCTGGTGGAGCGCGGCCTGCTGCGGGTGGAGCAGGGGCGCGGCACTTTCGTGCAGGACAACGCGATCGACTACGCGATCAGCAAGCGCACGCGCTTCTCGCAGAACATGGCGCGGCAGAACCTCAGCTCGGACATCGACATCCTGAACAGCGACACCGTGCCGGCCAACGCCGAGCTGGCGGAATTGCTGCAGGTGGCCGCGGGCGACACGCTGTACCGCATCAAGACCCTGAGCAAGGTAGAGGGACGGGTGGTGGATTACGCGACCATGTTCTTTCCTACCTCCCGGTTCCCAGGCTTGCCGGAAGCCTATCTGCGGCATCGCTCGGTGACGCGCGCGCTGGCCGAGTGCGGCGTGGCCGACTACACCCGCCGCTTCACCCGCGTCACAGCCCGGCTGCCGGACGCGGAGACGGTCGATTATCTGGGCATTCCCAAGAACCGTCCGGTGCTGCATGTGAAGTCGCTGAACGTCGACGCGGCTGGCGCGCCGGTGCAGTACGGCGTCACCTGCTTCAACGGCGACCTGGTGCAATTGGTGATGGAGCAGGAATGACGCGCTACGCGATTTATTATGCGCCCAGGCCGGACAGCGAACTGTGGCGCGCCGGCTGCCGCTGGCTGGGGAGAGATGCCTTGAGCGGCGGCGCCCTGACTCAGCCTGAGGTGCCGGGCATCGGGGCGGAGGGCCTGGCCGGCTTGACCGGCGAAGCCGCCCGCTACGGCTGGCACGCCACCTTGAAGGCGCCGTTCGTTTTGCGGCCGGATCTGGACGAGGACGCGCTGCTGCGGCGGACCGCCGGGCTGGCGGCGGCGTTCCAGCCGTTCGCGCTGAATCTGGAGGTGGGCTGGCTGGATGACTTTCTCGCGCTGCGGCCGGCGGCGCCGCTGCCGCGGCTGGACGAGCTGGCCGCCGTCTGCGTGGCGGCGCTGGAGCCGCTGGCGGACCGGAGCGGCCCGGCCAAGTCCAGGCCGGGGCTGAGTCTGCGGCAAGACGAGTTGTGCCGGCGCTGGGGCTACCCTTATGTGTTCGAGCAGTTCCGTTTCCACCTGACGCTTTCCGGCAGCCTGGCGCGCGGATCGCAAACGGCTGCCGCGCTGGAGACGGGCGCCAGGCGGCATTTCTCCGGCCTGGCCGCCGCCGCCGGGATCGAGGGCGTCGCGCTGTTCGTCGAGCGTACGCCGGGCGGACCGTTCCGCTATCTGGCCCACTGCGGTTTCGACGGAGTGGTGGCGCGTCATGACTGTTGAGTCTGGAATCCTGTGGTATGTGATCGGCCCGTCAGGCGCCGGCAAGGACAGCCTGCTCGCTTACGCGCGCGGCCGCCTGCCGGCCGAATCCGGCGTGATGTTCGCCCATCGCTACATCACCCGTCCGGCGGATGCCGGCGGCGAAAACCACGTGGCGCTGAGCGCCGAGGAGTTCGACGCCCGCGAGCGGCGCGGCTGTTTCGCGCTGGCTTGGCGGCGGCATGGCCTGGCTTACGGGCTGGGCGTGGAGACGGCGATGTGGCTTGAGCAGGGGCTGGACGTGGTGGTGAACGGCTCGCGCGCGATGTTGCCGCGCGCCGCCGAGCGTTTCGCCACGCTGAGGCCGCTGTGGATCACCGCCAGCCCCGAGGTGTTGGCCGCGCGATTGGCCGGCCGCGGACGGGAGTCGGCGGAGGCGATCGCGCGCCGGCTGGGCGAATCCGCCGGTTTCGCGCCGCCGCCTGGCTGCGTCGAGCTGGTGAACGACGGCCGCCTGGAGGATGCCGGCGAGCGCTTGCTGGCTTTGCTGGCGAAAGCGGGCTGACCGTTTTCCGCCGGCGCGGGAAAGGCGTCAGCCCGCGTCGTTCCGCGGTTGGCCGTTCCATTCGATGTCGGCAGTGGCGGCGGATAGCAGTCCGCGCCGGCGCAACAGTGCGCGGGCGGAAATTTCCAGCAGGCCGGCGAATTGAGCCGCCAGCGGGGCCGCGTCGCCGGGGCGCAGCAACACGTCGCCGGCGGCGGAGAAGTCGCGCCAGAACGAGCGGCTCAACCCATGGCGCGGCGCGGCGAACAGCAGCATGGCCAGCCCCAGCATCTTGGGACCGCCTGAAGGGCTGAGAACTCCGCTCTCCGGCGGCGCTCCGAGCAAGGCGTCCACCAGCAGCAACGGCTGTTCGGCGAACAGATGGACGCCGCTGGTCGCGCGGGGATTGCATTCCAGCACGCGGCAGGCGCCGTCCGGCGTTTCGATGAAGTCGAAACCGACCTGGCCGCTGTAGCCGGTGGCGGCGCCGAACTGCTCGACAAAGGCGCGGACGGGCGCAGGGTCGGTTGGTTCGAACCAGACGCCCGAGCCTCGGCCCGCCCGATAGCGGGGGTGGTAGCAGGCGTGGGCGGTCAGCCTGCCGTTCGCCAGCAGGCTGTAGCTGCAATGCTCGCGGCCGGGTACGTAGCGCTGCGCGACCCAGGGCTGGGCAGCCGTGGGGCGGATGCGCTCCAGGCGGGAGGCGGACGGACGCAGCAGCGCGCGGCTGGCGAAGCGGGAGTAAGCGGGCTTGAACACCCAGGCCGGCGCGGCCCGCCGCATGGACATCACGGCCTCCGGCGATTCCAGCAGCCGGGTTTCCGGCGCCGGCGCGGTCCAGCCGGCGGTCATCATGGCGAAGCGATGCTTGTGGTGCAGCTGATGCAGCAGCTCGAAACGCTCGACTATCACTTGGCAGGGGAGCGCGTCGCGGCCGCTGGCCAGATAAAACGCCTCTTCGCAGGTGGGCAGCGCCAGGTCAATCCCGAGTTCGATCACGGTTCGGCGCACCGCTTCCAGCCAGCGCGCGGGGTGGGCGCGGGGCTCCGGCAGGCGCGCGTAGCCGGCCGCGGCGCGGCTGGCGCGGGCGACCGGCCAAGCCAGCGAGTCGGCGACGGTGACCCGCCAGCCGGCGGCATGGAAGGCGCGCGCCCATTCCAGGCTGGCAGGCGCGCGGGCGCCCAGAATCAGAACATGACGGGAGTCGCCGGCTGGGCCGCGGCGAGGGCTTGAAGGCATGAGCGAGTGTGCGAAGCGATGATTGTTATATGCGCCGCATTCTAATGTAAATATTCCTTACATGCTGAATTTGTTGGGATTGTCTGTGCTTTATGCTTTTTGGATTTTTGGCGTTAAAGGGTGATGGTGGCGCTGCCGCTGCTGCCGGTTTTCTTGACGCGGTACATCGCCTGGTCTGCCGCCTGCAGCAGGCTGTCCGGGTTGCTGTAGCCGTCGCCGATGGCGATGCCGATGGAGATGCCCAGCTGGCAGGAGGTGCCGGAGACCAGGAAGGGCGTGTCGAAGGCTTCCAGGCATTTATCGGCCACGGTGCGGGCGATGTCTTCGGCCTTGTCGTCCAGATCGCTCAGCAGCAGCACGAATTCATCCCCGCCTATCCGGGCCAGGGTGTCGCTCTGGCGCACGGTGCCGGACAGGCGCTGCGCGGCCTGCCACAGCACCTTGTCGCCTGCTTTGTGGCCCAGGGTGTCGTTGATCATCTTGAAACTGTCCAGATCCATGAACAGCAGCGCCAGCCGGGTTTCCCGGCGCTGGGCCTGGGCCAGCGCCACGTGCAGCCGGTCGGACAGCAGCAAACGGTTGGGCAGGCCGGTCAGCGAGTCGTGGTGAGCCATCTGGGCCAGTTCCGTCTGCTTGTCTTCCAGCTTGCGCAGCAGGCGGTTGAAGGAGGCGATCAGATAGCCGACTTCGTCCTTGCGGTGTATCGGCAAGGGCTCCAGCGGCAATTCGCCCCGCGTCATGCGGTCGGCGTGGCGGGCGGCGCGGAACAGCGGGCGCAGCACGATGTACATGCCGCCGCAGGCCAGCAGTGAGAACACGACGAAGGCGATCAGCGCCTGGCGCAGCGTGAAGTGCTGCACCCGGGCCACGGTGGCGAAGGCGTCCCGGCCGGGCAGCTTGGCCACCACCAGCCAGCCGGTGCTGGGCACCTGCACGATGGCGCGGACTTCCTCCTCTCCCTGCGGCGTGGCCGCCACCGCCGCGCCGCGATAGCCGGCCATCGCCTGATCGTGCAGCGGGTCGCGCCCCGGCTCAGGCATCGGCTGCAGCGTCAGCTCGCTTTGGGAGGCGGTGATGATCTGATGGTCGCGCGGGGAAATCAGCAGAAAGCTGTCGCGATGATCGCCGATTCGGGATTGCTGCAGCAAATCAAGGAAACCCGGCGCGGCGATGGCGGTGACGCCGACCAGCACCGCCGGCACTTCGCCGCTTGCCTGCACCGGCGCCGACATTGGCAGCACCGGCACGCCGGAACTGCGGCCGGTTGTCGCCTTGCCGATGTAGAACCGGCCTTGCAGGGATTGCCGGATGTAGTCGCGGTCGCCGTAGTTGACCTGCATCCGGTGCGGCACTTCCGGGTAATCGGCAATCACGCGGCCGTCCGGCCTCACCACGAACAAGCCGATGGAGAATAGCGGCTGGTACTGGTAACGCTCCTTCAGCCAGGCGCGAAGAGCGTCAGGCTGGTCCAGCAGCTCGGGCGGCAGCGCGGTGGCCAGGCGGGACAGCAAAGCCTTGCGCTGCCTGATCTTGTCGTCGATGTCGTGGGCGACGTAGCCGGCCAGCGCCAGCTGCTGCTCGGACACGACCTGGCCCAGATCCTGCCGCAGAAAGGAGCCCAGCGCGTAGTAACGCGACAGCACGCCGAAGATCATGATGGCCAGAGACAGCGCCAGCAGGCGGATGATGATGCTGTCCGACAGGCGTTTGGACCTCATGTCTGCTCCGCTCCGTTCGCTCGGGTTCCGTCCGGGCTCAGGCCGCCGCTTTCCTCGCGCAGGGTCAACCATCGCTCCTTCTCGAGGATGCGGAGCGAAGCGCCATTTCCTGAGAGCTGAAAATCTGCTGCGCCGTATGGCTTTGCGGGGTCTTATTCATCTGTCGTCGCCTGTGTCCAGTCCTCACTATAGATAAGAGCCGCGGGGCTTTCCGCCCGCATAGGTCTAGCGCGGCAAGACAAGCTTCATCCCGGGTTCACCAGTCTGTCATTGCTGGCGCTTATCGTTGCGCTGTTTTGTTTCAATCAGTCCGATGTGTAAATAGATTTGTCTATACGTCTAACCCAAGGAGCATCGTCGATGAAAAAGCAGATGGCTGTCGCGGCCGCCCTGGCCGTATCCGGGCTGCTGTCCCCGCTGGCGCAGGCCAAGACCACGCTGACCGTCTACACCGCGCTGGAAGCGGACCAGGTGAAGGATTACAAGGACGCGTTCGAGAAGGCCAATCCAGACATCGACATCCGCTGGGTGCGCGAATCCACCGGCGTGATCACCGCCCGGCTGCTGTCGGAGAAAAACCATCCCCAGGCTGATGTCGTGTGGGGCCTGGCCGCCACCAGCCTGATGATCCTGGACCAGCAGGGCATGCTGCAGAGCTACGCGCCCAAAGGCGTGGAGAAACTGAGCCCGCAGTTCGTCGACAAGGCCAAGCCGCCGAAGTGGACCGGCATGGACGTATGGGCCGCCACCATCTGTTTCAACACCGTCGAAGCGGCGAAAAAGAATCTGCCCAAGCCGGAAAGCTGGACCGATTTGACCAAGCCTGTCTACAAGGGCCAGATCGTGATGCCGCATCCGGCTTCGTCCGGAACCGGCTACTTGGACGTGTCCGCCTGGCTGCAGACCATGGGCGAGAAGAAGGGCTGGGACTACATGGACAAGCTGCACGCCAATATGGCGCAGTACGTTCATTCCGGCTCCAAGCCCTGCAAGATGGCCGCCGCCGGCGAGTATCCGATCGGCATCTCGTTTGAATACCGCGGCGCGCAGCTGAAGGAGAAGGGCGCGCCGATCGACCTGATCTATCCAAAGGAAGGCCTGGGCTGGGATCTGGAAGCCACCGCCATCGTCAAGGGCACCAAGAACCTGGAAGCCGCCAGGAAGCTGGCCGACTTCTCGGTGAGCCTGCCGGCGATGAAGCTGTACGAGCAGAACTACGCGGTGCTGGCGATGCCGGGCGTGGCCAGGCAGAACCCCTTCATTCCGGTCGATTACTCGCAGCGGCTGTCCAAGAACAATTTCGGCTGGGCCGCCAAAAACCGCGACGCCATCCTGAAGGAATGGTCGCGCCGCTATGAGAGCAAGGCCGCGCCGAAAGAGTGAACGATCGCCCCGCAGCCGCCTCCATGCCGGGGGCGGCTTGTTTTACGCATAGTCTCAGTTCACTGGAGCACCCGATGAAACCGGTCGATAGCCTGTCCGGCTTGTCCGAGCATTTATCCGTCCATGCGCTCAGCCGCCGTTTCGGCGCCTTCACCGCTTTGGACCAAGCCTCGCTTTCCATCCGCAAGGGCGAGTTTGTCTGCCTGCTTGGCCCATCCGGCTGCGGCAAGACCACGCTGCTGCGGCTGATCGCCGGGCTGGATCTGCCGGATGCCGGCGCGATCCGCCTGTCCGGCCGCGACATCACCCGCGCGGCGCCGGCCAAGCGCGACTACGGCATCGTGTTCCAGAGTTACGCGCTGTTTCCCAATCTGACCGTGGCCGACAACATCGCCTACGGCCTGACGCCGCGCCGCGACAAGGCCGGCCATGCCCGCCGCGTGCGCGAGCTGCTGGACATCGTCGGCCTGCCGGGCTCGGAAGGCAAATACCCGTCGCAGCTGTCCGGCGGCCAGCAGCAGCGGGTGGCGCTGGCGCGCGCGCTGGCCACCTCGCCTGGCCTGTTGCTGCTGGACGAGCCGTTGTCGGCGCTGGATGCTCGGGTGCGCGACAAGCTGCGGGAGGAGCTGAAGGGCCTGCAGCGGCGGTTGGGCGTCACCACGCTGATGGTCACCCACGATCAGGAAGAGGCCCTGTCCATCGCCGACCGGGTGGTGGTGATGAACGCCGGCCGGATCGAACAGACCGGCACACCGGCCGAGATCTACCGCAGCCCGGCCAGCCGCTTCGTCGCCGAATTCGTCGGCGACGCCAACTGGCTGCCGGCGGCGCGCCAAGGCAGCCGGGAGGCCGCGGTCGGCGGCTGCGTGCTGAGCCTGGCGCGGGAGCTGCCCGATGCCACCGCGTTGACGCTGTTCATCCGGCCGGAGGACGTCATCGTCAAGCCGCGCTGGGAGCCGGCGGCCAATACCTTGCTGGCGCGGGTGGAGGATGTGTCCTTCGGCGGCGCGATGACGCGGCTGCGCTTGCGTCCGGAAGGCATGCCCGGCCTGATCCTGCGCGCCGAAGTGTGTCCGTCGATGCTGAACCGCCAGCCGCTGGTGCCGGGCGAAATCGTGCCGGTGGAGCTGCCGGCCGCCCAACTGCGCGCTTACCCGGGAGAGGCGGCATGCTGAGCCTGGCGCGACGATGGCTTCCCGCCGCGCTGCGGGTGGATGGCGAACGCCTGGCCGGCGCCGCGCTGGCCTGGACGCTGCTGGGATGGCTGGCGCTGGCGCTGGGCCTGCCACTGTTGTTCATCCTCGGCAAATCGATGCTGACCATGGACGGCGATTTCGCCGGACTCGACAATTTCACCGAGGTGCTGGCTTCGCCCGGCCTGATGCGCGCCGCCGGCAACAGCTTGCTGCTGGCCTTGACGGTGTCGGCACTGGTGGTGCCGTCGGCTTTCGCTTTCGCCTGGGCGCTGTGCCGCAGCCGGGCGCCGGGCAAGGGGATGTTCCGCCAGATCGCGTTGCTGCCGCTGCTGGCGCCGTCGCTGTTGCCGGCTATCTCGCTGGTTTACCTGTTCGGCAACCAGGGCCTGTTGAAAGGCTGGCTGGGCGGCGGATCGGTTTACGGCTTCTGGGGCATGGTCGCCGGCGAGGCGTTCTATGCCTTTCCCTATGCCCTCATGCTGCTTTCCACTTCCTTGTCCGTCGCCGACGCCCGCTTGTACGAGGCGGCGCGGGCGATGGGCGCCGGCGCGTGGCGGCGCTTCGCCACCATCACGCTGCCGGGCGCGCGCTACGGCCTGGCCTCGTCGGCGCTGCTGGTGTTCACGCTGGTGCTCACCGATTTCGGCGTGCCCAAGGTGGTGGGCGGCGACTGCAATGTGCTGGCGGTGGAGGCGTTCAAGCAGGTGGTGGGGCAGCAGAACTTCCCGCGCGGCGCGGTGGTGGGTCTGATGCTGCTGCTGCCGGCCGTGCTGTCCTGCTTCATCGAGCGGGCGATGTCGCGCCGCCAGCGCGCGGCCTTGTCGGCGCGGTCTACGCCGTTTTCGCCGTCCAGAGCCCCGGCGCGGGACGCGGCCGCGCTCGCCATGCTGGCGATCATGGCCATGCCGTTGCTGGCGCTGATGGGCGTCGGCGTGGGGGCTTCCTTCATCAAGTATTGGCCGTACGATCTGAGCCTGACGCTGGCCCACTACCGTTTCGACCAAGTGGACGGCGGCGGCTGGGGCGCGTATTTCAACAGCCTGGAAATGGCCGCGGCCACCGCGCTGATCGGCGCGACGCTGGCTTTCCTGGGCGCCTACTGTTGCGAGAAGCTGCCGGCCGCGCCGTTGGCGAGGGGCATGCTGCGATTCTTCGCGATGCTGCCGATGGCGGTGCCCGGCCTGGTGCTGGGCCTGGGCTACGTGTTCTTCTTCAACCACCCCGACAACCCGCTCAACGGCTTGTATGGCGGCCTGGCGCTGATGACGGCCTGCACGGTCGTCCACTTCTACACCACCGCCTATCTGACCATCGCCACCGCGCTGAAACAGATGGACGGCGAATTCGAAGCGGTGGCCGCCGCGTTGAAAGTGCCGTTCTGGATCACGCTGCGCCGGGTGACGCTGCCGGTTTGCCTGCCGGCGCTGCTGGACGTGTCGCGCTTCCTGTTCGTGTCGGCGATGACCACGCTGTCGGCGCTGGTGTTCATCGCCGGGCCGGAGCGCAGCCTGGCGGCGGTGGCCATCGTGACCATGGACGACGCCGGCGATACCGCCGCCGCCGCCGCGATGGCGACGCTGATCGTGCTCAGCTCGGCGCTGGCCTCGCTGGCGGCGTCGCTGTTGTCGCGCCGGCTGGTGGAGCGCGGCCAGCCGTGGCGTCCGCGCTGACCGTTCACGCGGGCATGGCGCCGGCGTTCATTGGCAAGAGGGGAGTACGGCGTATTACTTAAGCGGCCTGCAATCGCTTTGCCTTGATTTGATGACGGACTATATCTGAAAGGCATGTCATCGCCGGCCCCGTCAGGCGGTCCGGTCGTCATCGTCAATCGCGGGGTCGCGCCATGTCCACACCTTCATTCCTGTTGCCCGCCGCGCTGCTTCTGGCGCTGCTCGCCGGCTGCGCCGGCAGCGTGGACAGCGGAAAATTCATCGCCTTGAGAGACGCCGCCGTCCAGGTGAATCGCGGCGCCCAGGCGAGCTTCGATCAATTGCAGCGCGACGCGCGCGACAGCGCGGTGCTTGGCTATCCGGACCGCAGGGTCGGCGCGCAGGGCTTCCCGCTGGTGAACGCGCAGGGCGAAAGCTACGACCTGAGCGCGCCGCTGTCCCGGGTGACTGCTACGCTGGACGCGCTCAGCTGCTACTCGGAGGCGCTGGCCAAGCTGGCGGGCGGCGGCAAGATGGAGGACATAGACCGCGCGTCGCAGGATCTGGCGGCCAGCCTGCGCGGCCTGCCGGCCGGGACGCTGGACACTCAGGCGGCGAATGGCGTCGCCGTCGCGGTGGACGCGCTGGGCCAGGCCATGCTCGCGGCCCAACGCCGGGAGGGGCTGCGCGGCGTGATGGACCGCGCCCAGCCCGGCCTGGACGCGCTGGCGCAGATGATGGGGCGGGTGGACGAGGATTTGAAGCTCTATGTGCTCAATATCCGTTTGCGTTATCTGGGGCTGGTCAACCGCGATGGCGTGCGCCCGCCCTACCACA
The DNA here is from genome assembly GCF_039708975.1 of Chromobacterium indicum. Taxonomy (NCBI): domain Bacteria; kingdom Pseudomonadati; phylum Pseudomonadota; class Betaproteobacteria; order Neisseriales; family Chromobacteriaceae; genus Chromobacterium; species Chromobacterium indicum. Next base: position 122,187 of record NZ_JAYFSJ010000008.1, read on the forward strand.
GCTGGGATCGTTACCGTTTCGACCAGCAGGTAGCCGCGCAACTGGCCGGCTACGACAGGCTGGAGCAGGCGCTGGCCTCCACCGACAAGGCGGTGCGGGACTTTCCGGAACTGCATCGCCAATTGCGGGCGAGCCTGGATCAGCCAGGCAAGCCGCTTGACCGCCTGCATGATTTCATCGCGGAGGCGCGCCGCCTGCGGGCGCTGTACCGCGACCTGCCGAATAGTTGACGAGGAGGCAAACCATGGATAGTCATGATCTGGCGGAGCTGCTGACCGGCCTGGCGTCGCGTCTGAACAACCTGATGGTGGACACTTCGGGCGTCGTCAGCCGTCAATGCTCCGATCTGCAGGAGACTCTTACCGGCCAGGCTTTGGCGGCCATCGCCAAGGATCTGGACCATGCAACCGCCCAGTACGCCGCCGCGGTCAACGCGTTGACCGAAGCGACGCAAGAGGCCGACGCGGCGACTGCGGCGCTGGATCAGACCGCGCGTTCGATCGAGGCTGTGGCCAAAGTGGTCAAGTTCGCCGGCCAGGCGTCCGCGCTGGCGGCGGGCGTGCTGGCCTGAGCCGAAGGGCGCGCGCGGGACGCAGAGGGCGGGCGTCGGCGCAGGGGAATTGTGAGTAGAGTTGTCCCGGGCTTGTAAAGCCGTAAGGCTGTCCGATAGTGAGATAAAGCCCGTCAGGCGAGCGATATCCGAGAGGATGCCGCCCGGGGGGCGGAGCGGCGGCGACATTCTCCAGTTCCTGCTAAGGGGGCGGCCCTGAGGGCCGACTGATCATGATAGACACTTCGGAAGCCAAACTCGGATTGGGCAAGGGCAAACCGTCTTCTTCCGTTTGGTGGGCGTTGGCCGGCCTCGGCATCGCATTGTTCGGCCTGGGCGCCTCGCTGCTGCTGAACGAGATCCACACATCCCACTTTCAGTCGATGTTCTTCAGCCGCGCCGGCCGCCACGCCACTTTCGCGGTGGAGCAGGGGCCGAGCAAGGAGATGCGCTTTCCCTCTCCCGGTGGCCCCTACGACCAGCGCATGGGCTATGTCGAGCTGCCGCGCTTCCTGCAGCGGCTGGGGCAGCGCGGCTACGCGATAGACGCCCAGGCCAGGCAGTCGCCCGATTTGATCAAGCTGACCGACCGCGGCGTCACCGGACCGCTGCTGCCGCTCGGTTTGTTCCCGCCGTTCCGCGAGAAGGACCAGGCCGGGCTGCTGGTCAGGGACGGCTACGGCAGGCCCATTTACCAGTCGCAGTATCCGCAGCGGATATACAGCAATTTCGAATCGCTGCCGCATCTGCTGGTGGCCGGCCTGTTGTACATCGAAAACCATACCCTGCTGGACGATGGCAATCCGCAGCAGAATCCGGCCATCGAATGGTCGCGCTTCGGCAAGGCGCTGGCTGACGAGAGCCTGCACCTGTTCCGCCCCGGCTACCACTCGGCCGGCGCCAGCACCCTGGCCACCCAGATCGAGAAGTTCCGCCACTCCCCCGGCGGCCGCACCGGCTCGCCCAAGGAAAAGCTGCGCCAGATGTTGTCGGCCTCAGTGCGCGCCTACCACAACGGCGAGGACACCACCGCTTTCCGCCGCCAGCTGGTGGTGGAGTATCTGAACACGGTGCCGCTGGCGGCGCGCGCCGGTTTCGGCGAGATCTCCGGCATCGGCGACGGCATGTGGGCCTGGTATGGCCGCTCTTTCGACGAGATGAACCGCACGCTGGACAACGACTCTCCGTTGACGGTGGACGAGCAGGCCACCGTGTTCAAGGAGGCGTTCAGCCTGATGATTTCCCAGCGCGGACCGTCCGCTTACCTGAATGGCGACATGAAGGTGCTGGAAGACCTGACCAATTCCTATCTGAGGCTGATGGCGCGGGACAAGGTGATTTCGCAGGAACTATGCGACGCGGCGCTGAAGGTGTCGCTGCGGCAGCAGAAGGAAAAAGTGAATCCGACGGTCAAGTCGCTGGTGGAGCGCAAGGGCGCCAACGCGGTGCGGATCAAGCTGGCCGGCATGCTGGGCATGCCCAGGCTGTACGATCTGGACCATGTCGATCTCGAGGTCAACAGCACGCTGGATTCGCAGCTGCAGCAGTCGGTCACCGACCACCTGATGAAGCTGCGCGATCCCGAGTACGCGAAGTCGGTGGGTCTGGGCGACAAGTTCCTGCTGCAGCAGGGCTCGCCGGAGGGCGTGACCTACAGCTTCACGCTGATCGAGCGCACGCCGTTCGGCAACAAGGTGCGGGTGCAGGCCGACAATTTCGACCAGCCCTTCGACATCAACGAGGGCACCAAGCTGGACCTGGGCTCCACCTCCAAGCTGCGCACGCTGGTTACCTACCTGGAAGTGATCGCCGATCTGCACCGGCAATACGCGGGCCTGAGCCCTGAGGCGCTGGGCAAGATCAAGTCGGGCGAGCATGAGTCGGTGCTGCGGCGCTGGGCGATAGACTATCTGCGCCAGAGCGACGACCGCAGCCTGCCGGCGATGCTGGCGGCTTCCCTGGAGCGCAAGTACAGCGCCAGCCCGGGAGAGAGCTTCTTCACCGGCGGCGGGCGCCACACCTTCGAGAATTTCGACAAGAACGACAATGGCCGCATTCTGAGCCTGCGCGAGGCGACCCAGCGCTCGGTGAATCTGGTCTACATCCGGGTGATGCGCGACATCGTCCGCTATTACATGTATCCGGCCGGCTACGACGACACTCTGATGGGCGACAAGGAAGACCCGCGCCGGCGCGAATACCTGCAGCGCTTCGCCGACAAGGAAGGCAAGACCTTCATGGCCGGCTTCTACCACAAGTACCGCGGCAAGGATGTGAGCCAGATCGACGCGTTGCTGGTGGAGAAGGCGCGGCGCAGTCCCAAGCGGCTGGCGGTGATCTTCCGCAGCATCCGTCCGACGGAAGACCTGCAGGCGATGGCGGCCTTCATCGCCAAGCACGCCAATCCGCCAGCCAAGCTGGAACCTGCGACGCTGGCCAAGCTGTACGACGAGCTGGGACCGGACCGCTTCAACCTGGCCGACCGCGGCTACCTGGCCGGCGTTCATCCGCTGGAGCTGTGGATGGTCGCCTATCTGCACGCGCATCCCGACGCGGGCTGGAGCGAGATGGTCCAGGCCAGCGCGGCCCAGCGCCAGGAAGTGTATCAGTGGCTGTTCAACAGCAAGCACAAGGGCGGCCAGGACAACCGCATCCGCCAGATCCAGGAAACCGACGCTTTCCGCAAGATACACGCGGCGTGGAAGCGGATGGGCTATCCCTTCGACTCCCTGGTGCCGTCCTACGCCACCGCGCTGGGCGCTTCGGCCGACCGGCCGGCGGCCCTGGCCGAGCTGATGGGCATCCTGTCCAATGACGGCGTGCGCCTGCCCACCGTCTACATCGACAAGATGCGCTTCGCCGAGGCCACGCCGTACGAGACTTCGCTGGCGCAGGCGCCGACGCGCGGGGTGAGGGTGCTGCCGCCGGAGATTCCGCAACTGGTGCGCCAGGTGCTGTCCGAAGTTGTGGACAAGGGCACCGCCCACCGGGTGGCCGGCTCCTTCGACCGCAAGAAGGGCGAGCACACGCTGATAGGCGGCAAGACCGGCACCGGCGACAACCGCTTCAAGACCTTCTCGCGCGGCGGCGGCTTGACCTCGGCGCGGGTGGTCAGCCGCTCCGGCGCCTTCGTGTTCTATATCGGCGACCATTACTTCGGCACCATCGTCGCTTACGTGGCCGGACCCAAAGCGGCCGATTACCGGTTCACCAGCGCCTTGCCGGTGCAGGTGCTGAAAGTGCTGGCGCCGACCTTGCTGCCGCGCCTGGACTACACCCCGCTCGAAACCAGCCGCGGCGCGGACAGCGTGGCGGAAGGGACGCCGGACGCCGGCCTGCCGCCGGGCACGCCCTTGTGCCTGGTGCCCAGCATGGGCGGCATGTGCCAGCTGCTTCAGCAGCCGGAAATGAAGCCGGGTCCGCCGGCGAGCCAGGATGAGGCCAGGCGGAGAGGCCGCGGGCTTGCGTGACGGCGGCGCAAGTGATAAGTTAGGCGAACTATATCCGCCGTCAGGCGCAAGCCTGCGGCCGTAAGCGTTTACGTCAAGCAACGCACCCTAGCCACCCGGCCGTGGCGCGGTGCGTTGCCTTTTTGAAGCGACCGCCGCGCAAGCCGGGATCTGCGCGGAGATCGCTGTTCATGCCCGAAGTCCTGTCATTTTCTCAAGCTTACCGCCGTCTGCTGGCCAAGACGGCGGCGTTGTTCCTGTCTTATCTGGCGGTGGCGATGTCGCTGCCGGTCACTTCCATCTATGTGATCGACCAACTGCATTACGGCAACGCGCTGGGCGGGCTGGCGGTGGGCATCACCTTCTTTTCCACCATCCTGACCCGCGGCTACGCCGGCCGCCTGTGCGATCAGCAGGGCGGCAAGGCCTGCATGCAGCGCGGGCTGTACCTGTACATGCTGGCCGGCGCGGTTTGCCTGGCTTCGTCCTGGCTGGCCGACCAGCCGGCCCTGGCCTTGGGCGTGCTGTTGTCCGGGCGCTTGCTGTTGGGGCTGGGCGAGAGCCTGGCCATCGTCGGCATGGCGGCCTGGAGCATAGGCCTGATGGGGCCGACCCACTCCGGCAAGGTGATGTCGCTGGTTGGCATGGGCATGTATGGCGCTTTCGCCGCTGGTGGGCCCTTGGGGCTACTGCTGTTCCAGCAGGCGGGTTTCCGGCCGTTGATGGCGGCCTGCGCGTTGCTGCCGCTGGCTGGGTTGCTGCTGATCCGGCGGTTTCCGCGCATCGCGCCGCATGCCGGCCAGCGGGAGTCCTTCCTGCGCATCCTGGGGCGCATCGGCAAGCCGGGCGCGGCGGTCTTTCTGCAAGGGGTCGGCTTCGCCGGCCTGGGCGCCTTCTTCGCCTTGTATTTCTCCAGCCGCGGCTGGGCCTGGGGCAGCCTGGGCCTGACTGGTTTCGGCGTCGGCTTCGTGCTGGTGCGCGTGCTGTGCGGCCATCTGCCCGACCGCATCGGCGGCGCGAAGGTGGCGCTGGCCTCGCTGGCGGTGGAGGCCGTCGGCCAGTGGCTGATCTGGAGCGCGGCCACGCCGGCCGCCGCCCTGCTGGGGGCGCTGCTGACCGGCGTCGGCTGCTCGATGGTGTTTCCGGGCATGGGCGTGGAGGTGATCAAGCGGGTGCCCGCCCATCTGCGCGGCTCCGCGCTGGGCGGCTTCGCGGCTTTCCAGGATCTGGCCTATGGCTTGACGGGGCCGGTGGCCGGCTTGTTCGCCGACAGCTTCGGCTACGGCGCGGTATTTCTGACCGGGGCCGTGGCGGCCATGCTGGGCATGGCCACGGTGGCGCTGATGCTGGCCGAGCGCGCGCCGGAGCCCGCGCGCGGCTAGCGGCGCCGGCTTAGCCGCCGGTGCGATGCCGGCGGCTGCTGCGGACGCGGCGTGGGAGAGACTGCCGGTCCGTCCGCGGGGACAATCAGAACGGCTTGGTCGGCAGGTACTTGCCGTCCAGCGTGATCACCGCGCGTTGGCCGCCGTCCGGGTCTTCCACTTTCTTGATGTCCAGCTTGAAGTTGATCGCGCTGATGATGCCGTCGCCGAATTGCTCATGCACCAGCGCCTTCAGCGTGGTGCCGTAGATCTGCACCATTTCATAGAAGCGGTAGATGGTCGGATCGGTCGGTACGCCGCCCGGAATGCTGCCGCGCAGAGGGATGGTCTGCAGCAACGCGACGGCGTCGTCGTCCAGTTCCAGACGGTCCGCCACCAGGCGGGCGGCCGCTTCCGGCAGCGCGTGCTGGCCCAGCAGCGCGGCGGTGGTGTAGGCGATGCTGAGGCCGGTGCCCTGGTTTATCTCCTCGAAGCTCAGGCGCTTGCGAGCCTTGGCGGCGATGATGGCGTCGGTCAGGGCTTGGCGCGGGGCTTGTTGGCATTGGGATTGCATATTGATTCTCCTTGCTTGGGGTGGAGCGCGGCTGGGGACGGCATGAAAGGCCGGGCGCGCCGCCGCGCGGGGGATGGTTTCGGTTCAGGGCTGGCGGACGGCGTCTTCCAGCATGGCCGCCGTCTGCGGGCAATCCCGCAGCGGCACGAAGCGGCCTTGCTCCGGATCCAGGGCCTGGATGTCGCCGCTGGCGATGTCGTACATCCAGCCGTGCAGGCGCAGCCGGCCCTGCCTCAGCGCCAGCGCCACCGAGGGATGGGTGCGCAGATTGGCCAGCTGGGCGATGACGTTCTCGCGGGACATGGCATTCACTTTTGCGTCGTGGCCGGCGTGCTCGCCGGCGTCGCTGATCGCCTTGGCGCAGTCGGCGTGGCGCAGCCAGCCGGCGACGGCGGGCATGCCCGTCAGATCCTTGCCGCAGGCGACGGCCGTCATCGCGCCGCAGTCGGAATGGCCGCAGACCACGATGTCGGCCACGCCCAGCGCGGCGACCGCGTATTCCACCGAGGCGGACACGCCTCCCGGCTCCTGGCCGTAGCCGGGCACGATGTTGCCGGCGTTGCGGATGACGAACAGCTCGCCCGGTTCGCGCTGGGTCAGCAATTCCGGCACCACCCGGCTGTCAGAGCAGGCGATGAACAGCGTGGCGGGGGATTGCGAGCCGGCCAGCCGGCGGAACAACTCGGCGCGTTCCGGATAGGCCTCGCGCTGGAATTTGAGGGTGCCGGCGATGATGTCCTGCATGGCGGTTCTCCGTGTGGTGAAACGATGAACGGATGATGCGCCGCTTTTATTATTGGGTCCAAGACTGGTAAATTATGACTTTCATAGGAATAACCAATAGGTTGGGCTCATGCTGTTACGACACATCCGCTACTTCCTCGCGGTAGCCGAACATCTCAACTTCACCCGCGCGGCCGAGGCGCTGCATGTCTCGCAGCCGACGTTGTCGCAACAGATACGCCAGCTGGAAGAGGCGCTGGGCGCGGAGCTGTTCGACCGGGGAAGCCGCCAACTGCGGCTGACCGATGCCGGCGACGCCTACCGGATTTACGCCTGCCGCGCGCTGCGGGATCTGGAGGCCGGCCGGCGCGCCTTGCACGACGTGGCTTCATTGCAGCGCGGGCAGCTGCGCCTGGCGATGACCCCTACCTTCGCCGCCTGGCTGGCGGGGCCCTTGCTGGCGCGCTTCCATCAGCGCCATCCCGGCATCGCGCTGATCGTGCGCGAGATGTCGCAAGAGGCGATGGAGGCCGGGCTGGCCGACGACGCTTTCGATATCGGCATCGGTTTCGCGCCCTCGGGCACGCTGGAGGTGGAGGCCGAGCCCTTGCTGGACGAGCGCCTGGCGCTGGTGGCGGGAGAGGGGCACCCGCTGGCGGGGAGGAGGGACGCCTTGTCCCTGGCGGAACTGGAAGCCATGCCGCTGGTTTTGCTGAGCGCGGATTTCATCACGCGCCGCCATGTCGACGACTATTGCCTTCGCCACGGCATCCGGCCCAGGACTGCGATCGAGGTGAACGGCATGGGCGCGGCGGTGGAGATCATCCGCCACGGCGGATTGGCCGGCATCCTGCCCGCGGCCGTCGCCGCCAGCCAGCCTGGGTTGGCGGTGCTGGCATTGGAGCCGGCCTTGCCGGGGCGGCAGGCCGCGCTGTTGACCAAGCGCGACGGCTATCGCAGCGCCGCCTCCCGCGCCTTCGCGGAACTGGCGCGGAGCTTCGCGGACGCTATGGCGTAGCGGAGCCGTCGCGGAAGGCGGGCAGGGAGCTGGACAGCATTTCCAGCAGCCTGGCGGCGGCCGGGCTTTGCCGGCGGCCCTGGTGGGTGATCAGATGCACTTCCGCCTGCTGCAGGTTGCGTTGTTCGATCGGAATGGCCAGCAATTGGCCGTTTTCCAGCTCGCGCCGGACTGCGAAGAGCGGCTGCACCGTCGCCGCCTGCCCGGTCAGCGCGTATTCAATCATCACCCGGTAGGAATTGGTGACGATGGCCGGTTCCAGCTGGCATTGTTCGGCCCTTTCCGCATCGCGCAGAATTTGCCGCACGCCGAAGCTCACGTCCGGCAGCGCCAGCTTGTGCCGCGCCAGCTCTTCCAGGCCGATGGGGCGTTTCGCGCGCGCCAGCGGGTGATCGGGGGCTGCCACCGCGTACAGCGGCTGGACCGAGCTGCGATGCACCCTCAGCAAGGGATTGGGCGCGGTATAGAACACGATGCCGATATGCGCCCGGTCCTCCAGCACCGTGCGCACGATGTCGTTGGTGCCGCGGATGTCGATGCCCACCGTGATCTGCGGGTAACGCTGGGAAAACGGATGGATGGCGTCGATCAGATCGCTGATCACGCCGCCGCCGGTCACCACGGACACGTGGCCGCGGTGTATGCCTTTCAACTCGCGCAGCGCCGTCATCACCGCTTCCTGCTCGCTCAGTTGCTTGCTGTGATAGTCCAGCAGCAGCCGGCCGGCTTCGGTCGGCTGGAAGCCGCGGCGGTGGCGTTCGAACAGCGTGGCGCCCAGTTCCATCTCCAGCTGGCGGATCTGCCGGCTGACCGCGGAAGCGGCGATGTCCATGTGGTCCGCGGCCGCGCGCACCCCGCCCAGCCGCGCCGCTTCGAAGAAGTAGCGGACGCGCTGATCATTGAACTCCATGTTTCATCCTGATTAGTCGTGTTGCCTTAAAGGCAACAAAGAAACCATTCTATGATGTTGGAGAATTGTTTGTCATTTGCTTACAATCGCCGCTCATAATGACAAGGTACTTTCGCGGTGTGGTTATTCAGTCCATTGGACTTGACTGCCGCGAATCGGGAGAAGGGTATGCAGGCAGACAGGCAAGGCCGGTTGGGCGGATTCGCGATGCTGTCCGATGCCGCCGTGCAGGACATGGCGGCATGGCGGCAGGATCTGCACCGCCATCCGGAAACCGCGTTCGACGAGCACCGCACCGCGGGCAAGATCGCCGCTTTGCTGCGCAGCTTCGGGCTGGAGGTGGCGACCGGCATCGGCCGCACCGGCGTGGTAGGCACCTTGCGCGCCGGCGGCGGCGAGCGCTCCATCGGCCTGCGCGCCGACATGGACGCGTTGCATCTGCATGAAGAGGGCGACGCGCCCTACCGTTCGCAACACGCCGGCCGCATGCACGCCTGCGGCCACGACGGCCACTGCGCGATGCTGCTGGGCGCCGCCAGGCACCTGGCCGAGAGCCGCGCGTTCGACGGCACCGTCCAGTTCATCTTCCAGCCGGCCGAAGAGAACGAGGGCGGCGGCCAGGAGATGCTGGAAGACGGCTTGTTCGAGCGCTTCCCGGTGGACGGCGTCTACGGCATGCACAATTGGCCCGGCCTGCCGCTTGGGCAGATGGCCATGCATCCGGGACCGATGATGATGGCCTTCGACCTGTTCGAGATCCGCTTGCGCGGCCAGGGCGGCCACGCGGCGATGCCGGAGCGCACCCGCGACGTGGTGGCCGCCCAGGCCCAGCTGGTGACGGCGCTGCAGAGCATCGTCAGCCGCAACGTCGATCCGCTGGATTGCGCGGTGCTGTCCGTCACCCAGGTGGAAGCGGGCTCCACCTGGAACATCATTCCCGAGCAGGCGCTGCTGCGCGGCACGGTCCGCTACGTCAATCCCACGGTGCAGGCGGTGATAGAGAGCCGGATGCGCGCGCTGGTCGACCACATCGCGCTGGCGATGGGCGTGGAGGCGGAGATGGACTACTGGTACCGCTATCCGGCCACCATCAACGCCGAGGCGGAAACCTGGCGGGCGGCCGACGTCGCCGCCGAATTGCTGGGCGAGGCGAACGTGCGCACCAATATGCGGCCGTCGATGGCGTCCGAAGACTTCGCCTTCATGCTGCAGGAGCGTCCCGGCTGTTATGCCTGGCTGGGCGTGGACGGTCCGGCGCCCAGCGCGGGGCTGCACAGCCCGCATTACGATTTCAACGACCAGGCGCTGGCGATAGGCGCGGCGTACTGGATCAAACTGGTGGAAACCACGCTGGCCCCGGCGGCCGCAAAACAATAACGGGATTAAAAGCATGGCGCATGCGGGTGTTGGGCAATTGCAGGGCGGCGGGGTGGCCGCGGGCGTGGGATTCAACCGCCTGGCCCACCTGATGGCGATAGGCATCGTGATCGTCGCCGAACTGATTTACGTGCAGAAGTTTTCGGTGGGCAAGGGCAGCATCATCCTGCTGCCGCTGCTGTACGCTTTCGTGCTGGGCATGATGTGCAACCCGGCTGTCAATCCGCTGGCCGGCCGCTGGGTGAGCCGCGAGGTCAGTGCCACCCTGAGCCAGGTGATCATCATCGCGGTGCTGCCGCTGGTGGCCAAGCTGGCCACGCTGCTGGGGCCGCAGTTCCAGGCCATCGTCGCGGCGGGTCCGGTGCTGATATTCCATGAGCTGGGCAATGTCGCCACCGCGCTGGTGGCGATGCCGGTGGCGGTGCTGCTGTTCCGCATGGGACGCGAGGCGGTGGGCGCGACGTTTTCCATCGACCGCGAACCCAATATCGCGGTGATCTCCGAACGCTACGGCCTGCGCAGCCCGGAAGGCATGGGCGCGCTCAGCGTCTACGCGATCGGCACCATGTTCGGCACCATTTTCTTCTCGCTGATCGTGCCAGTGGTGCATTCCTGGAACCTGTTCAGCGACAAGGCGCTGGCCATCGCCTGCGGCGTCGGCAGCGGCAGCATGATGGCGGCCTGCGCCGGCACGCTGATCACCGCCTTGCCGGAGCAGAAGGACACGCTGATGGCGCTGGCGGCGGCCAGCAACCTGCTGACCACCACCACCGGGGTGCTGTTCGGCATCTATGTGGCGCTGCCTTTCGCCAACCGCTTGTACGCGCTGCTGAGCCGCCTGCGCGCCCCCCGGCCGCAAGCCGCCATCCGGATGGATGCGGCCGACGCCGAGCTGCTGAAGTCGGAAGAGCCCGAGCTGAGCCTGGGCGCTTTTGCCGCCAATCTGCTGATGGCCGGCGCCATCATTGTGCTCAGCCACCTGATCGGCCCCAAAAAGGAGCTGGTCGCGGTGCTGCCGGGCGTGGCGATGGTGCTGGGCATCTGTTTCGCCAGCCGCCTGCTTAACCGCTGGCTGCCGCTGAAGATCCCGACGCTGATCTGGCTGTCCATCCTGGGCGTGCTGGCCAGCCTGCCGGGCCTGCCCGGCGGCGAGTGGCGCAATCAATGCTTCAGCCAGGTGGATGTGCTGGCCTGCGCGACGCTGGTGCTGGCCTACGCCGGCCTGGCCGTGACCCGGCGCGAAGCGGCTATCTTCAAGCGCGACGGTCTGCGTCTGCTGGTGATCGCCATCCTGGTGTTCAGCGGCACTTTCCTGGGATCGGCCTTGGTCAGCGATATTCTGTTTTCTTTGAAATTTGGACACTGATTGCCAAATGATCGGCATAAAAGTCAGTAAAGTTGCCAAATTTAATGTAATGGCTTTGTGAACAATCAAGCTTTTCTTAATAAAAATTAAGTCAAGCAAGCTTGCTAAAGAATGCCTATGTGCTAAATTGTTATCAATGGAATGATCATGTTCATGACATTCAACCATCTACCCCTTTGCGGCCGCCTTGCGCGGCCTTTTTTCTTTCCGTTCGTTTGTCCAGCAGGGAGGGCGGTTGCCGCCCTCCGAGTTCATTGGCCATTCAGCGCATGGTCGAGCTCCTGTCTCAGCGCGGCCTGGAAGCCGGCCACGTGCCGTGTGTCCAGCATGGTATTGTGCTCGCCGTCCACCTCGATGTAATGGTTGGGCTCGCGTGAGAAATCGTCCCACCTCCTGAGCTCATCGCTCAGCCAGTCAGCTTTGTTGCCATACAGCGGGTGGGCGTAGAACACGCTCAGCGAGCGGACGCTTCCGCTAGGCTCATAGCCGCTTCCCATCGAAGTCAGCGAGTGGGCGAGCAATGACCAGGCCGTGAATTTTTCCAGGTCCAGGTCCAGCTCGGCCAGCCGTTCAGGCGGCGCGTGGTCTATCAGCCAGCGCCGGAAGTCCTGGTCCGGCAGGGCGCGCAGCTTGTCGGGCAGCTCATCCGCCTGCCTGCGGTCGATCAGCGACAGGAAGAAGGCGAGGTGGACCGCGCCCTTGACCGGATCGAACTCGCTCATCCGGTGGCGGATGTGCGGCGGCAGATTGAAGATACCGACAAAATCCACCCGTTCGCCGGCGGTTTCCAGCGCCTTGGCGATCTCGAAGGCGACCGCCCCGCCGTAGGAATAGCCGGCGATGGCGTAAGGGCCGTGCGCCTGCCGCTTGCGAATGGCGGCGACGTAGGCGGCCACCATCTCGTTGAAATCGGTGAAATGGCTTTCTCCTTCGTTGAAGCCGCGCGCGCGCAGCGCATGGAACGGGCGTTCGTTGACGAAGTATTGCGCCAGGCTGACGAAGACAAGCACCTCGCCGACGCCGGGGTGGACGCAGAACAACGGCGTCTTGGCTCCGCTGCTCTGCAGCGTGACGATGGGGTCGTAGGCGGCGCCGCCGGTTTCGCGGCCGGCCTCCAGCCTGGCCGCGAGTCGCCGGACGATGGGGTGGGTCAGAATGTCGAGCACCGGCAGGGGCGCGCAATCAAAACGCCGCTCCAGCATGTGTTTGAGCTTCAAGATGTCGAGCGAGGTGCCGCCCAGATCGAAAAAGCTGCTGTTGGCGCCGATGGCGTCGCAGGGCAGGCTGAACATGTCGGCGAAAATGCCGGCGACCGCCTGTTCGGCTTCGCCCTCCGCAGGCTGGAGCTTGCCGAAATAGCGCGTGGCTATCTCGTTTGCATGGCGGATATGCGCGTCCAGCGCGCCTTCTTCCAACCGTCGGCGCAGCAGCGCGCGCTGGATCTTGCCCAGGCTGGTTTTGGGAAAGGCTTCTTTCGGCAGCGGCAATACCAGCGAGGGGCGGAAGCCCCATAGCAGCAGGGCGGTGTTGCGGATCGCGATCATCGTCTGGTGCAGCCGGAGTCCGTTTTCGATAGGAAAGGACGGGGAGAATGCCAGCACCAGTTGCTCGGTGTCCGCGGCGGGCGGGCGGGTGGGAAAGGCGGCGATGAAGAGCTTGTCCACGCCGTCCAGCTGCGAGATGGCGAGCTCCAGCTCCTGGCTGAAGTAATTGACGCCGCTGACGATGATGCTGTCCTTGCTGCGGCCGACCAGGCGCAGCTCGCCGTCGGCCAGCTGGCCGATGTCTCCGCTGCGGAACCAGCCGTCCCGCGAGAAGGCCGCGTGCGTCGCGTCCGGGTTGCGGTAGTAGCCGCGGAAGACCATGGGGCCGCGCAATTGCAGTTCGCCAGGCTGCCCGTCGGGCAGAGGCTGGTCCGCCTCGTCGACGATGCGCAGTTGCATGCCGCGCACCGGCCGGCCCAGCGCCGCGAGCTCGAAGCCGGCGTCGGCGGAGGGGAAGTCGTGGGAAAACACCGATCCCGCGCAAGTCTCGGTCATGCCGAAAGCCGGCGATATCGCCGTGGCGGCGAGGCCATGCGGCGCCAGCAGGCTCAAGAACCGGCTGGCGGTCTCCACCACCACGGCTTCTCCGCCGGAAATGATGCGGCGCAACCGGGACAGGTCGAATGCCGGCGGAGGCGGACGGGCTTGGACGAGCGCGCGATTGATCTCGCCGAACAGGAAGTTGGGCGTGAAGGTCAGGGTGGCGCGCTGCGCGCTCAGCAGATGGAGGAACGAGAGCGGGTGGCTCAGGATGCGCTCGGCGGCCGCATGCGCCTGAATCATGCCGGCATGGGTGGGCAGCAGCACCGCCTCGATTAGCGCGGCGACGTGATCGAAGGAAATCCAGTTGAAGCCAATGTCGTCGGACGTCAAGCCCAGGCTTTCCGTTTTGGCCGCCAGGCTGGACAGCAGGTTGGCGTGGCTGAGGATGACGGCCTTGGCGTTGCCGGTGGAGCCGGAGGTCAGGACCAGGACCGCGGGCGCGTCCGGCGCCGGCGCCTGGACTTCGCCTAGCGCGCGGCTGCGCAGCAGTTGGTCGAACTCTAGCGTGTCCAGGCCGTGGGTTCGGAGATTGGCGGGCGCCTTGATTATCAGCGCTGGATGCCCGAGCAACTGGTCGACGTGGGTCAAATGTTTCTCCCAGCGCTCAGGATCGTTCCGGATGGGGGCGAGGGGGCAGGGCACATAAGCGCCCAGCGCGCAGGCCCAGAACGCGGGGATGAAATCCCCAGCCTGTTCCAGCAGCAAGGCAATCGGCCTGCCTGGCCCAAGTCCGCGGGCCTGCAGGCCCGCCAGGATGCGCAGCGCGAGGCTGAGCAGTTCGGGATAGCGGATATCCTCGGCAGTTTTTCGATCATCCGCCACCAGCCGCAAGCCGTGTTCGGGTTGAGACGCCGCGGCGCGGACCAGCAACTCGCCGATGTGAGTCGCGGGGACTGAAAGGCGCTCCGCATCGGGGAGCGGAGACGAAGCAAACGAAGCATTCATGTTTCTGGTCCTTAAAATGATGAGCGAAGAAAGCGGCGGCTTCCGCGCCGATGGCGGACGGAAGCTGGGCGGGGCGAGGGGGAGGGCTTAGCGCCTGACGCTTTCGATCAGGCTCAGGAGGCTTTCGGTGGGAAGGACGCGGGTCGGGCGCAGGCCAGCGGAGCGGTGCAGGCGGTGGAAGTCGTCCAGCGTGCGTTCCCGCCCGCCGGGATAGTTGACCAGCATGTGCAGGTCCAGCAGCTTGGAGAAATGAGGCTCGTTGGGCGGCGCCAGAATCATTTCCGCCAGCAGCAGCTTGCTGTCGGGCCGCATCGCCGCGGCGCAGTTGGACAGGAAGCGCTGAGCATGCGCATCGTCCCAGTCATGGACGATGTGCTTCATGATGTAGAGATCCGCGCCCGGCACCACGGTTTCCAGCGCGTCGGACGTGACCACCTCGGCGCGCGCGGCTAGCCCGCGCGCGGCGAACAAATGGCGCGCGGATTCCGCCGCATGCGGCAGCTCTTGCAAAATGCCCCGCGCCGACGGCGCGGCGGCGAGGATTTCGGCCAGCAGCTGGCCGCGGCCGCCGCCGACGTCGACGATGAGGCGGGAGGCCGAGAAATCGTAAGCGCGGACGAGGGCTGGGGCCTCCTGCTCGCTCAGGCTGAGCATGGCGCTGTCGACGATTTCAGCGGCTTCGGGATGGTCGCCTATATAGCCGAAAAGGGTCTGGCCGGTGATGTGGTGGAAAGCGCTCTGGCCGGTTTGGACGCTGTAGAGCATGTGGCCCCAGGCGCGCCAGATCGGGTCGATTCCCATCTGCCGGACCAGGCTGCGAAGCGAGCCGGGGATGTCGCTGCGCAGCGTTTCGCTGAGCGGCGTGTTGCAGAAGCCTCGTCCTTCGGTCTCGTGGAACAGGTCCACGCAGCCCAAGGCCTGCAACAGGCGATACAGCGCATCCGCTTGCGCGCCGCAGGCGGACGCCAGTTCATCTATGGACCTTTCCTCGTCGGCCAGGAGGTCTGCCAGGCCGAGCTCGGCCGCAACCACGATGGCCTGCGACAGCCAGGCGCCGGTGACCAGCCGCCTCATCGTTTTTTGGACCTGAACCGAATCCTTGTTGGGTGTGGCGGCGGTGTTCGCCGACGGGGTGGGAACTACAATGGCGTGCGGCATGATTTACCCTCCTGCGCCAGGGACGCTCCTGCTGAGCGCGACCGGCGAGCGGGTGATGGGGGATGGAGATATATAGTTTTGTAAACAAAAATGAATGGATTGTTTACAAATGGTTATCATCACCCTGTTTGGCGCTTATGGGACCTGTACTTTTGATAGGATATTGATATTTAAGTATTTTTTATTTGCGGGGCGGCCTGGTTCGCTGGCGGCTAGCGGCGAAATTGTCCGGCAAGGCCGCCCAGCAACACGTCCAGACCGAAGGCAAGACCCGACGCACGCCGGGCTTTGCTGTTGGGCATGGCGGCCGATGGCGTGGGGTGCCGGCTGCTGGCTTTCTCGGCGCAATCCCGGATGGCTGCGCCGATCAACGGTTGCCGGCGAGGCGGCGACGGCGAGACGGCGCTTCGGCATCATGGCTGGGGAGATGTTCGCCGCGGCAGGAAAATTTCCGCCACCATGCAGCGCGCGCCGCCGCCGCCCAGCCGCTCTATGGTGTCTATCGGCGCCAGCGCGATGCGCGCCTCGCTGGAGAGCAGGCCTTGCTGTTCCGCCGTCAGCGCAGCCCAGGCCTGGCGCGACAAGGCGAACACCGGCGCGCCATCGGAGGCGGACAGCTCCAGCATATTGCCGGCGAAGCATTCCAGTTGGCGGTAGCCGATGTCGACGACGCGCTTGCCGGCTTGTTCCAGCGAATGGCGCAGCCCGCGGCGCTCGTTTGCGTTGGCCACCGATTCCAGGCAGACCACGGCCAGCGCGCGGCCCACGCTCATCATCACATTGGTGTGGAAGATGGGCTTGCCGGCGCGGTCGGCCGCGCCGAACCAGAACGGCTGATAGCCGATTTCCCGCTCCACCGCTTCCATCACCCGCTCGCTGCTGCGCGTCGAGCGGCAGACATAGGCGACGCGGGCCGAGTGGTCGAACACCATGGAGCCGGTGCCCTCGTGGTAGTGGCCATCGCGCTCGAAAGGGCTGAGGTCGACCGCGCGGCGCAAATCGAACTGTTTTCCGATGGCGTCCAGAATATCCTGGCGCCGCTCCTGCCGGCGGTTTTCCGCCTCCATCGGGTAAATCAGCGCCCGGCCGTCGGCATGCAGGCTCAGCCAGTTGTTGGGAAAGATGGAATCCGGCGTGTGGGGCTCGTGAGTGTCATCCACCACCAGTACGTTGACGCCACAGGTGCGCAGCGCGTCGACATAGGCGTCGAATTCGGCCAGCGCGGCGCGCTGCGCCTCGGCGGCGTCCCGCTCCCGGTTCTGGAAGGCGTTGCTGGCGGTGGTTTGCGGGTTGGACAGGAATCGGGCCGGCCGGATCATCAGAACGTCACTGGTGGTTTGCATGCCTTTTCATCCTAGGGAGGCGGTGGGGAACGTATCTGTCTTGACTGGCGGCGATCGGTCTGGATTGAGCCGGTGTTGATGCCGATCAAGAATGATCGCTATTGTGCGCTTCCGGATTGTCGTCAAAAAGCTGGCAAACCTTACAAAACTTTCATATTGTTTTACAAATTGACAGGTTTTTTTGACGATTTGACATGAACGATACCGACAGGCAATTGCTGGCGCTGCTGCGCGACGACGCGCGGATCTCCGTCACCGCCTTGGCGGAGAAGCTGAGAGTGTCGCGGGCAACGGTGCAGCATCGCATCGCCAGGCTGGAAGAGAGCGGGGTGATCGTCGGCTACACGGTGAAGGTGAAGCCGGAGGCGGAAGCCAGGCGCATCAGGGCTTGGATGTGCATCGCGGTGGAGGGCAATAAGGCCGCCGCGGTGATGCAGGCGCTGCGCGGCGATCCCAGCGTCCACGCCTTGCATTCCACCAACGGCCGCTGGGACATCCTGGCCGAGCTGCGCGCCGATTCGCTCGAGCAATTCGACCGGGTGTTGGGGCGCGTCAGGCTGATTCCGGGCATTTCCGCCAGCGAAACCAGCATTCTGCTGTCCACGCACAAGGCCTAGCGGCCGGTTACTTGGCCTGCGGCTTTTCCTGGTAGCAGGTGGTTTCCAGCAGAGTGGGCAACAGTTTGTCGGCGGCGTCGCGCCCCAGCGCGATCTGAACCTTGCCGGTGTTGATCACGGTCCGGACTACCGGAGCGCTGACGGGCACGTCGTTGATCACCACCACCATGCTTTGATTCAGGAAGTCGCCGGTGGCCTGCTGCAGGCGCGCGGCGGCAGCCTTATTGAGCGTGGCGCTCAGGGAGAGGCTGTCGCGCTGGATGTTCAGGCTGCTTTCGGTGAAATCGCAGGCGGAATCCAGGCGGAGGATGTTGCCGGTGATGACCGGCTTGCTTGGCGCATCGGCCATGGCCGCGGCGGAAACCAGCAGCGCGGCGGCGGGCAGGAGAAACTTCATCAAACGCTCCATGTTCAGGATGTGGTTCATCGCATTATGACCGAGGCCGCCGCCAGAGGTTGCGTGGACTGGCTGTCAGGCTCGCGGCCGCGACAAACGCAGCCGGTCTCAGAACCCCGCGTCGGCTATTCGGCATCCGAAGCCGGCCCGGCATCGCTTCTGCCCAGCTGCTGGCGGTACTGGCGGGGCGTCAAGCCGGTCAAGGCCTTGAACTGCCGGCTGAAGGCGCTGTGATCGGCATAGCCGCAGCGCAGCGCCACCTCGGTGATGGCCATGTCTTCATGCAGCAGCCGGTGCGCGTGCTCCAGCCTGGCCTTATGTATCATCTGCCGCGGTGACAGGTGGAATATCTTTTTGCAGTAGCGCTCCAGCTGGGAGGCCGACATGCCGGCGATGCCGGTGAGCTCCGCCATGGTCACCGTCTGGCTGAAATTGCGGCGGATGAACTCGTCCACCGCGGCCAGGCGTTTGTAGGCTGGGTGGGTCTTGCTGGCCGATTGCAGGTCCAGCGAGATGCCAATCAGGCCTATGATTTCTTCCTGCCGATTGTATAGGGGCCACTTGTAGGTCAGGCACCAGCCCGGCTCCCGATTCTTGAACAGATGCAGCTCCAGTTGGCTTTCCAGCACCTGGCCGTCTTGCAGCACCTTGATATCCTGCGCCGTATAGACCTGTCCCAGCTGAATGGGAAACACTTCCGCGCTGGTCTTGCCCAGCAGCGGCTGCAGGCTCTTCAGCCCGCAGCGCTGCGCCAGCGTCTGGTTGGCGCAGAGATAGCGCGCCTGGCTGTCCTTGATGAAGATGGCCGCATTGGGGATCAGGTCCAGCACGGGCAGAAGCGGGGCCATGCCCGCCAGCAATTCGTCCATCGTCGCCCGGTGGAATCCGTCTCGCCAGCGGGCGATGGATTCCAGCGTTGAGCTTGTCATCGTTCCCGCCTTTCTCGCGGTCCAAGCGCCGCCACCCCGAATGTCACTGCGCGCGCCATCCCGGCCGCCGCGCCTTAGCAAGCGCCTGAAAACGTCAATTGTGCCGATTTCGTCATCGTCACTGATGATAGCCATCAAGATTGTCGGCGGCAACGCAGCCATGCTAGCGGGGTGGCAGCGAATGCGGATGCGGCGCGGAGATTCAATGGAATCAAAGGTCTGCGAGACAACGGCGCGATTGGCCGGACTGAATGGGATTGGGGAATGGACAAGCGAATGAGGCAGATTGAGATCATCGATTCCCACACCGGGGGCGAACCTACCCGGCTGGTGCTGAGCGGGTTTCCCGCGTTGGCGGGGGCCAGCATGGCGGACCAGCGCGATGAATTGCGCGAGCGGCACGACCAATGGCGCCGCGCCTGCCTGCTGGAGCCGCGAGGCAGCGATGTGCTGGTGGGCGCGCTGTATTGCGAGCCGGTTTCGCCCGACGCCGTCTGCGGGGTGATCTTCTTCAACAACACTGGCTACATCGGCATGTGCGGCCACGGCACCATAGGCTTGATCGCCTCCTTGCATTACCTGGGGCGCATCGCGCCGGGCAGCCACAAGATAGACACCCCGGTGGGGCCGGTGGACGCCGTCTTGCATGAGGACGGCGCGGTGACGCTGCGCAATGTGCCTGCCTACCGCTACCGCCGACAGGCGGCGGTGGAGGTGCCCGGCCATGGAACGGTGACCGGCGACATCGCCTGGGGCGGCAACTGGTTTTTTCTGGTGGCCGAGCATGGACTGAGCGTGCGGCTGGACAATGTCGAGGCGCTGAGCGCGTTCAGCTGCGCCACGATGCAGGCGCTGGAGGCGCAGGGCGTCACCGGCGCCGACGGCGCGCGCATCGATCATGTGGAGTTGTTCGCCGACGACGAACACGCAAACAGCCGCAACTTCGTCATGTGTCCCGGCAAAGCCTATGACCGTTCCCCCTGCGGCACCGGCACCAGCGCCAAGCTGGCCTGCCTGGCGGCTGATGGCAAGCTGGCCGAAGGCGAAGAGTGGGTGCAGGCCGGCATCACCGGCAGCCGCTTCGTCGGCCATTACCAGCGCGAAGGCGACTTCATCCGCCCCTACATCACCGGCCGCGCCCACATCACGGCGCGCGCCACGCTGCTGATCGACGAACAAGACCCCTTCGCGTGGGGCATTTGAGCCCGCGACTCTCTCTTTCTACCTCTACCACCTGAATGAATGCCGCAAGGAGCAAAACAATGAGCGATAACATTTTCACCGGTTGCATTCCGGCGCTGATGACCCCGTGCACCGCCGATCGCCAGCCGGATTTCGATGCGCTGGTGGCCAAGGGCAAGGAGCTGGTATCCCTGGGCATGAGCGCGGTGGTGTACTGCGGCTCCATGGGCGACTGGCCGCTGCTGAGCGAAGCCCAGCGCCAGGAGGGCGTGGCGCGGCTGGCGGCCGCCGGCGTGCCGACCATCGTGGGCACCGGCGCCGTCAACACCCGCGAGGCGGTTTCCCATGCCGCTCACGCCGCCAGGGTGGGCGCGCAGGGCTTGATGGTCATCCCGCGCGTGCTGTCGCGCGGCGCGTCGCCGGCCGCGCAAAAGGCGCATTTCTCGGCCATTCTGGCCGCCGCGCCCAAGCTGCCGGCCGTGATCTACAACAGCCCTTACTATGGCTTCACCACCCGCGCCGACCTGTTCTTCGAGCTGCGCCGCGCTTATCCCAATCTGATCGGCTTCAAGGAGTTCGGCGGCGCCGCCGACATGCGTTACGCCGCCGAGCACATCACCTCGCAGGACGACGAGGTCACGCTGATGGTGGGGGTGGACACCCAGGTGGTGCATGGCTTCGTCAATTGCAACGCCACCGGCGCCATCACCGGCATCGGCAACGCGCTGCCGCGCGAAGTGCTGCACTTGGTGGCGCTTAGCAAGGCGGCGGCCAGGGGCGATGCCGTGGCCCGCCGCCGCGCGCGCGAACTGGAGTCAGCGCTCGCCGTGCTGTCCTCCTTCGACGAGGGCTGCGACCTGGTGCTGTATTACAAGCACCTGATGGTGCTCAATGGCGACAAGGAGTACGCGCTGCATTTCAACGAGACCGACGCGCTGAGCGCCGCCCAGCGCCGCTATGCCGAAACCCAGTACGCGCTGTTCCGCGAGTGGTACCGCAACTGGTCGGCCGAGCAGAACGTCGCCTGATATCCAATCCCCGCCGCGTCCTTGGCGGCGCGGCCAGCCCCTTATTGCGCAGGAAACATGATGAATCTGACAGGCATGATGCTCATCGGCGGGCAGGTCGTTTCCGGCCGCCGCGAGATGATCCGGGCGATAGACCCGTCCACCGATCAAGCGTTGGAGCCGGGCTACCCCGGCGCGGACCGCGAACAAGTGGAGCAGGCCTGCGCATTGGCCTGGGAGGCGTTTGACGCTTACCGCGAAACCGCGCCGGAAACGCGGGCGCGCTTTCTTGAAACCATCGCCGACGAAATAGAAGCGCTGGGCGATGAATTGATAACACGCGCCATGGCCGAAACCGGCCTGTCGCGCGCCCGCTTGCAGGGCGAGCGCGGCCGCACCTGCGGCCAGCTGCGCTTATTCGCCCGCACGCTGCGGGCCGGCGAGTGGCAGGACGCGCGGGTGGACCCGGCCATGCCGCAGCGCCAACCACTGCCGCGCGCGGATTTGCGCCAGCGCCAGGTGGCGCTGGGGCCGGTGGCGGTGTTCGGCGCCAGCAATTTCCCCTTGGCCTTCTCGGTGGCCGGCGGCGACACCGCCTCCGCGCTGGCGGCCGGCTGCCCGGTCATCGTCAAGGCGCACAGCGCCCATCCCGGCGTCAGCGAGCTGGCGGGGCTGGCCATTACGCGGGCGGCGGAGAAATGCGAACTGCCGGCCGGCGTGTTCGCGCTGCTGTTCGGCGAGGGGCGCGAAGCGGGGCAGGCGCTGGTGGCGGATCCGCGCGTCAAGGCGGTGGGTTTCACTGGCTCGCGCAGCGGCGGCCTAGCCTTGTGCCAATTGGCGCAAAGCCGGCCGGAGCCGATTCCGGTTTATGCGGAGATGAGCTCAACCAATCCGGTATTTTTGTTGCCGGCGGCGTTGCAAGCGCGCGGCGAGGCATTGGCGCAGGGTTTTGCCGCCTCGCTGACGCTAGGCGCGGGGCAATTCTGCACCAACCCCGGCTTGATCATCGCCGAGCAGGGGCCGGCGCTGGATGGCTTCATCGCAGCCGCGGTAGCTGCCCTGCGGCAGAGCCCGGCGCAGACCATGCTGACGCCCGACATCTTCCGCGCTTACCAGGCGGGCGTGGACGCGCTGTCCGGCCATGCTCGGCAATTGGTGGCTGGCCTGCCGGCAACCGGGCCCAATCAGTGCCAGGCTCAGCTGTGGCTGGCAGACGCGGGCGATTATCTGGCCAATCCGGCGTTGCGGGCCGAGGTGTTCGGCGCGGCCGCCTTGATCGTGCAATGCCGTGACGCGGGTGAATTCCGCCAACTTGCCGAGCAGCTGGAAGGCCAGCTCACCGCCACGCTGCAGCTGGATGAGGGCGATCTGGACCTGGCCCACGCGCTGCTGCCCACGCTGGAGCGCAAGGCCGGGCGCATTCTGGTGAACGGCTGGCCTACCGGCGTGGAAGTGTGCGACGCCATGGTGCATGGCGGGCCGTACCCGGCTACCTCGGACGCGCGCGCCACCTCGGTGGGCACGGCCGCCATCCAGCGCTTTTTGCGGCCGGTCTGCTATCAGGACTTGCCGGACGCGCTGTTGCCGCAGGCATTGAAACAGGCCAATCCGCTGGCGTTGCGCCGTCTGCTGGATGGCGGGCGGGAGGGCTGAGCCATGGCTCCCGCTCTTGCGCCCGGCGCCTCCGTCATAGTGGTGGGCGCCGGCATTGTCGGCATCGCCACCGCCTTGCAGCTGCGGCTGGCCGGTTTCAATGTGACCCTGCTGGACCGCGGCGAGCCGGCGATGGAGACCAGCTACGGCAATGCCGGCGCTTTCGCCATCAGCGACGTCATTCCGTTGGCCGAGCCCGGCGTGCTGCGCAAGGTGCCCGGCTGGATGCTGGACCCGCTGGGGCCGCTGGCCTTGCGCTGGCGCTACCTGCCCACGTTGGCGCCTTGGCTGCTGCGTTTTCTGGCCGCCAGCCGGCCGCGCCGTGTGGCTGAACTGACGCAGGCGCTGGCGGCGCTGCTGGGCCGGGTCAACGACGACTACGCCGCCTTGATCGCCCACGCCGGCCTTGGCCACCTGTGGCGGCGGCACGGCAATCTGACGCTGTATCGCAGCCGGGAAGAGTTCGACGCCGCCGCGCCGGCCTGGGACGACAAGCGCCGCCATGGCGTGCGCTGGCTGGCGCTGGGCCGCGACGCGCTCGGCGAAGGCGAGCCGGTCTTGCGCGAGGAATGGCAGTACGCGGTTCAGGTGCCGGATTGGTCCCACGTGGACGACCCCTATGTCTTCAGCCGCGGCTTGTTCGACGCCTTCATCCGCGAGGGCGGCCGCTTTGTCCGGGACAAGGCGCTGGCCACGGTGACGGAAGCCGGCCGCGTGATCGGCGTGGAAACGGCAGGCGGCCGCCTGCGCGCCGACGCGGCGGTGATCGCCTGCGGCGTGTGGAGCGACCGCTTCGTCAAACAACATCAATACCGCGTGCCGCTGGAAAGCGAGCGCGGCTATCACGTCAATCTGCCCAAGGCCGGAGTGGCGCTGCGCCACTTCATCCAGTGCGCCAGCGAGAGCTTTGTCATCCTGCCCATGGCCAACGGCGGGCTGCGCCTGGCCGGCACGGTGGAGCTGGCGCATCGAGACGCCCCGCCGGACTGGCGCCGCGCCCACATCCTGCTGGACAAGGCCAGGCGCATCGTCGGCGATTTCTCCACCGAAGACATGACGGTGTGGATGGGCAACCGCCCGTCGCTGCCGGACACCCTGCCCATCATCGGCCCGGCGCCGCTGCCGGGCCTGTGGTTCGCCACCGGCCACGGCCATCTGGGCCTGACTCTGGCGGCCACCACCGGCGCGCTGTTGCGCGACATGCTGCAGGGGCGGCCGCCGGCGCTGGACATGCATCCGTATCGGTTATCTCGTTTTTGACCCTGCTTCAGGCCGGCGCAGACCGGCCGCGGCGGGGGAGCGGTAGCGGGGCGGGCCGGGGGGCTTGCCCTGGTCAATGCAGCAATAAAGGAGACATCTCATGGCTTGGAACAAACTGTTTGCGGAAATGAACTGGGTGGCAGCGCTGGGCGGCATGATGGCGCCGTTCGCCATGGCGGCGGCCCATGCCGATGCCGTGGTCAAGATAGGCTTCGCCTCGCCGCTGTCCGGCCCGCAGGCCCACTATGGCAAGGACAACGAAAACGCCGCCAAAATGGCCGTGGACGATGTCAATGCCAAGGGCCTGGTGGTGGGCGGGCAGAAGATCAAATTCGAACTGGTGTCCGAGGACGATCAGGCAGACCCCCGCATCGGCACCCAGGCGGCGCAACGGCTGGTGGACGCAGGCGTGAAGGCCGTCATCGGCCACTTCAACTCCGGCGTGTCCATCCCGGCCTCGCGCATCTATTCCGACGCCGGCATTCCGCAGCTGTCGGTGGCCACCAACCCGGCTTACACCCAGCAAGGCTACAAGACCACCTTCCGTCTGGTGGGCAGCGACAGCCAGATAGGCGGCGCGCTGGGGCAGTTCGCCGTCAAAACGATGAAGGCCAAGAGCATCGTCGCCATCGACGACCGCACTGCCTACGGCCAGGGCATCGCCGACGAATTCGTCAAGGCAGTGGCGGCCAACGGCGGCAAGGTGATGCGCCGCGAATTCACCACCGACAAAGCCACCGACTTCACCGCCATCCTTACCTCGCTCAAGGCCGTCAACCCGGACGTGGTGTTTTACGGCGGCGCCGACGCCCAGGCCGCGCCCATGGTCAAGCAGATGAAACGGCTGGGCCTCAAGGCCAAGCTGATGGGCGGGGACATGCTCAACACCCCCACCTTCATCCAGCTGGCCGGCGCCGACGCGGCCGGCCATTACTCGGCGGTGGCCGGCGGCGTGCTCGCTGCCCGTCCGGCAGGCAAGGAATTTGAGCGCCGTTACAAAGACCGCTTCCATCAGGACGTGGTGCTGCTGGGGCCGCAGTTCTACGACGGCGTGATGCTGGTGGCCGCGGCGATGAAGCAGGCGGGCTCGGTGGAGCCGGCCAAATACCTGCCCAAGCTGGCCGCCATCCGCTACAGCGGCGTCACTGCCGACTTCGCCTTCGCGCCCAATGGCAATCTGTTGAAAGCGCCGGTGACGCTGTCCACGGTGAAGAATAACGCCTGGGCGGTGGAGACGGTGGTCCGCTGAGCGCGAGGTTTAAACGATATTTTCCCTGCTGTACTCCTCTGCCCCTGGCCGGCTCTCTTGATTGAGGGCTGGCTTCTTTTTTATTCGAGTGTTTGGTGAGGAGTTGGGGATGATAGGGGGAAGGGGCTGGCCACATTGGCTGCTTATCGGCCATAGCGGCTATCCACTCCATCAGCCCTCAGCGTCCGCTCAGCGCCACATACCTGCCATTTTCCTTACATCGAAGCCGAAAATCGGCTTTCTGACTTGAGAGGACTTACTTGCGCCCCATCAGCTACATTCACGCAATCTGAATCGACGGCGAAAACGGGTCATTGACGTCTGCAGGGTCTTCCGTGCTAGTTACGTACGCCGCAGGTAGGTGCCGATGGCCCGGCTCTCGCATCATTACTTCCGAAATTAAGAGGCAAGGTACGCAGTTCACGTCACTCCATAATGCGGATTTGATCTGGCACTATCAGCTTGCTACCAATGAGCTCCGCTCGTGCCCCTTCCGGATCAGCGGTGAACAGCAAGACACGTAAATCCTCCCTCGCACGCGAGAACGAGACATACGCGAGCTTCTGCGTTACAGAGAGTTGCCGGTCGGTGGGCTCGCCGGAAGTCTGCGGTGTTAAGGTCTTACTAAAGCTGTATTGGTTCCACGCAGCCTCGACATCATCATAGACGACAATGACCTTTTTATATTCCTCACCCTTAACTCCGTGCTGGGTGCTATAGGCTGTGTTGTCATCTAGATAGCCGGCATAGCGGGAAACTGGCTCGGGAGACATTTGAAATAAAGCATCTGCAAGCCAATCTCCTTTATCAAAGTTGTGAAGGTCCTCATCGAATGGCTCGGACCGAGGAGCACGATCAAGATGCTCAAGCAATCTTTCAGAAGGCTGAATGATTTGCTTGTCGACACAAAAGCGGAGCATCGTCCCGATCGTCTCGGTGTCCCACAAAGCACGTAACTGGCCAACCAAAGTCTTGGACATCTCGATCATCAATTTGAGTGATTTTCCTGCGTTCAATCCATCGACAGCAAAAGCAGGACTATCGCTACGAAGCAGACTGATGATCCTCCGATCATCGCCCTGGTCCTGAGCGGTGATCAGAGGGCAAATTATTGAAAGAAATGGCTTAAGGAGGAAATGCTCACCTTTCTCGAAGGCATCTTGCGCGCGAGACGACGCATAGTCGCCCGTGAAGAGACGGTTGAGATCCGCGAAGCCCAGCCGCCGCGCGATCATTTGCCGTGCGAGGAAGAGCTTCATGACATCGCTGCGCCCTGTCCAGCCCCAGTCTTCGACTGCCGCATCCATACGTGCCAATGCGCGCTCAAGCTGTTCTTCTGAATAGCGTTTGCGCGGTTCTGTCGGCTCTTCTGCTTTAACAAGCAGGAATTCGACACTGCCTTCACATTTCGAATTTTCCCCAGCAGCATATTGTTCAACGTCTCCACGATAGGCATTTAGAAGCCTGATGACACTCTTAGAACAGCGGAAATTCTCCGTCTTCTTGATGATCTCACCACCATCGGGAGGCCCAAAGGCCCCAGCACTCCGGTCATAAATTTGCTGCCATGGATCGCCGAAATAGCCGATTACTGGGAGTCCAGCACCGGCGCCGACGAGATTGAGCCCTGCGACGATGCCCTCGAATGTGTCTTGTGCTTCGTCGACAAAGATATAAGGGAAACGTAGACCAGTGATCCGCCGGAACGTGGCGTTATTTGCAAACAGATAGGTCGCAATCTCTATAACATCATCATGGCCAATTTGGCCTTTGC
The DNA here is from genome assembly GCF_039708975.1 of Chromobacterium indicum. Lineage (NCBI taxonomy): Bacteria > Pseudomonadati > Pseudomonadota > Betaproteobacteria > Neisseriales > Chromobacteriaceae > Chromobacterium > Chromobacterium indicum. The sequence continues at coordinate 149,116 of NZ_JAYFSJ010000008.1, forward strand.
CATAGTCACTGAAGGCCATGTCAGCATATTCAAAATGTCCAATTGATTCGATTGCGGCAAGCTCTTCCGTCAGCCGCTCGATCTTTGCACGGGCCGTCTGGGCCTTTTTGCTCTTACCCCCGTTATCATCTTCCCTGGCCTTTGCTATCAACGTCGGAATGCGGCTTTCACGCAGCGCTTGCCGAATATCTTCATGGAAGTGACTGATTTGTCCCCACAGAAATCCATGAAGCGTTGAAACTAGGTAGAGGTCGTCGAACCCCAGTCCTGACTTGATGACCTCAACCGCGCGATTGGTGAAGGTGATACAGGCGATACGCTGACCATGTCTTCTAAGAACGATACCCTCACGATCGCGCACTCGGCCAAGAGCATCAACCAGCGAAGTCGTCTTGCCCGCCCCCGCTCCGGCGATCATGGCAAAGCTGCGGCGGTCATCTAGGCATTTTCGAACCCGAGAATCTGCTTCGCTCTCCACCCAGGCAACCATGCTAGCCTCCCTCCATCGCAACAGCATTTTCTGTCTCAGCCACCGCAGTAGGTAGCGGAGACAGACGCTCTTCAAGCCATTTTAATCCCTCGGCTATGTAGCCTGGGACGTTCCAAGCCTCGGTACAAGCCAAAATGTCCATGGCAAAGTCGGTCTTTTTGAAACTATCTGACTTAATCCGGTCGTAAACGCTTTGATAAGCGTCATCGAGAAGCGCCTGGATAGGGATGCCGATGGACAGCGCGCCGGAACGGAGTAGTCCAAAATTCTCGTAGACGATCGCCTCCTCCAACGTGCGCGGGCGGAGTGTCGCACTGGCAGTGCCATCCGTCACCAGAATATCCGTCTGGAAAGCAATGCAACGATCCTTCGCAACATGCTGCTTGTCAGCTGGGGTCAACGCGATGAGATCAGCGATAGTGGCCTGCCCGCACAGTTTCTTAAGAGAAGCGTTGGAGGTTCTTGCTCCGACAACATCCGCCCGACAAGCACTCGGATAGCCGGTCGGGGCCACAGAATCGAGATCCGTAATAACGAGATAGGGGATATTGAGGAAGCTAAGCAGACCCTCGAATCGGTGGGCATAGGCTCCACCCACCTCCAAGATTGTGAGGTATGTAGTCCGTAATCGCCTCGCAACACGCTCGATCATGGACGGCATAAGAAGCTTCTCAACTGCACCTTCAACGAGGATCGCAGCATCAGCAAAAAATAGGTCGCAATGCGTTAGGCGTAGATAGCGCTTGAGGAAGACCAGCGATTCGGAGGGGGCAACAAGCTTGCCATCTATCGTTTCCGTTTCCGGCTGGAAGGCCCGAAGGCTGCGGACCACTGATGCATTTCGAATCCCGATTGCAGCCGTCTCGCCCGCAGTATGGCAGCGCTGAAAATAGCGGACCTTCTCGAAATCCACGGCCTCCATGATATGGGAGGAGTGGGTGGTAACAACGAGTTGCGGCACAAGGTCAGGTTCGCAGGCCGATTTGGCGGATTGATTGATTACCTGCCAGATGTTGGAGATGAAGGTCTGTTGCACCTGCGCATGAAGATGAACCTCAGGTTCCTCGATAAAGATCATCAAACATAGAGGCCGGTTCTCGGTGGTCATTACCCACTGAGAATGAAAATGCCGAGCCTGAATAGCCATGTAGATCAAGTTCTTGAAGCCAAGACCATTATAAAGCTCGGGTAAATCATGCTGCAGACTGGGGTCAACGTAGAGCAACTCAGTGCTCCCGCGCAGAGCGGTTTCAGGGCTGAGTGAAGAGATGATCCGCAGTTCTCGATCATTAATCGATGGCACACCAAGATGTTTGATAAGCGTGATCAGCGGTGCAAACTGCTCAGCGTAGTGTTCGGTCAGCTGTTTATTGTTTGCATCGATCACGCTATGAGCATTAGCAGCATGGTCGATGTGCTCAAGATTCATCCGGTAGAAGGCGGCGAAAGCAGACGAAAGTCGGTTACTACGGCTGCTGTCGTCGTCGTTAATGTTGCGCTGCGCATCGACGAACTCCACCCGTATGAGATTCTTCAAAAGCCGTTTGCCTTCGTCAGAATCGAGTTCGCTCGTCACGATCTCGAGTGAAGTTCCATCCTGTGATTTCTCATCAAGTGAGAAGTAGCGAACCACACAATGCCGACCGAGATTTCCTTCGAGGGCCAGAAATTGCGACAAGGCCTTGTCACGCGCACCGTCTTCGTTCGGCGGATAGGCGGCGTCGTAATGTTGGCGTAGCTTCTTTGCATCCTCGACCTCATACGACAGTCGGATACCTACACGCGTGAAATCCGAAAGTTTGGGCAACAGTGTGAACACTCTGCCGAATGCGATGCTTTCAGGATCGATAGTGAACCACAGATCAAGGCTAATCTTGGGAAGCCGCCCTGAATCTCCGGTGATCGCAAAGGCGTCGAAATCAACCATTCGAGCGACTGAGAAATCGTGAATTTTGAAGTCGCGACCGCCAAGAAAGCAGCGAAAGATTGCGGTGGCAGACGTCTTGCCGCTGTTGTTGGGCCCGACAAAAATTGATTCACGCTCTTCGATGTCGATCTGAACGTTCTCTAGTCGCCGGAAATTCCGAATTGCAACACGGCTGACCCTCATAAAATCCTCCTCTCAGATGCATTGAGAGCGCAGTCATCCCACTGCTCGTCGGTCAGAAATTAAATTGGTGCGACAGTCTACCGGCAGCCTAAGCCGGGGCAGCCTAGCGTAAATGCATTGAAACTGTTCAGCGGAGATTGACGTCGCTCGCCCAACTGCTTGGTCGATACCGTCGATGTCTCTCACTGGGGCCTCCTCTGGGGACTAACAATTATTCTGATACAAAAATGTCGGAGGGGTGCTAATACTATGGACACAACCGACTAGCTCTTAAACTTTTAATGACAAAGAGATTATACAATATTGATCTTCCAATCAATCGACATCACATAGACAGAGCCAACTTTCGCTACGGGACTCATTCCTCAAATAACTGGTTCTGACCGATAGCAATCTTGCTAGCGTATAAGCATGAACGTCCGCTTCGACCGACAAGCGGCCGCTAGGCACCATTCAAGGAGTGTCCATCGTTTTAGATGGTCGCCCAATCTTCCTGCGTAAACACTGACAGACTAGGCCGCCAGCAATGAAAAAGCCCGCGCTCATGAAGAGACGCGGGCTTTTGTCTGTGCAAGACAATATAGTGGATCAGAACGGAATGTCGTCGTCCATGTCGTCCATGCGCGGAGCGGCCTTCGGCTCCTGGCGGCGCGGGGCGGCCGGGGCTTCCTGGCGCGGGGCCGGGGCGCTGTAGCCGTAACCGTCGTCCATGCCACCACCCATGCCGCCGCCGGAGGAGGCGCCCATTTCGCTGCGGCCGCCTTGCAGGCTCAGTTCGTTGACGCGCACGTCCGGGGAGACGCGCTTGTTGCCGTCCTTGTCCTGCCATTCGCGCAGGGTCAGTTGGCCGTACACGGTTACCTGCTGGCCCTTGGCCAGGTAGTTCTTCAGCGACTCACCACGCTTGCCCCATACCTGGCAGCTGAACCAGTTGGTGGACTTGCGTTCGCCGAAGCCGATGTCGCTGGCCACGCGGAACGACAGGACGGGCTCGCCGCTCGGGGTGTAGCGCAGTTCGGCGTCGGCGGCCAGGCGGCCGTCAAAGGTGATGCTGTTCATTCAATTCTCCGGATAAGTTCAAACTGCTTGGCCTGCGCCGCGAGCGAGGCCCGAATGGCGGCGCGTCTGCTTCCCGTTGTCCGCGCGGATGCGGCATTGCCGCAGCCCTCCATACTACCGCGAAGGCGGATTTTCTGGCTGGGCGCGTGCACAAAGGCCAGCGGGCGGACTGGGTTTCGGGGCAGGTTTGGCGAATGGGCCGTATTATACACGCCAATCGGCTTTGCTTTGTTCCGGATGCGGCGCAAGCTGAAGTGTTTCCGCTTGGAACGATGGGCTTGGCCGCGCGCGGGGAACTGTATCGGTCCGCGGCGGTCTGTCATGGGTTTGTTGAAAGGATGATGACATGATGAAGAACACAATAGTATCGATGCTGGTTGCCGTGAGCGTGGCCGGCCTGTCCGGCTGCGCCAACATGAGCGACACCCAGAAGGGCGTCGGCGGCGGCGCCGCCATCGGCGCCGGCGTGGGCGCGGCGATCGGCGCGTTGACCGCGGGCGGCCACGGCGGACGCAGCGCTGCCACCGGCGCGGCGATTGGCGGCCTCTTGGGCGCGGGCGGCGGCTATCTGTGGTCGCAGCACATGCAGAAGCAGAAGGAAGCGATGGAGCAGGCGACCAAGGGCACCGGCATCGGCGTGAGCCAGACCGCCGACAACCGCCTGAAGCTCAACATCCCCGCCGACGCCTCGTTCGCCACCAACAGCTACGCCTTGCGTCCCAGCCTGAAGCCGGTGCTGGACAAGCTGGCCGCCACGCTGCAGCAAAACCCGGTGACTTCGGTCAACATCATCGGCCACACCGACAACACCGGCAGCGACGCGATCAATAACCCGCTGTCGGTCAACCGCGCCAAGGCGACGCAAAGCTACATCGCATCGCGCGGCGTGGACATCAACCGCATCGGCGTGGACGGCCGCGGCTCGCGCGAACCGGTGGCCGACAACGGCACCGTTTCCGGCCGCGCGATGAACCGCCGCGTGGAGATCTTCGTAGCCGAGCCGGCGCAGAAGTAAGCGCGGACGGCGAAACGAAACAAGGGCGGCTCCCGATCGGGTAGCCGCCCTTGTCGCATTCAGGCTGGAGCAGGTTAGAACGTGGCGTCGATCAGCCGCCGCACTTCGGCCTCGTCCCATTGTTGCTGCGATACCTTCAGATAGGCGACGCGGTCGGCCAGCAGCACCGAGGCCTCGTGCACGCCGGCCACGCCGGCCAGCTCGCGCGACAGCGCCTCGGCGTCGCCTTGCCAGGTGTCGCCGATGTGCAGCATCACCGAGCGCACCGCCTTGGGCGGCTGCATGCCCAGCGACCAGATCAGCCACGACAGCATCAGCAGGGTGGTGAAGCCGAACACGCCGGCTGGGCCGTAATGGCTGTACAGCCAGCCGCCGGCGGCCGCGCCAAGGAACAGGCCGAACGATTGCGAGGTGTTGTAGACGCCGATGGCGGTGCCCTTGGCGTCGGCCGGCGCGATCTTGGAGATCAGCGAGGGCAGGGTGGCTTCCAGGATGTTGAAGGCGATGAAGTACAGCGACAGCCAGGTGACGATCTGCCAGAAGCTGTCCAGCGCCAGCGCCATGCCCAGTTGGGCGGCGGTCATCAGCGCGATGGCGCCGATGAATACCGGCTTCAGCCGCGCCTTTTTCTCGCCATAGATGATGGCCGGCACCATCAGGATGAAGCCGATCACCGTCACGGGCAGATACACCTGCCAATGCTGGGATTTGTCCAGGTGCGCGGTCTTGATCAGCGCGAAGGGCACGGTGACGAACATCGCCATCTGCGCCGCGTGCAGCGCGAAGATGCCGTAGTTGAGGCGCAGCAGCTGGCCGTCTTTCATCACCGCCGGCAGCCGCTTGGCGTTGGCTTCGGTGTCGGAGTGGAAACGCGATTGCGCCGGGTCCGGGATGATCAGCCACACGCCGATCAACGCGGCCAGCGACAAAAAGCCGGTGAGGGCGAAGATGCCGTTGACGCCGATGTACTTGGCCAGCAGCGGGCCCATCACCAGGCTGGCGGCGAAGGTGGTGCCGATGGACATGCCTATCATCGCCATCGCCTTGGTGCGGTTTTCCTCGCGGGTGAGGTCGGCCAGGAGCGCGGTGATGGCGGCGGAGATGGCGCCGGCGCCCTGGATCACGCGGCCCACGGTCAGCGTGGCGATGTCGTGCGCGCCGGCGGCGACGAAGCTGCCGATGGCGAACAAGAGCAGGCCGCCGTAGATCACCTTCTTGCGGCCGATGCGGTCGGACAGCATGCCCAGCGGCAGCTGCAGGATGGCCTGGGTCAGGCCGTAGCTGCCCAGCGCGATGCCGATCAGCGTGTGGTTGTCGGCGCCCTGCAGGGTTTTGGCGTAGATCGCGAAGACGGGCAGAATCAGGAACATGCCCAGCATGCGCAGGGCGTAGATACCGGCCAGCCCCAGGCTGGCCCGCAATTCAGTGGCATTCATGCGGTGAGATTTCGGTTTTGCGTATCTGGGTTTTAACGACCGCGCCGCGCAAACGGATGACGCGTTTGCACGGTCATTGCACGGACAAGTGGAGCCGTCCCGGCCAAGTCGGGTATATTAACAGGTTCCCTGACGACGGTGAGTAACAGCTTCTTATGGACAGCATCCGCATCCGTGGCGCCCGCACCCACAATTTGAAGAACGTCAACCTGGACTTGCCGCGCAACCAGTTGATCGTGATTACCGGCCTGTCCGGCTCCGGAAAGTCCTCGCTCGCTTTCGATACGCTGTACGCCGAAGGCCAGCGCCGCTACGTGGAGAGCCTGTCGGCCTACGCGCGGCAGTTCCTGCAGCTGATGGAAAAGCCGGACGTGGACCTGATCGAGGGCCTGTCGCCGGCCATTTCCATCGAGCAGAAGGCCACCAGCCACAACCCGCGCTCCACCGTCGGCACCGTCACCGAGATCCACGACTACCTGCGCCTGCTGTTCGCCCGCGTCGGCGATCCGCACTGCCCGGAACACAACGTGCCGCTGTCCAGCCAGACCGTCAGCCAGATGGTGGACCACGTGCTGGCGCTGCCGGAAGAAACGCGGATGATGATCCTGGCGCCGGTCATCGTCGGCCGCAAGGGCGAAAACCTGGATCTGTTCGACGACCTGCGCGCGCAGGGCTTTGTCCGCGTGCGGGTGGACGGCGAGGTGTACGAGCTGGACGCGGTGCCCAAGCTCGACAAGAACAAGAAGCACACCGTCGAGGTGGTGATAGACCGCCTCAAGGTGCGCGCCGACATGCAGCAGCGGCTGGCCGAGAGCTTCGAGACCGCGTTGCGCCACGCCGAGGGCCGCGCCATCGCCGTGGAGATGGATAGCGGCAAGGAGCACTGGTTCTCCGCCAAGTTCGCCTGCCCGGTGTGCAGCTACAGCCTGCCGGAGCTGGAGCCGCGGCTGTTCTCGTTCAACAACCCGATGGGCGCCTGCCCCAAGTGCGACGGCCTGGGCGAGATCACCTTCTTCGATCCCAAGCGCGTGGTCGCCCATCCGGAGCTGAGCTTGGCTTCTGGCGCGATCAAGGGCTGGGACAAGCGCAACCAGTTCTACTACCAGATGCTGCTGGCGCTGGGCGAGCATTATGGCTTCTCGGTTTCCGACCTGTCTTTCGACGACCTGCCGGAGAAGGTCAAGCATGTGGTGCTGCACGGTTCCGGCCGCGACAGCATCGAGTTCAGCTATATGTCGGAGAAGGGCACCAAGTTCACCCGCGCCCATCCATTCGAGGGCATCATCCCCAATTTGGAGCGCCGCTACCGCGAAACCGACTCCATGGCGGTGCGCGAGGAGCTGGCCAAGTACCAGAACAACCAGGCCTGCCCGCATTGCAGCGGCTCCCGGCTGCGGCTGGAAGCGCGCCACGTGTTCATCGGCACGCGCACGCTGCATGAAATCAACCAGCTGCCGCTGAAGGAAACCGCCGACTTCTTCGAGGGATTGGAATTCACCGGCCAGAAGCAGGCGGTGGCGGAGAAGATCGTCAAGGAAATCCGCGAGCGGGTGTCTTTCCTGAACAATGTGGGCCTGGATTACCTGAACCTGTCCCGCTCCGCCGACACCCTGTCCGGCGGCGAGGCGCAGCGCATCCGGCTGGCCAGCCAGATCGGCTCCGGCCTGACCGGCGTGATGTACGTGCTGGACGAGCCGTCCATCGGCCTGCACCAGCGCGACAACGACCGCCTGCTGGGCACGCTGAAGCGCCTGCGAGATCTGGGTAACAGCGTGATCGTGGTGGAGCATGACGAAGACGCCATCCGCGAGGCCGACTACCTGGTGGACATGGGGCCCGGCGCCGGCGAGCACGGCGGCGAGGTATTGGTGGCCGGCACGCCGGCCGACGTGGCCGCCAGCGAGAATTCTGTCACCGGCGCCTTCCTGTCCGGCCGCCGCAAGATCGCGCTGCCGGGCGGCCGCCGCGAATTGGGCGAAGAGCGCATGCTGCAGCTGATCGGCGCCACCGGCAACAACCTGAAGGATGTGACGCTGAATCTGCCGCTGGGCGGCCTGGTGTGCATCACCGGCGTGTCCGGCTCCGGCAAGTCCACGCTGATCAACGACACGCTGTACAAGATCGCCGCGCGCGATCTGAACGGCGCCAGCGAGGAGCCGTCGCCGTACCGCGAGATCAAGGGCCTGGACCAGCTGGACAAGGTGATCAACGTCGACCAGAGCCCGATCGGCCGCACGCCGCGCTCCAACCCGGCCACTTACACCGGCCTGTTCACGCCCATCCGCGAGCTGTTCTCCGGCGTGCCGCTGGCGCGCGAGCGCGGCTACGGCCCGGGGCGCTTCTCGTTCAACGTCAAGGGCGGCCGCTGCGAGGCCTGCCAGGGCGACGGCGTGATCAAGGTGGAGATGCACTTCCTGCCGGATATCTACGTGCCCTGCGACGTTTGCCACGGCAAGCGCTACAACCGCGAAACGCTGGAAGTGCAGTACAAGGGCAAGAGCATCCAGGAAGTGCTGGAGATGACGGTGGAGCAGGCGCTGGAGTTCTTCGCCGTGGTGCCGCCGGTGGCGCGCAAGCTGAAAACGCTGATGGACGTCGGTCTCGGCTACATCCGCCTGGGCCAGAGCGCCACCACGCTGTCCGGCGGCGAGGCGCAGCGGGTGAAGCTGGGTCTGGAACTCTCCAAGCGCGACACCGGCCGAACCCTGTATATTCTGGACGAGCCGACCACCGGCCTGCACTTCCACGACATCGACCTGCTGCTGCAGGTGCTGCACCGCCTGCGCGAGAGCGGCAACACGGTGGTGGTGATCGAGCACAACCTGGACGTGGTGAAGACCGCCGACTGGCTGATCGACCTGGGGCCGGAAGGGGGCGCCGGCGGCGGCCAGATCATCGCCAGCGGCACGCCGGAACAAGTAGCGGCCAATCCGGTCAGCCATACCGGACGCTATCTGGCGCCGCTGCTGGAACGAGACAAGAAATAAAACCAAGGCGCCGGCTCGTCCGGCGGCAAACCACAGCACATCAAGAGGTAGGCATGCTGAGCTTAGGCAAGATCGATCACATCCACATCCGCGTCAAGGACGTGGCCGTCGCGCTGAAATGGTACCAGCGGGTGCTGGGCATGGTGCCCGACGCGCGCTACAAGACCGACGGCGAGCACAACAACGCCATGCTGGCCAACGCCAGCGGCAATGTGCGCCTGGCCATCAGCGAGGACGCGGACGCCGCGCCGTCCGACTCTCAGGGAGCGGTCGCCTTCGTGGTGAGCGGCCAGGAGTTCGTCGAATGGATAGACCAGCTGGCCGGCGAGCGCGTCACCAACCGCGAAGGCCAGACCATCGCCCGCGATTCGGTGCACGACCACCGCTTCTTCTGCGCGCTGTCCTTCGTCGATCCGTTCGGCAATCCGTACGAGATCGTCAGCTACGACCACACCTGGCTGGTGGGCAAGCTGAAGCTGGGCGGCCAGTTGGCCGTTTGATCCGAATCGTTCAAGACACCCGCCGCGAGCGGGTGTTTTTTTCATTGGAGCAGGCCATGACGCACTATCTGGTCGATAACCCCTCCCCGGAGGAGGTGGCGGCGCTGCCGGGGCTGACGCTGCTGGAGTTCGGCGTGGACTGGTGCCCGCATTGCCAGGGCGCGCAGCCCTTGCTGGCGCAGTTCCTGTCCGTGCGCCCGCAGCTGCGCCATCTGGCGGTGGAGGACGGCAAGGGACGGCGGCTGGGGCGCTTGTACGGCGTCAAGCTGTGGCCCAGCTTCATCCTGCTGCGCGACGGCGTCGAGGTTGGCCGCGCGGTGAGGCCGCAGAGTCTGGATGATCTCGAGGCGCTGCCCGCCGGCGCGTAAATGGTTTTGACGCCGGCTTTGCGCGGATGGCCTCCGCTTTTAGCCGGTTTTTAAGCGTATTTGGATATCTTGCATGTCCGTCCCGCCAAAGGGCGTCGCAAGGGGCGATGCCTGGCCTGGGCATGGTCTGGAGATATCCATGTTTGAAAAAGGCAAGAGCTACACCCGCGAGGAAATCCACGCGGCGGTCGGCGGCAACAAGCATTCCTACTTGCCGCGCTACAAGGGCAGGGTGGTGGCCGCCTGCCTGCGTCCGGATCTGAACCCGGACGCGCCTGAAGTGATCCTGTGCAATTCCTGCCCGCCGGAGCGCGCGGCCGGCGAACAACTGGCGGATCAGGATGGCGCGATTCCGGTATTTCTGAAAGACGGCGCGGGCAGCTGGAAATACCAGGGCCAGTTCCGCGTGGCGGACAGCGAGACGCATCCGGACGCCTGCGCGCCGCATGCCGCGCGCAGCGCTTGGACCCGAGGCCAGATCAAGCGAGTATTGAGAATGGAGCGGCAGAGCTAGAGCTGAACGATGCGCTGCTTTGGGTGCGGATCGGATGCCTTTGGGCATCCGATCTATCTTCATGCTCAGGCTGGAGCTTTGATGCCCAGCCGCCACAGGCTGGTGATTTCGGCCCGGCGCGCCGCGCTCAGGCCGTCGGTCTGCTCCACCGCTTTCTTGTGGCTGGGTTTGACGTCCAGCCTGCCCAGCACCGCGAGGCCGGCCTGGTCTATCCATTGCAGCAGCTGTTCGCGCGAGCGCAGGCCCAGGTGCTCGGCCAGGTCGGACAGGATCAGCCAGCCTTCGCCGCCGGGCAGCAAGTGCGCCGCCAGGCCGTCCAGGTAGCCGCGCAGCATGGCGCTGTCCGGGTCGTAGACCGCGTATTCGATCGCCGAGCTGGGTTTGGCCGGCAGCCAGGGCGGGTTGCACACCGCCAGCTGCGCCCGGCCTTCAGGGAACAGGTTGGCGCGCCGCAGCTCCACCTGGCTGTCCAATTGCAGGCGTTGCAGATTGTCGGCGGCGCAGGCGAGCGCGCGTTCGTCCTGATCGGTGGCGACGACGCGGGCCACGCCGCGCTTGGCCAGCAGCGCCGCCAGCACGCCGCTGCCGGTGCCGATGTCGAAGGCCAGCTCCGCGCCCGGCAGCGGGGCGTCGGCCGCAAGGTCGACGTATTCGCCGCGTATCGGCGCGAACACGCCGTAATGCGGATGGATGCGCGCGGCCAGCGCCTTCACTTCCACGCCTTTCTTGCGCCATTCGTGCGCGCCGATCAGGCCCAAGAGCTCGCGCAGCGACACCAGCGACGCTTCGCCGCCCTCGCCGTAAGCCTCCAGGCAGGCCTGGCGCAAGTCGGGCGCGCGGCGCAGCGGGATGGCGTAGTCGGCGTCCAGCGGCAGCACCAGCCGCGACAAAATCTGCGCGCGTCGTCCCTGGGCCTGGCGGTGCAGGTGGAACGATTCCAGCGGGGTGGCGCCGGTTTTAGCGCCCTTGCGGTCCACGCGCCGCGCCAATGCCTGCAGCAGCTGGCGGGCGTTCTGGTAGTCGCCGCGCCACAGCAGGGTGCCGCCTTCGCAGGCCAGCTTGTAGGCGGCGTCGGCGGACAGGCTGTCGTCGGCGATCACGATGCGCTTGGGCGGCGGCAGGCCGGCTTCGGAGCGCCAGCGGGCGCTGCGCTCGGCGCCGTCCTCCTGCCAGTGGGCGATGGGGTGCGCTGGGGCGGCGGGCTGCGGAGTCTGGGTCATGTCGTGCGTCGGATAAGGTTGGCCAAGGGCGAAGCCGCGTCAGCGCAGGGCCAATGGGCTGCGACTCGCCGCGAGGCGGCGGGCTTTGGTGTGCGGGACTGCGGGGAAGGGCTGAATGGTAAACGCAACGAGGCCATCCGTCATCAGGAAAACGCGCCGGTCCGCGCGGGCGGTCCGGCGCGATGTGGGGCTTATTTCAGCTTGACGCCCCAGTTGTCTTCCACGCAGCGCTGGTAGTTGCCGGCCTGCAGCGCGCTGTACGGCGTCTGGTAGCTGACCAGCTGGCACTGGTAGTCGTGTTGCCACTGCCAGTCTTTTTCCCAGTAGATGTTGTAGGCGGCGGAGCTGGCGGAGGTGAAGCGCTGCATATTGGCGCAGGACAGCTGTTCGTTGCCGTAGTCCCAGCCCAGATCGTGGGCGAACTGCTTGTAGTAATCGATGCGGTTCTGCGCGGCCTGGCGCTCGGTGCCGCCGCCGCATTCGCCGTTGATGATCTGGATGGTGGTGGCGAAGTTGTTGCCGGCGCCGGCGGCTTTGTCGGCGGCGTTGGGCACCCAGGTGCCGTCGATCACGTGCAGCATCGAGGGTTTGGGCGGTTGCGGGTAGACGAAGAAGAAGGTGGCGGAAGCGAGGTTGAGCCAGGTGCTGGCCACCAGGTCCGGGTTCTGCAGCAGCACCGATTGGTCGCCGTTGTTCATCGCCTGCGAGAACGGGCCGTAGTTGTAGTTGTACGACAGTTGCTTGGCGCCGCGGCCGTAGTATTTTTTCCAGCTGCCGTCCGCGTTTTTGCCGCAGGTCCATACCTTGTTGAAGACCGGATCGTTGCATTCGGTGTTGTAGCCGCAGGCGCTGCCGCTGTCGGTGCAGCCCATCTCGCGCAGGTAGGCCAGGCCCTGGCGCCATTGCGGCACGGTGTCGCTGGCGTCGTGGTTGCCGGTTTCCTGGCCGAAGTGGGCGAACATGGTGGCCAGGCTATGGCGGCAGATGGCGTCGGCGTCGCGGCCGTCGTCGCAGACGCCGGGGAATTTGGCTACCGCCTGCAGAAAGCGGGTGTAGGTGTAGCTGGGGTCGCGGCGGCTGAAGTAGTAATCCCATTTGGCCGATGGCAGCAAGCGCTCCACGCGGCGCACGTTGGCGGGATTCGTGGCGCGGCCGGGCGTTACTTGTTCCACCTGGTCATTGGGCAGGGTGCGGATGGACGCCTTCACCTTGCGGAAGAAGTCGTTGTTGGTGAGGTCCGCTTCGTGTTGCAGCGCTTGCTGCAGTGTGGGAATGGGCGGCGCGGCGTCGTCCAGCTTGCGCAAGGTTCCGCCGACATGGGCGACCCACGATCCCTTGGGATTGGCGCCCGGGGCTTCGCCGCGGGTGGGCCATTTGGCCTGCCAGTCGCGGCCCTGCCATTGGACGGTCTGGCCTTTTTGATAGGCTGCGCCGGCGTTCCATGGAGCGGCGAGCGCGGAGCCCGTAAGCAGCGACAGGACAAGGGATGCGAATAATTTCATATCGGTTCCTCGATGGTGGGGCATGCCGGATGGCACGTAATACCACTATGGAACCAATATGAAGTATGTCAAATGCAAATCAATGCCGCTAGTTCAATCCGTAGAGGAAGCGCCAGGCGGCGAGGGGCCAGAGCCGAGGCTGGCCGATGCGGAGCGCACAGGGCCGAAAAAACGGCCGCAGGCGCTCAGCGGCGGTGGTGCGACGGACGCGGGCCGGCGCCGGGGTTGGCGGTCGGGTGGCGGAAGTTGATGCGACCCTTGGTCAGATCGTACGGAGACATTTCCACGGTGACGCGGTCGCCCAGCAGCACGCGGATGCGGTGCATCTTCATCTTGCCGGAGCCGTAGGCCAGGATCTCCATATTGTTGTCCAGTCTCACGCGAAAGCGCGACTCGGGCAGCATTTCGATGACGACGCCTTCCAGTTCGATCATGTCTTCCTTGGACATAGCGTTTCCTTTCTCATACGGTAATGAAATGGCTTCGCGCGGCTGTCGATTCGACTGCCGCGGCGAGGCGTTTTAGCTTCAGTTCGGTGACCTTGCGGGATGGGCGCTAGGCGGGCCCAAGAGGCGAGGCTAAGCGTCGGGCCGCGCGGGGCTCGACAGCTGAAATCCAGAGGCAAGCCGGTATTGTACCGCCAAGCGGGCAGACTGGTCAGCTGTTTTGTTCTCATCGCGGAAAAAAGCGCTCAGCCGGCGCTCGCCTGCTGCTCGCAGGCCAGTTGGCCGACACGCACCAGCGCGGCCAGATAGCGTTCGTCCAGCGGGTAGCAGCAGGACAGCCGCATCGCGTTGCGGTAGCGGCCGCCGGGCGAGCTGAGCGGGCCGGGAATCAGGCTGATCTTCTCGGCCATCGCGGCGTGGAACAGCGCCACGCTGTCGCAGCCTTCGGGCAGTTCCAGCCAGATCAGAAAGCCGCCCTGGGGCTGGGTGGCGCGGGTTCCGGCCGGAAAATGGCGGGCGATCAGGCCGCGCACCTTTTCCACATGGGCGGCGTAGCGGCGTTTCAGCGTGCGCAGATGGTGGTCGTAGCCGCCGGACTCCAGGAACGCGCCCAGCGTTTCGGCCAGCACCGCCGGCTGCGCCACCGACGAGGCGAACTTCAGCTTGCGCAGCGCCGCGCCGAAGCGGCCGCCCTCCATCCAGCCGATGCGGAAATCCGGCGCCAGCGTCTTGGTGTAGCTGGCGCAGACGATGATCCAGCCGTCGTTGTCGAAAGACTTCACCGCCGGCGCCAGCGTGTCGGAAAACTGCAGCTCGGCGTACAGCGCGTCCTCGATCAGCGGCACCTTGTGCTGGTTGACCAGCCGCGCCAGCCGTTTCTTGTTCTCTAGAGGCATGCAGCAGCCCAGCGGGTTGTGGACGTTGGGCATGGCCACCAGCGCCTGGATGCGCCCCTCGGCCAGCAGCACTTCCACCGCGTCTATCGACAGCCCGGTCTGCGGGTCGGTGGGAATCTCCACCGCCTTCAGACCCAGGCTGGCCAATAGCGGCAGCAGATTGAAGTAGGTGGGCGATTCCAGGCCCACCGCGTCGCCGTGGCGGGTGACCGCGCGCAGCGCCAGTTGCAGCGCCTCCATGCAGCCGTGGGTGAGGATGATGTCGTCCGGCTGCAGCGTCATGCCCAGATCCATGCCGCGGCGCGCGATCTGCGTGCGCAGCTTCTCCGGGCCGGGCGGCAGCGCATAGGTGCTGACCATGCCGGGCTGGCGGCGCAGGATCTGGCCCATCAGCCGCGCCAGCTTGTTGCCGGGGTAGAAATCGCCGCCGCGCGGGCAGGCCAGGGCCAGATCGATGAAGCCCTCGCTCTGTTGCGCCTGCAGCACGGTGCCGATCAGATCCAGCACCGCGTGCTTGGTCGGCGAGGCCGGGCTGCTCTGGGTGCCGGCCTGCCTGGCCGGCGACGGCAGCCGCGCGCGCACGTAATAGCCGGATTGCGGCCGCGCCTCGATCAGGCCGCGGTCTTCCAGCACGCGGTAGGCGCTGACCACGGTGTTCAGGCTGAGCTGGCGGTTGTGCGCGGTGCGCCGCACCGACGGCAGCCTCGACCCCGGCGGCAGCGTGCCGCGGCTGATCGCCAGCGACAGATCGTCTGCCAACTGCTGGTAAAGGGTGGAGGCGCTGTTCTGCATCGTCGGCTTTCGGCGGGGGAGAAGTACAACGCTCATCATAGTGGATGGTGACAGTTGCTGAAAAGATCAATCTGTAACCAGATCAATAATGGATTTTTGAATCTGTATCCATAAGGACGGTCCGCATAGCATGTGGGAGTGGGCAAGGGCTTGTCGCCGCTTGCCGTTTCGCCGGAGAACCGCCATGCCAGAATTCGCCTTGCTGTCCTATGTCGCCCTGATGTCCATCACCCCGGGCCCCAACAACCTGATGCTGGCCTCGTCCGGCGTCAATTTCGGCTTCCGCCGCACCGTGCCGCACATGCTGGGCATCAGCCTGGGCTGCGCGCTGCAGGTGTTCATCGTCGCCATGCTGCTGGCGCAGATGCTGGGCTGGCTCAGCGCCTGGCGGCTGCCGCTGGCGGTGGCCGGCTGCGTCTATTTGCTGTGGCTGTCATGGCGGATCGCCCGTTCCGGCCAGCCGGAGGCGCGCGAGCAGGCTCGGCCGTTGGGCTTCGTCGGCGCGGCCTTGTTCCAGTGGTTGAATCCCAAGGCCTGGGTGATGGTGTTGAATGCGTCCATCCTGTTCATGCCGGCAGGCGAAGGCGGCCGTTGGCTGGCGGCGTCGCTGCTGGCGCTAGCCTTCGCGGTGGTCAATCTGCCCTGCATCAGCGTGTGGGCCTGGGGCGGCGAAAAGCTGCGGCGCTGGCTGGCCGCGCCTCGCGCCTTGCTGCTTTACAACCTGACGATGGGCGCGCTGATGGCCGTTACCGCGCTCTGGCTGCTGTATGACGAACTGACGCCTGCGCTCGCCCAGATGGCATGATGTCCTTTTTTGGCAGGTGCTTGTCCGCTTGCGGCCTTATTTCCTGGCGCTATCCGCCTTACGATGCTGTCCATATCCACACCGCCGGGAGAGGCGAAATGAAAAAGACCGCATTGTTGGTGATCGATGTGCAGGAATCCTTCCGCCACCGTCCGTTCTGGACCGAGCAAGACTTGCCGGCCTATCGGGAAGCGCAGCAGGCGCTGATCGCTGGCGCCCAGGCGCGCGGCGTGCCGGTGATCAACATCCTGCACGAAGCGGGCGCGGATGGCCCGTTTTCCGCCGCTTCAGGCCTGGTGCGGCCGCTGGACTGGATGACGCACCAGCCTGCGGCTACCTTCGTCAAGCACGTGCACAATGCGCTGACCGATTCCGGCCTGCAAAGCTGGCTGATCAAGCATGGGATCCAGAAACTGGCCATCTCCGGCATCCGCACCGAGCAGTGCTGCGAAACCACCACCCGCGTGGCGTCCGACCTGGGTTATGAGGTGGACTTCGTCACCGAGGCGACGCTGACCTTCCCGATGACCCATGCCGGCAGCGGCGTCGTTTACAGCGCCGCCGACATCCGCGCCCGCACCGAGCTGGTGCTGGCTGGGCGCTTCGCCACCATCGTCACGGTGGAGGAGGCTTTGAGGCGGATGGCGGACTGATGATGGGTCGGCCCGCGCGGGCGGCGAACGTGCATGAAAGCCGCCGGCGCTTGCCGCTTGACGCTGGCATGTCATAAGGTGTCGTCATTGGATTTGTCTGAATAAGGAGAAAGCATGCCGCAACATGTAGCGGACATTCCGCCCGATGGCCTGCCTGCATATCGGCTGCTGACCGGGCCGGACGATTCGGCCTTTTGCAAGCGGGTCAGCGAAGCGCTCGCGCTGGGCTACCGGCTGTACGGCTCGCCGGCGGCCACTTTCAACGGCGAGCGGGTGATCGTCGCGCAGGCGGTGCTGTGGCCGGGGAGCGACCATGCCGCTGGCTGACATGGCGCAGGCGCTGGCCATCGTGCTGGTCTGGGGCGTGAATTTCGTGGTGATCAAATGGGGCGTGGCCGGCGTGCCGCCGCTGTTGCTTGGAGCGCTGCGCTTCGCGCTGGTGGCGCTGCCGGCGGTGTTCATCGTCAAGCGGCCGGCGCTGCCGTGGCGTTACCTGGCGCTGTATGGGCTGACGGTGGGGGTGGGGCAGTTCGGCTGCCTGTTCTCTGCGATCAAGCTCGGCATGCCGGCCGGCCTCGCCTCGGTGGTGCTGCAGTCGCAAGCTTTCTTCACCCTGTTGCTGGCTCGGGCCTTCCTGGGCGAGCGCTGGCAGGCCAGCCAATTGGCGGGGGTGGCGTTGGCCTTGGGCGGCCTGGCGCTGATAGGCATGGGCAAGGGCGGCGATATGACGGCGCTGGGTTTTGGCCTGACCATCGCCGCGGCCACCAGCTGGGCGGCGTCCAATATCGTGGTGCGCGCGATCGGCCGCGATGGTTTCAAAGTGGAGCCGCTGGGGCTGGTGATCTGGTCCAGCCTGGTTCCGCCTATTCCTTTCCTGCTGCTGTCGTGGCAGTTGGAGGGCGGCGAGCGCATCGAGGCGGCGCTGCGCGGCTTCGATGGGCAGTCGTTGTTCGCCGTCGCCTACCTGGCCTTTGTCGCCACCATGTTCGGCTATGGCTTGTGGAGCCGCCTGCTGGCGCGGCACGCCGCGGCCAAGGTGGCGCCGTTTTCCCTGCTGGTGCCGGTGGTGGGGCTGCTGGCTTCGCACTGGCTGCTGGGCGAGAGTCTGACCGCCGCGCAATTGGCCGGCAGCGGCTTGTTGATGGCCGGTTTGCTGGCGACGGTGTTCGGCGGCAGGCTGCTGGCATTGGCCGCCTCCAGGAGAACCAGCCGTGCGTGACGTTTATTTCGTGCTGTCGCCCAGCGTTTTGCTGCTGGATCTGGCCGGGCCGGCCGACGCTCTCCGCCTGGCGGGACAGCAGGGCGCGGACTTTCGCCTGCATTACATAGGCGCGTCGGAGGCGGTGGACACTTCGCTGGGCTTGCCGCTGGGCGGCTTGGCGCCGTTGCCGGATGCGTTGCCGGAGGGCGCGGTGGTGGTGGCGCCGGGCTCGACGCCGTCCATCGAGGCCTATGCACGGCCGGAGGCGAGGCGCATCGTCGCCTGGCTGGCCGAGCGCCGGCGCCAGCCGGGCATCCGCTGGGCGGGCGTCTGCTCCGGCAGCCTGCTGCTGGCGGAGGCCGGCTTGTTCGACGGCCGCGCCTGCACCAGCCACCATACTCTGTTGGAAAGACTGCGCGCATTGGCGCCGGCCGCCCGGGTGCAGGAGAACCGGGTATTCGTCGCTGACGGCCCGTGCTACAGCAGCGCCGGCATCACCGCCGGCATCGATCTGGCGCTGCATCTGATCGCAGATTTGGCCGATCCCGCGATCGCCCGCGCGGTGGCGCGCGAGATGGTGGTGTATTTCCGCCGCTCGCCGCAGGACCCGGAGCTGTCGCCATGGTTGGCCTGGCGCAACCACTTGCACCCGGCGCTGCACCGGGCCCAGGATTTGATCTGCGCCGACCCGGTGCGGGACTGGCCGCTGGACGAGCTGGCCGCCAAGGTCCATGTCAGTACGCGCCACCTGTCCCGGCTGTTCCGCGACCAGGCCGGCGTTTCGGCGCACGATTACCACCGCGCGCTGCGCCTGGCGCTGGCCGAGCAGTGGCGTTCGGCCGGCCTGGGCAAGGAAAAGGCGGCGCTGTCGGCCGGTTTTTCCTCTGCCAGGCAGATGAGCCGGGCCGCCGCCGCGCATGACTGAGAAGCCGCGCATGCCGTCCGCTTCTCAAGTTTCATCAGTTATTGCCGATGTTTCAGGTTGACGAGCTCCGGGAATGGTTCATACCATTCCATCAACACCTATCGGTAATTGCCATGAATACAGTCCGTCGTACGTCTCGCCTCGCCTTGTTCGCCCTGGTGGCCGGTTTGACCGCCTGCGCCACGCCTGCCCCGCAGACATCCGCGATGTCCGCGTCGATGCCGATGAAGGAGAGCGGCTCGGTGCCGTCAGGCGTCGGCTATGTAGGCTCCGGCGACGAGACAGCCAGCGGCGAGGAGGTGAGGGTGGTGGTCAAGGAGGTCAATCCCTTCCAGCCCATCGTCGTCCGCGTGACCGGCTCCGGCGCCGCGCCTTACACAAACAGCCTGACGCCGTCGCAGCGCAAGCTGCTGGCGATGCGAGCCGCCCGGCTGGACGCCTTCCGCGCGATCGCGGAACAGGTGCAGGGCATGAAGTTGGTCGGCAACAGCTCGGTGTCCAATATGATCGCCAACAGCGATAGCTTCCGCACCTATGTGGACGCCTATCTGCGCGGCGTCACCATCGTTTCCACCGTGATGAAGCCGGACGGCACCAGCGAGGCGGTGGCCGAGATCACGCTGGACCAGGAGTTCTACAAGCAATTCCGCCACTCCATGGAAAAAACCGGCAGCGTGATGCAGGCGTCCAAGGAAACCGGCACAGCCGGCGCGCTCTGTCCGGAAGCCAACTGCGGCGCCACCAAGATCGTGCCGGCCCCGGCGGCCGCGCCGGCGCCCGCCGTCATGACCGTTTCGCCAGCCCGCTACAGCAACAATTTCTACGTGACCCAGTAATGACGCGAATCGCTATCCGCGCCGCCGCCCTTGCGGCGGCATTTGTTTTGTCGGGCCCGTCGCAAGCGGAAATCCTGACCGCCGAGGGCGTGGCGCCGTTGGACAACGGGCCGGTCGCCGCGCGCGAGATGGCGATACAGGACGCGTTGAAGCTGCTCTCCATCAGGCAGGGCGCGCGCATCGAGTCGACGCAGCTGGTCGATGCCGGCCGGCAGGGCGAATCCAGCACGCTGAGGGCCTTGTCTCCAGTGCAAGGCGCGGTGCGGGTCGTCAACGAATACGCGCAAGGCAAGCTGTACCACGTCAAGGTTGAGGTGGATACCGGCGCGGCCAAGGCCGCTCAGGCGCCCGCGCCGGAACGGCGCGGAGACCCGGCCTGCCAGATGCCGGTGGGCCGGTCGCTGAAGCGCAAGCTGGTGACCACGTATTTCGATGTCGCGCATCCGGCCGACGCGTCCGATATGCCTGATCTGGCCACCGCGCTGCCGACTGAGTTGGCGCGCAGGCTGGCGCACAACAGCATGCTGGTGGTGAAGGACGCCAATACCGTGTCGGTGCTAGCCGACAGCCGCATTGCCGAACCGGATGCTGGCTGGCAGGTCGCCAGCCAGCTGGGGCAGCGAGAGAACGTCCAATTCGTGGTGGCGGGCCGGGTGCTGTCCACATCGGTGATGGACAAGGGCGTGCGCAGGTCTTTGTTCGAATCCAACAATACCAGCCAGCAGGGGGTGTTCTACAACGGCCCCTTTGCCGGCATGTTCGGCGCGGGGGTCAAGTATGTGCCCACGCAGCGGCAGTTCGATCTGGAATTCTGGATATACGACGGGCTGACCGGCTCGCTGATCGCCAAGGACAGGGTCAGCGGCATCGTGAGCTCGAAAGGGCCGGTGATTCCTACCATGCCGCAGCCCTTCGCTTCTGTCGCGTTCTGGCAGAGCGACTACGGCAGGCAGGTGGATAGATGGCTGGATAATGTGTCGGACCGCATCGAAAGCGTGATTTCCTGCATCCCGTTCTCCGCCCGGGTGGTGAGGCTGGAGGGCAAGCGCGTTTACATCAACGCCGGCCTGCTGGACGGCATGGCGGTGGGCGACAAGCTGCTGCTGTACAAGCGATCGAGCGGGCAGCCGCTGCGCGACCTGATTTCCGGCCGGGATCTGGGCATGCCGGAGAGCCTGAACGGCGATGTGACGCTGACCCAGGTCCAGCCCAATTTCTCGATAGGCGTGACGCAGGGCAGCGCCCGCGTGGCGGAGGGGGATTACGTCCGCTTCGGAACGGCGCGCTGATGGTGGTTTTTTCTGCCGGAAGTTCCGCTGTTTTCAATTTATTTTTGTATTGATAAGTATTATCAGCTGGTGTTACGGTGCTCCCCGCACTTCGCTTTTCGTCTCAATCGAACAGGGGAAACACCTTGAAACAGCAACTGATGTTGGCCGCCGCGCTGGCGGCCGTGGCCGGCCCCGCGCTGGCCGAGGAAGTGGTGGTATACAGCGCCCGCGGCGAGCAACTGCTCAAGCCCATCGTCGAAGCCTACAAGAAGGAAACCGGCGTCAACGTCAAGCTGGTGTCCGACAAGGAAGGCCCGCTGATGGAGCGCCTGCGCGCCGAGGGCCGCAACAGCCCGGCCGACCTGCTGCTGACGGTGGATGCCGGCAATCTGTGGCAGGCCGAGCGCCTGGGGCTGCTGAAGGCGGTCAATTCTCCTGTGCTGGACGCCAACATTCCGGCCCACCTGCGCGATCCGGCCAAGCAGTGGTACGGCCTGTCCATCCGCGCCCGCACCATCTTCTACAACACCCAGAAGGTGAAGCCGTCCCAGCTGTCCAGCTATGCCGATCTGGCCGATCCCAAGTGGAAAGGCAAGCTCTGCCTGCGCACTTCCAAGAAGGTGTACAACCAGTCGCTGGTGGGCATGATGCTGGCTGAAATGGGTCCGGCCAAGACCGAGCAGGTGGTCAAGGGCTGGGTGGGCAATCTGGCCGCCGCGCCATTCCCTGACGATACCAAGATGCTGGAGGCCATCGCCGCCGGCCAGTGCGAGGTGGGCATCGCCAACACCTACTACTACGGCCGGATGATGGAGAAGTCGCCGAAGCTGCCGGTGGGCATTTTCTGGGCCGACCAGGCGGGCAAGGGCGCCCATGTCAATATTTCCGGCGCCGGCGTGACCCGCCACGTCCGGAACGAGAAGGGCGCGGTGAAATTCCTGGAGTGGCTGAGCTCGGAAAAGGCGCAGAACATGTTCGCCGACGTCAATATGGAATTCCCGGTCAATCCCAAGGTGAAGCCCGACGCCCGCGTGGCGGCCTGGGGCGATTTCAAGCACAACTACATCAACGTCTCCAATGCCGGCGCCCGGCAGGCCGAGGCGGTCAAGCTGATGGACCGCGCCGGCTACAAGTAAGCCGCCGCGATTTGTGTTGAACCGGGCTCGCCGTCTGCCGATGGCGGGCCCGCCGCCGTTGGATCGCATCGCATGCCTTTTACCGTTTCGCGCTGGCGCGCGTCGGCCGCCGCCGCCAGCCTGCTCACTTTGATACCGCTGGCGGTGATCGCCCTGGGCCTGTTGGAGCCAGACGCCGAAGTATGGCGCCATCTGGCGGAGCACACGCTGCCGGAGCTGCTGCGCAACACCTCCGTTCTGCTGCTGGGCGTCGGCGCCGGGGTGCTGTTGCTGGGCGTGCCGCTGGCCTGGCTGACCGCGGTGCATGACTTTCCCGGGCGGCGGGTGTTCTCCTGGGCGCTGATGCTGCCGCTGGCGATGCCGGCCTACGTGATGGCATTCTCCCAGTTAGGTTTGTTCGATTTCACCGGACCGTTCCAGACCTGGCTGCGCCAGGCTTTCGGCAGCTCTTCCTGGGTGCCCGACATCCGTTCGACGCCCGGCGTGGTGCTGGTGCTGTCCCTGGCTTTCTATCCCTACGTCTACCTGCTGGCCCGCAACGCGTTTGCCGGCATGGGGCGGCGCGCGCTGGAGGTCGGGCAATCGATGGGCTTGTCGCCGCTGGCGGGCTTCTTCAAGGTGGCGCTGCCCATGGCCCGGCCCTGGATCGCGGGCGGGCTCGGCCTGGCGCTGATGGAGACGCTGGCCGATTTCGGCACCGTTTCCATCTTCAATTTCGACGCCTTCACCTCGGCCATCTACAAGGCCTGGTTCAGCCTGTTCTCGCTGCCCGCGGCCAAGCAGCTGGCATCCTTGCTGGTCTTGCTGGTGTTCGTCCTGTTGTGGCTGGAACAGCGCGCCCGCGGCGAGCGCGGCTATGTCCAGGCGGGCAGGGCGGCGCCGCTGCCGCGCACCCGCCTGGCCGGCGCGCGCGGCTGGCTGGCTTGCGCTTTCTGCGCGCTGGTCTTGCTGCTGGCCTTCGTCTTGCCTTTCGGCCAGATCCTGGTCTGGGCGGCCGGGCATCTGGCCAGCGATCTGGACGCCGATCTGCTCGACAGCCTGAAGAGCTCGCTGTCGCTGGCGGCGATGGCGGCGCTCTTGGTGCCGGCCATCGCGCTGTGGCTGGTGCTCGCCGGCCGGCGCGATCCGGGCAGCCGGCCGTGGATCAGGCTGGCGACGCTGGGCTACGCGGTGCCGGGCACGGTGCTGGCGGTGGGGGTGTTCGCGCCGGTGGCGGCGCTGGACAATCTGCTGCTCGAGCATTTTGGCCGCTGGTTGCCGGAAGGCGCGTCCGCAGTGTTCAAGGGCACGCTGCTGGTGGTGATGCTGGCCTATGCCTCGCGCTTCCTGGCCGTGGCCCACTCCGCGCTGGACGCGGCGATGCAGCGGATCAGCCGCAGCCAGGAAGAGGCGGCGAACAGCCTGGGCGTATATGGCGGACGGCTGTTGCTCCGTCTGCACTTGCCGCTGCTCAAGGGCGGCATTTTCACCGCGATGCTGATGGTGTTCGTCGACGCGATGAAGGAGATGCCGATCACGCTGATGACCCGGCCCTTCGGCTGGGACACGCTGGCGGTGCGCATTTTCAACCTGACCAGCGAGGGCGAATGGCAGCGCGCGGCCTTGCCCTCGGTGGCCATCGTGCTGGCCGGCCTGCTGCCGGTCTTGCTGCTGTCGCGGCAGAAGCCTGGAGTGTGAGATGGACAAAACGCTTGAATTCGACGCGGTAAGCTTGGCTTTTTCCGGCCGGCCGGTACTGGACGGCATGAGTTTCTCGCTGGAGGGGGGCGAAATCGCCTGCCTGCTTGGCGGCTCCGGCTGCGGCAAGACCACCGCGCTGCGCTGCATCGCGGGATTCGAGGCGCCGTCGGCCGGTCTCATCCGGCTGGAAGGCGAGACGGTGTTCGGCGTGGGCGTGAATATGCCCGCTCATCGCCGCCGGGTCGGCATGGTGTTTCAGGACCATGCGCTGTTCCCGCATCTGACTGCCGCCGACAACGTGGCTTTCGGCCTGTCCGCGTTGCCCCGCGCCGAGCGCAAGGCCAGAGTGGCGGAGGCGTTGAGCCTGGTGGGGCTGGAGGACGAGGCCGCGCGCTATCCGCACCAATTATCCGGCGGCCAGCAGCAGCGGGTGGCGCTGGCTCGCGCGCTGGCGCCCAGACCCAGGCTATTGCTGCTGGATGAGCCGTTTTCCAATCTGGACGCCGAGCTGCGGGAACGGCTGGCGCGTGAGGTGCGCGCCATTCTGAAATCCCAGGGCATCTCCGCCTTGATGGTCACCCACGATCAGCACGAGGCCTTCTCCATCGCCGACCAAGTGGGCGTGCTGCACCAAGGGCGGCTGCAGCAGTGGGACGCGCCGGACGGGCTTTACCATCGGCCCGCCAATCGCTACGTGGCCGGTTTCATCGGCCAGGGCGCGTTTCTGCCGGGCAGAGTGAGCGGCCGCGCGGTGTGGCTGGAGACCGGCGAGCTGAGATGCGACCAGGGCCTGCCCTTCGACGACGGCGCCGAGGTGGACGTGCTGCTGCGGCCGGACGCGGTGGTGCCGGAGCCGGGCAGCCCGCTGCGGGCGAGGGTGGTGGACAGGGTGCTGCGCGGCACGGTCAGCCACTATGCGTTGGAGCTGCTGTCCGGCCGGCGGCTGCTGGCCGAACTGGGCCATGAGCGGCCGCTGGCGGTCGGGGAGATGGTGGGCATCCGGCTGCAGCCCAGGCCGCTGCTGGCGTTTCCCCGGGAATGAGGCTCAGGCGAAAGCCTGGCAGACGTCCACCCACTGGCCGGCGGTGATGTCGCCCAGACGGCCGGGGCTGATCCGCACCGCGCTGTGCACCGCCCCGGCCGCCGGCAGCACCTCGTCGAAAGCCTGGATCGACACGTCGAGGTAGATGGGCAGCTCTCGGGCCAGGCCGAAGGGGCAGACGCCGCCGACCGGGTGGCCGGTGATGGCCTCCACCTCCTCTGGCGGCAGCATCTTGCCCTTGCCGAAGGCGTCCTTGAACTTGCGGTTGTCGATGCGGGCGTCGCCGCGCGCGACCAGGATCACCTCGCGGCCGTCGCTGAGGCGGAAGGCCAGCGTCTTGGCGATGCGGCCGGGCTCGACGCCATGGGCGGCGGCGGCCTCGGCCACGGTGGCGGTGCTGACGTCCAGCTCGATGATGGCGATGTCCGCTTGGCGGGCGGCGAAGAAGGCTTTGACCGATTCCAGGCTCATGGGCGGTTCTCGTCGGGAAAATGGGTGCGGTCCATTATTCCCGATGAGAACCAAAGACGCCAGGCTCTCAGGTCTGGTTGACGATGGCGGCCAGCTTGTCGGCGATGTCTTGCGAGGTGGCGGCTTGTTCTTCGGCGGCGTTGGCGATCTGCACCACGAAATCGCGCATATTGTTGATCTCGTTGACGATGGTCGTCAGCGCCTGCTCGGCGCGCAGGAAGTCGCTCTCGGTGGCGTCCACTTGCTGGCGGCCGCGCTCAATGGCTTCCACGTTCTGCTTCACCTCGTTCTGGATGTCGCGGATCATGTCGCCGATTTCCTGGGTGGCCTTGGTGGTGCGCTCGGCCAGCTTGCGCACCTCGTCGGCCACCACGGCGAAGCCGCGGCCCATTTCGCCGGCCCGCGCCGCTTCGATGGCGGCGTTCAGCGCCAGCAGATTGGTCTGGTCGGCGATATCCTTGATCACGCCTATGATCTGTCCGATGGTGACTGAGCGCTGGCCCAGCGATTCCAGGCTGTCGGCGGTGTCGCGCACCATGCCGCCGACGTTTTTCATGCTGCCGCTGGTTTCGTTGACGATGACGGCGCCTTTGCGGCCTTCGTCCAGCATCAATTCAGCGGATTCCGATGCCGATGTGGTTTGCACGGCTACGTTCTGGATCGTGGCGCTCATCGCCTGCATGTTTTCCGACAGCTCGTTGACGCGGGCCTCCAGAAACTCGCGCCGCTGATTGCCCTGTTCCTGCAGTTTCTGGGCGCGGATTTCGGAGGACACATCCTGGAAACTGGCCATGAAGCACAGCAACTGGTTTGGGTTTGCCGAATCCCAGATTGGAAATACCTTGGTTTCGAACATCACCTCGCCGACGGGAATCATCGCGACGTGCTGATCGATCTTGCGGCCGGCCAGGTCGGCCAGAATGCGGCGGTTGTGTTCCGGATCCCGGTGGAACTGGTGGATGCTGTGGCCGTGGGCGTGGTTGACGTCGACGCCGGCGCGGAACTTCTGGTTCATCATGTCGCGATGCTTGCCAAAGGCTTCGCGCGCGGTCTTGTTCATGTAGAAAATCACGTTGTCGCGGCTGGTGTCGCACAGCATGATCAGATTGTCCGCATGGTCCAGCACGCTTTCCAGCTGGCGCACTCGGCGCGCCGCGTCTTCGGCCTTGTCCGCCGTCTTTGTGAAGCCAAACATCCCAGTCTCCCGCTACGTGTTTTTACTGAATTTGTTATTTTGGGTTTGGTTGACGTGGCAGGTAAAAGCAAGCTTTTTCTGGGTTTTGGTCAAGTTGTATGCATTGATTTTAAAGAAAAATTTATTCATCCAGCGGTAGTTGCAAGGTCTCCTTGACCTCTTCCATCACCACGTAGCTCTTCGACTCTTTCGCCGACGGCAGCTGCAGCAGAATGTCGCCCAGCAGCTTGCGGTACATCGACATGTCAGGGATGCGCGCCTTGATCAGGTAGTCGAAATCGCCGGACACCAGATGGCACTCCAGGATTTCCGGAATGCTCATGATTTCGCGGCGGAAGGCGTCGAAGATGTTGCCGGACTTGGCCTCCAGCTTGATTTCGACGAACACCAGTAGCGAGCCGCCCAGCGCGTGCGGATTGAGGCGGGCGTAATAGCCTTCGATGATGCCGTCGCGCTCCATGCGCCGCACCCGCTCGGTGCAGGGGGTGGTGGACAAGCCTACTTTTTCGGCCAGCTCGGTCATGGCGATGCGGCCGTTTTTCTGCAGGATGCGCAGGATTTTCCGGTCCATCTTGTCCAGTGCTTTCGCGGCGGCGAGAATTGGCTTCATGTTTTCACTATTTATATGAGAAAGATTTGAGAAAGATCATTTGATTATTATCAATTTCAGTGAAAAAAACCAGATGTCAATGCATATACTAGCGGAATTCACTATCTGGTAGTGGCAAGACTACAAACGGAGACAGAAATGAAGGTAATCGTGCTGGGCGGCGGCGTTTTGGGCGTATCCACCGCGTGGTATCTGGCCAAGGCCGGCTGCCAGGTGACGGTGCTGGAGCGCCAGGAAGGCGTTGCGCTGGAAACCAGTTTCGGCAACGCCGGCCAGATCTCCCCCGGTTACTCCGCGCCGTGGGCGGCGCCCGGCATTCCGTTGAAGGGGCTGAAGTGGATGTTCCAGCGTCATGCGCCGCTGGCCATCAGCCCGGACGGCAGCCTGTACCAGCTGCAGTGGATCGCCAAGATGCTGGCCAACTGCAATGAAAAAGCCTACGCGGTCAACAAGGGCCGCATGATGCGCCTGGCCGAGTACAGCCGCGACAAGATCAAGGAACTGCGCGCCGAAACCGGCCTGCAATACGAAGGCCGCCAGGGCGGCACGCTGCAGCTGTTGCGCAGCCAGGCCCAGGTTGAGGGCATGGCCAAGGACATCGCCGTGCTGCGCGAATGCGGCGTGGACTTCAACGTGCTGGACCCGGACGGCTGCGTCCGCGTCGAGCCGGCGCTGGTGGCGGTCAAGCACAAGCTGGCCGGCGGCCTGCAGCTGCCCAATGACGAAACCGGCGATTGCAATCTGTTCACCAGCCGCCTGGCGGAGCTGGCCCGCGCCAAGGGCGTGGAATTCCGCTTCGGCGTGACGGTGGACGGCATCGAGAACGACGGCAAGCGCATCACCGGCGTGCGCGTCGGCGATGAACTGCTGCGCGCCGACCATTACGTGGTGGCGATGGGCAGCTACTCGCGCGACATGGTGAAGGACCTCGGCATCGATATTCCGGTCTACCCGGTCAAGGGCTACTCGCTGACCGTGCCGATCACCAACCCGGCCGGCGCGCCTACCTCCACCATCCTGGACGAAACCTACAAGGTGGCGATCACCCGCTTCGACGACCGCATCCGCGTCGGCGGCATGGCCGAGCTGTCCGGCTACAACCTGGAATTGAACCCGCGCCGCCGCGAGACGCTGGAAATGGTGGTGGGCGATCTGTACCCGAACGGCGGCGACATCAAGGCGGCCAGCTTCTGGACCGGCCTGCGCCCGATGACGCCGGACGGCACGCCCATCGTCGGCGGCACCCGTTTCGCCAACCTGTCGCTGAACACCGGCCACGGCACGCTGGGCTGGACCATGTGCGCCGGCTCCGGCAAGGTGCTGGCCGACCTGATCACCGGCGCCAAGCCGGAAATCAGCGTGGACGGCTTGTCGATGCAGCGCTACGCCAAGCAGGGCGAAACTCTGGTGGTGCCGGTGATCCGTCCCGCGGTGCAAGGGGCCTGATCCGATGCGTCCATTGATTGCGACGATACGGCTGGACCATCTTCGCCACAATTATCTGCTGGCGCGCGCCGCCCACGGCGGCAAGACGCTGGCGGTGCTGAAGGCCAATGGCTACGGCCACAACGCGGTACGTTGCGCCCAGGCGCTGGCCGACATCGCCGACGGCTTCGCCGTCGCCTGCCTGGAAGAAGCGCTGCAGCTGCGCGCCGCCGGCGTGGCCGCGCCCATCCTGCTGCTGGAGGGGGTATTCGAAGCGGCCGAGCTGGCCGAGGTCGAGAGCCATCGCTTGTGGCTGGTGGTGCAGAGCGAGAGCCAGCTGCGCATGCTGGAGGAAGCCAATCCGGCCGAGCCGTTCCGCGTCTGGCTGATGCTGGACAGCGGCATGCACCGCGAAGGCTTTTTGCCGCAGCATTACCGCGCCGCTTGGCAGCGGCTGCGGGACAGCGGCAAGGCGGAGAGCATCGTCAAGATGACCCATTTCGCCCGCGCCGACGAGCCGGGGGTGCCGATGACCCAGGCGCAGATAGAAGCTTTCGACGCCGCTACTGCCGATTTGCCGGGGGAGGAGAGCATGGCCAATTCCGCCGGCCTGCTGTGTCATCCGCGCGCGCGCCGCGACTGGGGCCGCGCCGGCATTGTACTGTACGGCGCCAGTCCCTTGCCGGCGGGTTATCCGCAGGGCGATGGGTTGAAGCCGGTGATGCGTTTGAGCAGCCGGATCTTCGGCGTGCGAGAGCTGGCCGCCGGCGAGCCCATCGGTTACGGCAGTAATTTCGTCACGGATCGCCCGACACGGGTGGGGCTGATCGCCTGCGGCTACGCTGATGGTTATCCGCGGCTGGCGTCCAGCGGCAGCCCGGTGGCGGTGGACGGCCGCCGTTCGCGCATCATCGGCCGGGTGTCGATGGATATGATCACCGTGGACCTGAGCGATCTGCCCGAGGCCGGCATCGGCAGCGAGGTGGAGTTGTGGGGCGACGCGGTGCCGGTCAACGAGGTGGCTGCCGCCGCCGGCAGCATTTCCTATGAATTGCTGTGCAATATCAAGCGTGCCCACTTCGCATTCGAATAAGTTTTTGCTGATCTTCTGAAAGATATTTCAGAATCAAACGACTAAGGGACAAGCCCGGCCATTGGCCGGGTTTTTTATTTATATTGCATCTTGTGTTGCGTCGGCGCCGCAAGGCTGGCATCAAGCTTGGGTAATTTTGTCATTATTTGATAGTTATTCTCATTAGCCTGGACGCGCAATGGGATTTCTGTTTTCCTTTGTTAAAAATAGTTAAGAA
Source organism: Chromobacterium indicum (assembly GCF_039708975.1). NCBI lineage: Bacteria > Pseudomonadati > Pseudomonadota > Betaproteobacteria > Neisseriales > Chromobacteriaceae > Chromobacterium > Chromobacterium indicum. The sequence continues at coordinate 179,011 of NZ_JAYFSJ010000008.1, forward strand.
TCTAGTGATGATTAAATACAAAAAACTATCTTCGGCCAGATTGTGGCGGATGGCGGGGATGGTCTGCTGGGGCGTGGCGGCGCAAGCCGCAGAAGTGCCCGGCATGTCCGGCAGCATGCATCAACAGATGGAAAACGATTCGCGGCGCTTGTTGCAGGACAACAGCCGCCGCTTCGACGCCATTATCCAGCAGCAGCGTCTGCGGCAGATGCTGCCGGACAGCAATACCATGCATCGGCCGGAAGCGGAGGACATGAGCGAGCTGGATTGCCTGCGCGTCAAGGGCGTGCGTCTGGCCGGCATCAAGCTGCTGAGCCGCAAGGAAGTGGCTTCGCTGGGCGAGCTGGCGGGCGACTGCCTGAGCAATGAAGAGCTGAACCGCTACAGCCGCGCCTTGACCCAGCTTTATCTGAAAAAAGGCTATATCGCCGCGCGGGTGGCGGCCGAAGGGCCGGACGAACAGGGCGTGCTGACCTTGCGCGTGCACGAGGGCCGGGTGGAAAAAATCGTCAGCGCCGACCGACGCAGCAACCCGGCCACCTTGTTTCCCGGGGTGATTGGACGGCCGCTGAACATCCATGACGCCGACCAGGGCCTGGACCAGGCCAACCGGCTGCCGTCCAGCAAGGCGACGCTGGACATTTTGCCTGGCGAAACGGTGGGCGGCTCCATCCTGAGCCTGCGCAACAATATGGACGCGCCCTGGCGGCTGAACTTCAACGCCGACAACACCGGCCGCGACAGCACCGGCCGGGTGCAGGCTGGGGTCGGGCTGTCGTGGGACAGCCCGCTGGGCTTGTCCGACTTCATCAGCGTGTCGGCGCAGCGCACCAGCAACGACAACGCGGTGCGGCACAGCCGCAGCGAATCGCTGTTCTATTCGCTGCCTTACGGTTATTGGACTTTCAGCGCTTTCGCCAGCCGCGCCGATTACCTGAACCCGCTGCAATTGCAGAACAGCGCGGTGAATCTGTCAGGCCGCACCGCGCAGAGCGGTCTGCGCGTGGATCGGGTGTTGAGCCGCGGCCAAGACCAGACCACCTCGCTGATGGCGCAACTGACGCATAAGCGGGTGCGAAATTACTTTCTCGACAGCGAGATCGACATCACCAGCCCGACGCTGAGCGTGGCCGAGCTGGGCCTATCGCGTTTGCAGCTGCTCAGCGGCGGCGTGTTGATCGCGGACGCCGGCGTGCAGCGAGGCACCCGCTGGCTGGGCGCCAGCGCGCCGGACCCGCGCGCGCCGGACGGCCCGAATCCCCAGTTTACCAAGTGGAAGGCGTCGCTGAACTGGTTCCAAAGCCTGGCCTTGCCCGGCGGGCCGTACCAGCTCAACAGCGCGCTGGTCGGCCAGACCAGCCGCGACTATCTGCCGGGCGTCGAGCAGATGGATGTGTCCGACGCCAGCGCGGTGCGCGGCTTTCGCCGCAACACGTTGGCAGGCGAAACCGCCTGGTCCTGGCGCAACACGCTGTCGCGCCGCTTCGAGATGGCAGGCGTTGGCATGACGCCGAGGCTGGGATTGGATGGCGGCCGGGTATTGCCGAACGGCTCGGTCCAACAGTGGCAAAGCATTGCCGGCGCCAGCCTGGGCCTGGCGTTCAGCTATCGCAAGGCCAGCCTGGATCTGGAATACAGCCGACCTTTGCACAAGCCCGCCGGCTGGCAGCCGGAAGGCCATCAGTTGTTCGCCAGGCTGGCGTTGTCCTGGTGATGCCTTTGGCATCTGTTTTTAAAAGTATAAATATTCTGAAAGAAATTAGCTGCGGACGCGACTAAGCGGTATTGGCAGTATTTCATTTGAATTGATTTAAAAAGAGACGTAGATTAGAAATCAAACGTATGTTTTAGTGCGGGTAAGAACGGCAGGCAGGCCGGCGATGCTCGCGCGACATGGGTTGGATGAAGCGGCCTGAGGCCGGATCTGCTTGTTCTTTGGATGAACGGGACTCAAATCATGAAGAAAAAAATAAATTTCGGATTATCGGCAACGGGGAAAGTGGCCGCAGCGCTGACCCTGGCGTTTTGCGTGGCGGAAGCCACGCTGGCAGCCGGCATCGTAGCCGGCGGCAACGGCGCGCAGCCTCAGGTGAGCAATGCCGCCAACGGCGCGGCGGTGGTCAATATCGTGGCGCCCAGCGCCGCGGGCCTGTCGCATAACCAGTACCAGGATTTCAACGTCGGCAAGCCGGGCGCGGTGTTCAACAACTCCGCCACCGGAGGCCAATCGCAGCTGGCCGGCCAATTGGGCGCCAATGCCTTGTTGGGCGGACGCGAAGCCAGCGTGATTTTGAATGAAGTGATCAGTCGCAATCCGTCCTTGCTGTTGGGCAAGCAGGAAGTGTTCGGCAAAGCCGCCGACTATGTGCTGGCCAACCCCAACGGCATCACTTGCAGCGGCTGCGGCTTCATCAATACTCCGCGCGCGTCGCTGCTGGTGGGCAACGCCAATATCGAAAACGGCGCCATCGCTTCCTTGCAGGCTGCGCGGAACGGCAACGCGCTCACCGTCAACGGCTCCGGCCTGAGCGGCGTCAACGTGCTGGACCTGATCGCGCCGCGCATCGATGTGCGCGGCAATGTCGCCGCGCGCGACCGGATCAATGCCCGCGCCGGTTTCAATCTGGTGGATTATCAGGGCGACGACGCCAAGATCATCCGCAGCGACAAGGCGCCTGAGGGCGTGGGTTCGCTGGACAGCGTGTTCTTGGGCGCGATGCAGGCCGGCCGCATCAATATCATCAGCACCGCCGACGGCGCGGGCGTGAACGTGGGCGGCAGCCTGAACGGCACGCAGGAAGTGTCGGTAGAGGCCAATCAGGGCAAGCTGGCGCTGGAAGGCGCGCAGATTCGCGCCAGCGAAGGCAAGGTGGCCTTGGCCGCGCGGCAGATCGACAGCCGCGGCCGCGTGGAAACCTCCACTACCCAGGACAGCAGCCATGACGAGAGCTGGTTCATCTGGAAAACCGGCGAAACCAATACCGCCAGCAAGGGCAGCGACGCCAGCATCAAGCGCAGCGCCATCAGCGCGCGCGACGATGTGACGCTCAGCGCCGGCGACACCGCCACGCTGGCGGCCACCGACATCAGCGGCCGCAATGTGGCGCTCAGCGGCAAGGATGTGACGCTGGACAGCCAACTGGCTGAAAGCACGTCCAGCAGCAGCAATCACGCCTGGAAAAACTCCTGGGCGTACAACCGCGACCAGAACGACACCACTCAGCGCCAGGAAGGCGTGCGCATCCGCGCAGACCAGGACGCCACGCTGACCGCGGCGGCATCGGCGGCGGACAATCAAGCCGCCGACGGCGCGCAGCCGCGCGGCCAGATCGCCATCCGCGGCGGCAGCGTCACCGCCGGCCAGGATATCCGCCTGCAGGCCGATGGCGGCGTGAAGCTGAGCGGCGTGACGGAGACCGACACCCACCGCGACCAGGGCAACCGCAAGAACGACGGCGCCAGCCTGGAAACCGGCTCCTGGGACAATACTTCCAGCGAGCAGCGCCTGGCGCAAAGCCAATTGCGCGCGGGCCGCGATCTGAACATCCGCGCCAGCGGCGACATCGACGCCAAGGCGGCCAAGCTGGCCGCCGGCCGCGACGCCGGTTTGGAAGCGGGCGGCGCGCTCAGCCTGGGCGTGCAGCAAACCGTGAGCCTGAACAACCAGCGCAACGACCAGGTGTACTGGGGCGGCATCGGCGGCGGCGGCAACCGCGACAACGGCAAGACCGATACCGTCAACACCGGCAGCGATCTGACCGCCGGCGGCAAGCTGACGCTGCAAGGCGACAGCGTGGCGATCGCCGGCAGCCGCGCCCGCGGCGAGCAGGACGCGGTGGCGATCAGCCGCAACGGCGACGTCAGCATCGACAGCGTGGTCAATCAGTCGCAAACCCGAACCGACCAGCGCAGCGGCACCGCCTTCAACATCACCAAGAGCAGCAGCAAGGGCAACGCCAGCCAGCAGCAGGCGGTCAACGCCGAGTTGAAGTCGGACACCAATCTGACCATCCAGTCCGCCAAGGATGTGGCGATCAGCGGCAGCCAGGTGCGCGCCGGCGGCGAGCTGAACGTTTCCGCGAACGGCGACATCAAGGTGGCGGCGTCGCAGACCCGGGATACCGTGCAGAGCAAGGACACCGAGCTGGCGCTGCGCGGCGTTGGCGAGATCACCGGCGACAAGCAGTACCGCGGCGGCGTGCGCATCGAGCACAGCAGCAGCAGCGTGGACCGCGATGCGACGCAGAACCAGGCGGCGACGCTGTCCGGCGACAAGGTGGCGCTCACCGCTCAGGGCGACCTGACCGTGACCGGTTCCAAGCTGAACGCCGGCACCGGCGGCGCGGCCCTCAGCGGCCAGAACGTCAGCCTGAACGCGGCGCAGGACACGGTGAAGGAAAGCAAGAGCAGCAGCGTCACCGGCGGCGGCATCTATATCGACGCCGGCCTGGACAAGACCGGCGTGGCGCTGGGCGTGGATCAGAAGAATAGCCGCAGCCAATCGGAGAGCAGCAGCGCTCAGGTCAGCGCGATCAACTCCAAGGGCGGCGTCAGCATCGTGGCCGGCAACGGCGACGGCGACATCCGCAACCAGGGCACCCAGGTCAAGGCTGACGGCGACATCAAGCTGGCCGGCGGCCGCATCGACAATCAGGCTGCCAACAGCACCCAGAAAACCACCACCGACAGCAGCCATTGGGGCGTGGAGGTGGGCGTCAGCGCCGACTACAGCGGCGTGACCCGTCCGCTGGTGGCGGCAGGCGAGAAAGTGGCCAAGGGCGACGTGGCCGGCGCCGCAGGCGCGGCCGGCAATCTGGGCGCGGCCAATCTGGGCGTGGATGTCGGCGTCAAGGCCGGCGTCGGCACCGAAACCAGCCAGTCCAGCACCGCCCAAGCCAGCAGCCTGAACGGCGGCACCGTCAAGGTGGACGCCAAGGCGGGCCTGAGCGATCAGGGCACCCAGTACCAGGCCGGCAACACGGTGGAGATCAAGGCGGACAGCCACCAGTTCAGCGCCGCGGCCAATACCCAAAGCCAGAGCGGCAGCAAGACCGAGGCCGATGTCGGCGTGCGCGTTTACACCACCACCGGCGAGGACGTGAACGTCAAGGCCGCCGGCAGCGGCAGCACGGTGACCAGCGCGTCCTCCAGCTCCACCGCGGTGACCGGCGGCATCCGCGCCGGCAACGGCGTCAAGGTGGACGTGGACAACAACGCGGCTTACCAGGGCGTGGCTATCGCCGGCGGCAAGGGCGCGGCCAGCGTCAGCGCGGGCGGCGACCTGAGCTTCAGCCAGGCCAACAACACCAGCAGCAGCGAGCAGCGCACCGTGGGCGGCAAGGCCAACCTGGCCATCACCACCAGCCCGATCGAAGGCGGCGGCAAGAATGTCGGCGGCAGCGGCGGCGTGGCGGTGAGCGTGGACAAGCAGCAATCCAACTCCAGCGCCGCCGTGGCCGGGGGCGTGGACGCCGATGCCGGCGTGGCATTGACGGCCGGCGGCAAGCTGGGGCTGCAGGGCGACAAGATCGCCAGCCGCGGCGACGTGGCGCTGAAGGGCGACAAGGTGGAGTTCAAGGCCGCCGAATCCAGCGCCGACAAGTCCGGCAGCCAGTGGGGCTTCGACGTCAAGGCTGGCGGCAGCCAGAGCAATGGCCAGGAGAAGGCGAGCCAGGGCTTCAACGTGGGCGTCGGCGGCAATTACGCCAACACCGACGAGTCCAGCCGCAGCCAGGCCGGCGGCAGCGTGGCCAGCGGCGGCAAGGCCAGCATCGAGGCCGGCAGCGGCGGCATCCGCCTGAGCGGCACCCAGGTGCAGGGCGACAGCGTCAAGCTGGGCAGCCAGGGCGATGTCCGCCTGGAGTCGGCGCAGTCCAGCAGCCAGCGCAACAACTGGAGCGTGGCCGGCAATATCGGCGGCGGCAACAAGGCCAGCAGCGACAAGGAAAACGGCCAGATCAAGCCGGACAGCACCAAGAACGTGCATGACGTCAGCGCGGGCTTGAGCGTCAAGGTGGATCAGCAAGACAAGCTGAGTAACGCCAATGCTTCTGTCACCGCCAAGCAGCAGGTGGAACTGAACGCCGAAGGCAACGCCACTCTGGCCGGCGCCAACGTCAGCGGCAAGACCGTCACTGGCCAAGTGGGTGGCAAGCTGGCGCTGGAAAGCCGTCAGGACCGCGACAACAGCGTCAAGGTGGATGTGGCGCTGGGCGTCAACAGCTCCAACGGCAAGGAGGCCAGCCTGGTCGATCAGGCCGCCGACAAGGCCGGCCCGCTGAAGGACAAGGTGAAAGAGAAGGGCACCGAGCTGGTCAACGCCGCGTCCGATAAGGTGAAGGAGAAGTACGACAGCCTGGCCTTCAATAAAGGCCTGAAGGAAGACACCACCAATGCGGTGAGCTTCAACGCTAGCAGCGAAACCGTCACCCTGCCCGAGCAGCCGACCTCCGGCCCGGCCAAGTCCGGCACGCTGGATACGCTGGCGCGCAAGGGCGGCAACACGCTGAAGGACAAGCTGCTGAACGCCCAGGACAAGGGCACCGAGCTGAAGGCCGATGTGGACGTCACCGTCAAGCGCGACAACTCGGTCGGCGCCGTCACCGGCGTCGCCGGCGCCGATGGCGTGGCGCTGCAAGTGGGCGGCAAGACCCAGCTGACCGGCGCGACCATCTCGTCCGCCAACGGCAAGGTGGATTTGGGCGAGTCCAAGGTGGAAACCGCCGACATCGCCACCGAGCGCTACAACGGCGGCGGCGGGGTCAAGCTGAACAGCACGCCGTCCGGCATCCTGAAGCAGGCGGTCAGCGATGTGACGTCCGGCAAGGCGCCGCTGATCCGCGCCGAGCATGAGAATGTGCCGACCGTGGTGCAAGGCGGCATTCAGAGCAAGTAAGCCGCTTGATGCAAGCGAAAACCCCCGTCAGGAAACTGGCGGGGGTTTTGTTTTGGAGTGGCTGTTATTGCAGGGGAATGAACTCGGTCTCGCCCGGCACCATCGGGAAACGTTGGGCGATCCAGTCCGCGCGGGCCTGAGCCAGGCGCTCGCGGCGGCTGGATACGAAATTCCAGTCCAGATAGCGCGGGCTGGCCGGCGGCGTGCCGCCAAGCAGCATCACCCGGCTGTCGCGTCGGGCGACCAGCTCGCCGCCCTGGCCGGTTTGCAGCAGGCCCAGCTGATTGGCGCCCAGCGCGGCGCCATCCACATCCAGCTCGCCGGCGGCGACATAGGCGGCCAGCTCGTCCACGCTTTCCGGCAGCGCCAGACGCGAGCCGGCAGGCATGACGGCGCTGGCGTAGAACACCGGCAGCGGATAGGCGACCGGCGCGCGGCGGCCCCAGCCTTCGCCCATCAACAGGTTCAGCTGCACGCCGTCCTGGCTCCAGCGCGGCAAGTCCTCGGCCGGGTAGTGGGCGAAGGCCGGTTCGCATTCCTCCAGTTCGTCCGGCAGCGCTAGCCACAATTGCATCCCTTCCACCGCGACGCCTTGCCGGCGGATATCGGCTGGCACCCGCTCGGAGTGGGTGATGCCGCTGCCAGCGGTCATCAGATTGACCGCGCCGGGCTCGATGCGCTGCACGGTGCCCAGACTGTCGCGGTGCATCATCGCGCCGGAGAACAAATAGGTGACGGTGGCCAGGCCGATATGCGGATGCGGCCGCACATCGCCGGCGCTGCCTTCTGCGGCGAAATGGGCCGGGCCCATGTGGTCGAGAAATACGAAGGGACCGACGCGGCGCGCCTGCCGGGTGGGCAGCAGCCGGCGCACCGGAAAGCCGATGTCGCGGTCCTGGCTGGCTATGGCTTGTGTAAGCAGCGGCATGATGTCTCCTGGCAATGGCATGCGGGTCAGAAGCGTCCGTCGCGGAAATCGCTGATGGCTTCTTCCACTTGTTCGCGGCTATTCATCACGAACGGCCCCCACTGGGCGATGGGTTCGCCCAAGGGCTTGCCGGCGATCAGCAGCAGGCGGCTGTCGGCCGCGGCGCGGATGGCGACGCTGTCGCCGCCCGTGCGGTTGTCCAGCACCGCCATCTGCCTGGCCTTGACGCCGCGCTGCTGCGCGCCGACGGCGATTTCCCCCTGGTAAACATAGAGGAAGGCATTGTGGCCGGCCGGGATTTCCAGCGTTTCCTCGCTGCCGGCGTCCAGATGCAGATCCAGATAGAGCGGTTCGGTGGCTTCGCGCTCCATCGCGCCGGCCTGGCCCCGCCAGTAGCCGGCGATCAGGCGGGCCTCGCCTTGGGCTGGCGCAGTCGGGATCTCGGCGGCGGGAATGTCCCGATACCAGGGCTCGCACAGTTTGCGTTCCGCCGGCAGGTTCAGCCATAGCTGGAAGCCGTGCATCAGGCCATCCTCCTGCTCCGGCAGCTCGGAATGGACGATGCCGCGTCCGGCGGTCATCCATTGCACGCCGCCGGGCCCGAGCAGGCCCTCGTTGCCGGCGTTGTCGCGGTGGCGCATGCGTCCGGCCAGCATGTAAGTGATGGTTTCGAAACCGCGGTGCGGGTGGCTGGGAAAGCCGGCGATGTAGTCGTCTGGATTGTCGGAGCGGAACTCGTCCAGCATCAGGAAGGGGTCCAGCCGCCGCTGCAGGTCGGCGGTGAGCACCCGCAGCAGGCGTACGCCGGCGCCGTCCGATACTTCGCGGCCATTGATGATGTGTTCCACTTCGCGGCTGGTCTTGCTCATGTTTCTCTCCGGTCTGGATTCATGCTCTTTATTTTTGCAGTGAAAAATCAGATAAAAAAGCGCAAAATTCAGCGCATATATATCTAAAAAATAGATTGATTATGAAAACGACGCTGGAGCAGTGGCAGGTGTTGCGGACCATCGTGGAGGAGGGTGGTTTCGCCCAGGCGGCGGAGAAGCTGCATCGCAGCCAGTCGTCGATCAGCTACGCGGTGGCCAGGCTGCAGGAGCAGCTGGAGGTCGCTTTGTTGCGGCAGGATGGGCGGCGGATGCGGCTGACCGGCGAGGGGGAAGTGCTGCTGCGCGAAGCGGCCGAGCTGCTGCGCCACGCCGACAGGCTGGAGCGGCGCGCGGGGAGCCTGCGCCGCGGCTGGGAGCCGGAGCTCAAGGTGGCGCTGGACAGCTTGCTGCCGGCCGAGGTGATGCTGGCCGCCTGCGGCGACTTCGCCGGCCATTGCCGGGAGACGCGGCTGCAGTTGCATGAGGTGGTGATGTCGGGCGCTGACGACGCCTTGTACCAAGGCGACGCCTCGTTGGCGGTGGCGGGGAGGGTGCCGCAGGGTTTTCTGGGGGACTGGCTGCTGGACGCGGAGTTCATTGCTTGCGCGGCGCCGGGCCACCGTTTGCACGCCTTGGGCGGCGAGCTGGACAGCGAAAGGCTGCGCGGCGAGGTGCAGGTGGTGTTGCGCGATTCCGGCATTCGCCAGCCGAGGGACGAGGGCTGGCTGGGCGCGCATCAGCGCTGGACGGTGTCGCAGCCGGAGACTGGCATCGCGATGGTGGAGGCTGGCCTGGCTTTCGGCTGGCTGGCGCGCCATCGCATCCGGCGGCAGCTGGCCGAGGGCAGCCTGAAGCCGCTGCCGCTGAAGAGCGGAGCGGTGCGCAAGGCCTCGCTGTACCTGGTGCTGGCGGAGCCTGCGTCCGCCGGGCCCGCCTGCCTGTATCTGGCCGACGCGCTGAGAAGGGCCGCCGCCGATTGGCGGAGCGGCTGCGCTCAGTGATTGGCCTGCTGGCCCTTCAGATAGCTTTCCAGCGCATGGCCGGCGGACAGGATGTGGAAGCGCAGGAATTCCGCCGCCTCGTCCGCCTTGCCCTGGCGGCATAGCTCCAGCAGCCGGGTGTGCTCTTCGTGAGCGCGCTCCATGGTGCGGGTGAACAGGATCTGCATCCGGGTGTAGCGGTCGGTCTTGTTATGCAGCTGCTCGATCAGCGCCAGGGTGTTCGGCCGCTTGGCGGCGCGGTACAGCGCCAGGTGGAAGCGGGAGTTGATCTCGCCCCAGTGGCGCACGTCGTTGTTGTTGAGCGCCACTTCGAACTCGCGCAGCGTCTGCTGGGCGGCGTCGTGGTCGGCCGAGCTTTGACAGGGGATGGCGGCCTTCAGCAGAGAGCACTCCAGCATCGCCCGCACTTCCAGCAATTCCAGAATGTCCTCCAGCGACAGCTTGGAAACCAGCGCGCCCTTGTGATCGATGATCTGGATCAGCCCCTCGGCCTCCAGCTGCCGCAGCGCTTCCCGCACCGGCACCCGGCTGACGCCGTATTCATTGGACAGCGCCTCTTGGCGCAGTTGTTGGCCGTCGGCGAACTCGCCGGACAGGATGCGTCGGCGCAGGGATTCGGTGACGGCACTGGTAAGCGTCTGGCGCTTGATCGGCTGCAGGGTGGTCATGGTGGATGGGCTTATCTGTCAGTCAATCGGATACATGCAAATGTATTCGATTATACGGAGCTTCACTGTACTGGCAAGCGGCAAAACTGAACATTTTTGTCGCAATTCTATAATTGCGGAGGCGGGAAAAGATAAAGCCCGACACGAGGTCGGGCTTTGCTGTTTCTGG
>NZ_JAYFSJ010000008.1:189637-288871 GCF_039708975.1 Chromobacterium indicum
TGGGGTGGATGATGGGACTCGAACCCACGACAACCGGAATCACAATCCGGGACTCTACCAACTGAGCTACATCCACCGCTGATGACGCGATGGTCGAAACCTTGGGGTGGATGATGGGACTCGAACCCACGACAACCGGAATCACAATCCGGGACTCTACCAACTGAGCTACATCCACCGTCGAAACAGTATGACTGCGGCAGTGCCGCAATCTTGCAAATTGTGGGGTGGATAATGGGACTCGAACCCACGACAACCGGAATCACAATCCGGGACTCTACCAACTGAGCTATATCCACCACTGTTTGTTGCCGCCGCTTAAGCGACTGGCGCGCCCGACAGGAATCGAACCTGTAACCCCCAGCTTAGAAGGCTGGTGCTCTATCCGGTTGAGCTACGGGCGCTCTATCGGGCAATTCGTTTTCTGGTCGGGGCGGCGGGATTCGAACTCGCGACCCCCTGATCCCAAATCAGGTGCGCTACCAGGCTGCGCTACGCCCCGAACAGAGACCGCAACTATACGGACGAGGCATGGGACTGTCAACGGCTTTGTGCAAATATTTTCGGGGCTTTCCGGGGTGTTTTGGCCTTGGCGGAATAGCGTGTTTGTTTTTTCTTTATTTATCTTGATCTTAAGAAAAATAATCCGCCGAGCGCCCTTACTGCACTGCGCAATTAATGCGAGAATAGCGGCCGTTATTCATTGCACCAATATGGGAATCAGGCATGTCGGCACAATTGATCGATGGCAAGGCGGTAGCGGAAAAACTGCTGGAGAAGGTGCGCGCGGGCGTGGAAGAGCGCCTGGGGCAGGGCAAGCGGGCGCCGGCGCTGGCGGTGATCCTGGTCGGAGACAATCCGGCCTCCGCGGTTTACGTGGGCAGCAAGAAAAAGGCCTGCGAAAAGGCGGGCATCCGTTCTGTCGCTTACGATTTGCCGGCCGCCACCAGCCAAAAGGAATTGCTGGAAATCATCGATGGCTTGAATGCGGACGCCGGCGTGGACGGCATTCTGGTGCAATTGCCGCTGCCGGCGCAGATCGATCCGCAGGCGGTGATCGAGCGCATCGATCCGAAAAAGGATGTGGACGGCTTTCACCCGTATAATGTAGGCCGCCTGGCGATCAAGATGCCGCTGCTGCGGCCGTGCACGCCGCGCGGCGTGATGACGCTGCTGGAAGAGTACGGCATCGATCCCAAGGGCAAGAAGGCGGTGATCGTCGGCGCGTCCAATATCGTCGGCCGCCCGCAGGCGCTGGAAATGCTGCTGGCGCGCGCCACTGTCACCGTCTGCCACAGCGCGACGCAGAATCTGGCGGAGGAAGTGGCCGGAGCGGACATCCTGGTGGCCGGCGTCGGCATTCCCAATTTCGTCAAGGGCGAGTGGATCAAGCCGGGCGCGGTGGTGATCGACGTGGGCATCAACCGGCTGGATACCGGCAAGCTGTGCGGCGACGTGGAATTCGATGTCGCGCGCGAGCGGGCAGGCTTCATCACCCCGGTGCCGGGCGGCGTGGGGCCGATGACGGTGGCGACGCTGTTGCAGAACACGCTGGATTCCGCCAATCTGAACGCCTGAGCCGACAGCCGCCCGAGCGGCGGCCCAAGCCAGCTCGCCACAGCCGCCGCAGCGCCGGGCTGTGGCGATTTTGTTTTCGGGAATGCCGGCTTGCCTGCGTCATGGCGGCGTTCGAATGTGCAGACAGCCGCGCTTGGCTGTTTTAGTATCAGATTTAGTATCACATAAAACTAATTTACGGATTTGCTTCATGAGTCACGACAAGCACTCGGCGACGCTGTTGATCAGCGCGCCGGACAAGAAGGGCCTGGTAGCGGCCATCGCCAATTTCCTGATGACCTACAACGCCAACATCATGCATGCGGACCAGCATCAGGACACCAGCGAAAACCTGTTCCTGATGCGGGTGCAGTGGGATCTGGACGGCTTCACGTTGCCGATGGACAGCTTCGCCGCCGCGTTCCAGCCTATCGCCGACGAGCACGGCATGAACTGGAAGGTATCGCTGTCCGCGCGCAAGCCGCGGATGGCTATCTTCGTATCCCAGTACGAGCATTGCCTGGTGGACCTGATGCACCGTTGGCGCATCGGCGAGCTGGATTGCGACATCCCGCTGGTGATTTCCAACCACGAAACCTGCCGCCGACTGGTGGAGTTCAACGGCATCCCTTTCCATGTGATCAAAGTCACCAAGGACAACAAGGCCGAGGCCGAGGCCGAGCAGTTCCGCCTGCTGGAAGAGGCGGGCGTCGATTTCATCGTGCTGGCGCGCTATATGCAGATCCTGTCCAGCGGCTTCGTCGAGCGCTATCCCGACCGCGTGATCAACATCCACCACAGCTTCCTGCCGGCCTTCGACGGCGCCAAGCCCTATCACCGCGCCTTCGCGCGCGGCGTGAAGCTGATCGGCGCCACCAGCCACTATGTGACCGAGGATCTGGACGAGGGCCCGATCATCGAGCAGGAAGTCACCCGCATCTCGCACCGCGACACGGTGGAGGATCTGGTGGAGAAGGGCCGCGACCTGGAAAAAGTGGTGTTGTCCCGCGCCGTGCGCTGGCATCTGGACAACCGCGTGCTGTCGTACAGCAACAAGACCGTGGTTTTCGACTGAGGATGCCATGCGCCTGTTGATCGACGATGTGCTTGATTTGCTGCGCCTGCGGGTCAAGCCGCTGGCCGCCTACCAGTATGCCTGGTGGCAGCCGGCGCTGTTGCTGACGCTGATGGGCGCGGTTTCCAGCGGCGATACCGCCGAGCTGGGCGGCAATATCGCCGGCCGCATCGGCTTCATGGTGCTGTTCACCTGGCTGCAGACGCTGATGTTCGCCCGCTTCATGGGTGTCTGGCTGCGCTGGGGCAAGGGCGAAGTCAGCGGCTCGCTGTTCGGCCTGGTGGTGGTGGCCAGCGGTTTGCAATTCGTGGAGCCGCTGACCAGCTGGCTGCCGGGAGATGCCGCCAAGGTGATAGACATCCTGCTGTCGCTGCTTGGCCTGGTGGTGCTGGTCAACGCGCTGTCCAAGGTGGCGCAGGTGTCAGTGATGCGTACGCTTGCCGGCGTGGTGCTGTTCGCGCCCTTGTCGCTGCTGTTGCTGGCGGCCACGCTGTCTTTCGCCAAGGCCGCAGGCTGGGTGGAGCTGCCTCAGGAGATGGTGGAGATGATGCAGCAGCAGGGCGCTGCCAGCGATGCCGCGTCGGCGGTGAAAAAATAAACCGCATGGCGGGCAAGAAAAAAGGACACGCGCACGCGTGTCCTTTTTGTTTTGAGGATTGAATCCCTCAGTCCACCTTGGCGATGTAGCGGGCCAGGCCCAGCAGCGCGCGCAGCGCTTCTCCTTTGGCGGTTTCCTCGTTGCGCAGCCTGGCGTAGCGGCGCAGGATGGCCCGTCCTTCGACGAACAAATCCATATCGGTATCCGGCGACGACACCAGCGCGATGCGCTCGATCTCGTTCTGCGGCTTGGGCTGTCCCTGGGCGATGCACAGGTAAACCTTGTGGGCGTTGAACGGGGTGATGTGATCGAACAGGTACAGCATGGAGTTGATGCGCAGGCCGGTTTCCTCGCGGATTTCGCGAATCAGCGCCTGGGAGCGCAGTTCGCCGCGATTGGCCTTGCCGCCGGGGAGGTTGTAACGGCCGCCGCGGCTGGCGGTGACCAGCACGCCGTCCGGCATCTCGATGATGGCTGTGGCGCGCCTGGCCAGGTCGCTGGGCAGGCGTTCATTCTTACGGTCTTCCAATACGTTCATTCTTCCAAAATATCATTATTTGATGAGGTCTGACGCCTCGAGCCAGCATTCCAAACACAGATAGCGCCCTTTGGCGGCGCCATCTGTATTTCAATAAGTAGAATTACTGGTCACATGCCATTTTATATCAAGGCATGGCCAAGTCCAGCGCATTTATACGAGTTTGACCAGTAAACCGACAAGGCCGACCAGCAGGCAGTAAAAGCCGAACGGTCGCAGCGACTCGATTTCGGTTTTCTTGAAGTAACGCATCAGAAACCAGGTGCTGGCATAGGCGCACAGTCCCGAAACGGCGCCGCACGCTAGCAGCAGCCCCCATTGCGGGGCGCCGCTGCCGTGGTGCGCCAGCTTGGGAATCTCCAGCACACCCGCCGCGGTGATGATGGGCGTGGCCAGCAGGAAGGAAAAGCGGGCGGAGGAGGCGTAGTCCAGGCCGTGGGCCAGTCCGGCCACCAGCGTGGCGCCGGAGCGGGAGAAGCCCGGCAGCAGCGCCAGCGCCTGGCCGGCGCCTATCTTGATCGCGCCGGCGAAGCTCAGTTCGGACAGTTCGTGCGAAGCGGTTTTCTTTTTCAGACGGTCGCCCCACAGCAGCATCAGGCCGTTCAGCGCCAGGAAAACCAGCACCGCGGTGGCGCTGGTGAACAGCGCGCGCAATTGTTTTTCCAGCAGCAGGCCCAGCAGGCCGGCCGGTATGGTGCCGGCGATCACCAGCCACATCAGGCGCGCGTGCGGATTGCTGGCGCGGCCGCCGGCTTTCAGCCAGCCGCCGATCAGGTCTGTCCAGTCGCGGCGGAAGTAGATCAGCAGCGCGGCGGCGGTGCCCAGATGCAGCATGACCATGAAGGGCAGGAAGTCGGGATGGGTGCGGTTGATCGACCAGTGCAGCCAGTCGGGTATCAGCACGCCGTGGCCCAGGCTGCTGACGGGAAATAATTCGCTGATGCCCTGGATCACGGCAAACAGCAAGGCTTCGGTCGCGTTCATGGCTCCCCCTTGGATAGGACGCGGAAGAAACGGGCGGCGGATCCGCCGCGCCCGTTTTGGAAGAATGACCGCTTCTTAACGCGCAAGCCAGCTGTCCGGTTTACCGGATCGTTCAGTGCGGGCGGCGCGGCTCTTCCCGATCCAGCTCCTGCTCTTCCTGCTCCAGCTGGCGGCGGATGGCGGCGAAGAAATCATGGATGCCGTGCACGGAGGGAGAGAGAGACGCCAGCAGCTCGGCCCGGGTTTCGGCGTCGATGGCGTCGACGAAGGGGCGCATTTCCGGGTCTGGATGACGCTCGAAGCCCAGAATCATGATCGGCTCGAGCAGCGGCGCGTTGTCAGGGGAGTCGAACAGCAGGCCCCAGTCGTCGTTCAGCAGCTCCATGCCGGCGGCGAAGCCTTCGGCCCAGTCATTGCCGGTGGTCTGGCCGGCCGTGTCGGCATCCAGCCATGGCTGAAACTCGCCCTGCTTCAGCGCTTCGGCGATGTCCTGCCAGTGTCCGCGCAACAGCGCCACGAACTGCTCCAGCGCTTTTTCGCTGGGAAAGGCCGACTCGTCGTCGAAAGCGTCGCCCAGGATCAGCGGCAGGCACTCCGCCGGGCGCACGGCCTCCGGGCCGGCGAGCAGCGCGGCGAAGAAACCGTCCAGCCGCTCCAGATTCATGCAACCGTGGCCGGCGAAGCGGGCGAGGGTGGCGGACAGGCGTTGATAATCTTGTTCGCTGAGCGGCTTGTGCGACATGGCGGATTCTTCTAGTTAGGTCAGGCGGCCATTATGGGGCAGGGCGGAGCAAAACAAAACCGCCCGCGCAGGGCGGGCGGCTTGGCGGGGCGGTCGGGGCTTAGTAGGAAGCCAGCACCAGGCCGGCGATCAGCGCCGACAGGATGCTCACCAGCGAGGAGCCGTAGACCAGCTTCAGGCCGAAGCGGGACACCATGTTGCCGCGATCTTCGTCCAGGCCCTTCACCGCGCCGGCGATGATGCCGATCGAGCTGAAGTTGGCGAAGGACACCAGGAAGATGGACAGCACGCCGCGGGTGTAGCTGGACAGGTGCGCGGCCTGGTTCTTCAGTTCCAGCATGGCGACGAACTCGTTGGTCACCAGCTTGGTGGCCATGATGCTGCTGGCGGTCAGCGCTTCGTGGCTAGGCACGCCCATCAGCCAGGCGAACGGCCAGAACACGTAGCCCAGGATGGTCTGGAAGTTGATGCCGAAGATGGCGGTGAAGATGAAGTTCACGCAGGCGATCAGCGCGATGAAGCCGACCAGCATGGCGGCCACGATCACGGCGATCTTGAAGCCGGTCAGGATGTACTCGCCCAGCATCTCGAAGAAGGACACGCGGTGCGCATCGCTGCTGATCAGTTCGTCCTCGCCCAGCGCGCTGTCGTAGGGGTTGATCAGCGACAGCACCACGAAGGTGCTGAACAGGTTGAGCACCAGCGCGGTCACCACGAAGCGCGGCTCGATCATCTGCATGTAGGAGCCGACGATGGACATCGACACGGTGGACATCGCGGTGGCGGCCAGCGTGTACATGCGCTTCTCGTCGAAGGTGTGGATGATGTTCTTGTAGGCGATGAAGTTTTCGGACTGGCCGACCATCATCGAACTGATGGCGTTGAACGACTCGATCTTGCCCATGCCGCTGATCTTGGACAGCACGAAGCCGATCGCGCGGATCACCACCGGCAGCACTCGAATGTGCTGCAGGATGCCGATCAGCACCGAGATGAACACGATGGGCATCAGCACATTCAGGAAGAAGCTGAATTCATCCTTGTTCTGGATGCCGCCGAAGGCGAACTTGGTGCCTTCGCCGGCGAAGTCCATCAGCTTGGTGAAGACGCCGGAAATGCTGCCGACGATGGCGAGGCCGTAAGTGGTGTTGAGCAGGAAGAACGCCAGGGCGATCTCGATGACCAGCAGCTGGATCACGGAGCGGATCTTGATGTTCTTGCGGTCGCGGGCGACCAGCTGGGTGAGGGCCAGTACCACGATCAGGCCGATGATGAATTGGACGATATGCATGATGAATGTCGCTTTGTGGGTTCCCCCTGCCTAGGCAGGTATCGAGCATGGTTCCGGTCCCGCCTGATGCCGCGGGCCGTATGCCGGTTTTTATAAAATGCGGTCAGCGCCGCGCCGGGCGGCATGCGCTTGGAGCGAATGCCATCGGCGTGAGCACAATGCGCTGAAGCAGAGAATAATACTTGTCTTTAGATCAAACAATCTGTCTTTAGATAAAGAGAAGCGGCCCGCCCCGGCGCGTGCCTGGGGCGGGCCGCTTTTCATGTCTATTGACCCGATTGGGCTTCCTCCGCCTCGCGGCGGGCTTGCTCGGCGAAGTAATGCGCGCGGCGCGCTTCCTTGGCGGCGGCTTTCTCCGCCAGCTCGGCGGCTTTCTTTTCCTTTTCCGCGTTTTCTTCCGCCAGGCGCGCCGCCTTGGCGGCCTCGCGTTCGGCGGCTTCGATCGCCTCGATCTCCTCGACTTCCTTGCGCGTCTTGCACGGGCTGGTTTTTTCGAACCAGGCCACGGATTCGACGTGCGCGGTGTGCGGGAACATGTTGATGATGCCGGCCGCTTTCAGCGTGTAACCCTTGGTGTTGACCAGGATGCCGGCGTCGCGCGCCAGCGTGGCCGGGTTACAGGACACGTAGACGATGCGCTTGGGCGCGGTGTCCTCGGTGATGGCCTTCAGCAGCTGCACCGCGCCGTCGCGCGGCGGGTCCACCAGCATCTTGTCGAATTTTCCTAGGGCCGCGAACGACTCCTCGGTCACCTCGAACAGGTTGGCCATCTCGTAGCTCACCTTGTCCTGCAGCTGATTATGCGTGGCGTTCTCCACCGCGCGCTTCACCAGCGGCTGGCTGCCTTCCATGCCGTGCACGATGGCGCCGGAGCGGGCGATGGGCAGCGTGAAGTTGCCGATGCCGCAGAACATGTCGGCGATGCGCTCGCCCGGCTGCGGGTCCAGGAACTTCAGCGCGCGGGCCACCATCACCGCGTTGATTTGCGGGTTCACCTGAGTGAATTCGGTGGGGTAATAGGGCATCTCCACCGCGAACTCCGGCATGCTGTAGGTCAGCTTGGGCGCGTCCAGCGGGTAGATCGGGTAGCAGGTCTCCGGGCCTTTGGGCTGCAGCCAGATCTGCAGCGGGCGCTCGGCGCTGCCGTGGGTGTCGGAAAACGCCTTCAGGATGGCGAAGTCGGCGTCGGTGATGGCGTCCATATTGCGGAACACCAGAATGTCCAGCTTGTCGCCGACCGCCACTTCCACCTGCGGCATCCGTTGGCTGATCGACAGCGTGGCGATCATCGCGCGCAGCGGCATGATCAGGTCGGAGATATGCTTGGGCAGGATGTGGCACTCGCGCATCTCGGCGATGTAGCTGGAGTTTTTCTCGTGGAAGCCCACCAACACGCCGCCCTTCTTGGCCACCATGCGGGCGGACATGCGGGCGCGGTGGCGATAGTGCCAGGCCGGACCGGCGATGGGGGTGAGCACGCGTTCCGCCTTGACCTTGCCGATGCGCTTGAGATTGTCTTCCAGCACGCGCTGCTTGACCGCCACCTGGGCGGTGAATTCCACGTGTTGCATCGAACAGCCGCCGCAGACGCCGAAGTGCGGGCAGCGCGGCTCGGCGCGCATGAAGCTTTCCTTCAGCACCGCGGAGGTGTTGGCGTTTTCGTAGCTGGGTTTTTTGCGGTAGCTGCTGTAGACAACTTTTTCGTACGGCAGCGCGCCATCGATGAAGATGGTCTTGCCGTCAACGTGGGCGACCCCCCGGCCTTCGTGGTCCAGCGATTCGACCAGGGCAATAGTCTGTGCGTGCGTCATCGTCTTGCTTGCAAAATCAAACGGTAAAACGCGGATTTTCTCAAAAACCGGCGATTCTTGCTGGTTTTTTTACGATCCCGGAATTCGCCGCCTTTCTGTTAGAATCAGCAGCGTGAATCATGGTTACAGAAGGTGCGGTATGTTGAAGCGGTTGTCGGTGCTGGCGCTGGGATGGTGGCTGGCTGTTCCCGTACAGGCGGCGGTGATGCCCGCGCCGGATGTCGCGGTCAATCCCATAGGCCGCCACCTGGTGCTTAATCTGCCGCAGGCGCGGCTATTCCTGTATCAGGACGGCAAGCTGGCGCGGATCTTCCCGGTGGCGGTCGGCAAGATGCTGACCCAGACCCCGACCGGCAGCTTCGACATCACCGGCATCTACCGCGCGCCGAGCTGGCACGTGCCCAAGTCCATCCAGGAAGAGATGCGGCGCAACGGCAAGGAAGTGCAGACCGTGGTGCCGCCGGGGCCCAACAATCCGCTGGGCCCGGTCTTCGTGCGTTTCGGCGAGAGCAGCCTGGGCCTGGGCTTCCACGGCACCAACGCGCCGGGCTCGGTGCCGGGTTTCCGCAGCCACGGCTGTGTCCGGCTGCGCAACAACGACGCGCTGGAGCTGGCCGGCACCGTCAGCCGCGGCGACGCGGTCACCGTCGCCTACCAGACCATCATCTTGAGCGAGGACGAAGCCGGCCAGCTGTGGCTGACCGTCTACCGCAACCACTACCGGCAGAGCGATCCCTCGCTGCCGTACCTGGCGGACACGCTGCTGGCCTGGCAGCGCCAGCACCAGCAGGCCTTGTTCGGCCAGCGGGTGGACAATGCGCTGAAGCAGCGCGACGGCAAGCCGGTTTGCCTGAGCTGCAAGAGCGCCAAAACCGACATCAACGGCAATCTCAGCGCCTTGCCCTGGTTGTCGAAGATGAACCCGCCGGTTCCGCCCGCGCCCGCCGCGCCGGCGGCCAGCCAGCCGCAGAACGAGCGCCAGCCGGGACCGCCGTCGGCCAGGGCTGGTCAGCGCGTCCGGCCTGTGGCCAAGACGGGCTGAGTCCGTTGGTTTGAGTCAATGAGTCCGGGCCGCGATCGCGGTCCGGATGCGTTTGGCGGCGAGCTTACTGCGCCGCGGCCTTCAGCGCCTGGGCGATGTCGGCCAGGATGTCGTCGATATGCTCGATGCCGATCGACAGCCGCACCAGCTCTGGCCGCACGCCGGCCTGTAATTGTTCCTCCGGCGACAGCTGGCGGTGGGTGGTGGTGGCCGGGTGGCAGGCCAGCGACTTGGCGTCGCCGATATTGACCAGCCGCGTCACCAGCTGCAGCGCGTCGATGAAACGGCCGCCGGCCGCCGCGCCGCCCTTGATGCCGAAGGACAGGATGCCCGAGGCGCGGCCGCCCAGGTAGCGGTCGGCCAGCGGCTTGCTGGGGTGGTCCGGCAGGCCAGCGTACTCCACCCATTCCACCGCCGCGCTTTCCTTCAGGAAGCTAGCCGCTTTCAATGCGTTGTCGCAGATGCGGTCCATCCGCAGCGCCAGCGTTTCTATGCCCTGCAGGATCAGGAAGGCGTTGAATGGCGACAGCGCCGCGCCCATGTTCCGCAGCGGCACTACCCTGGCGCGGGCGATATAGGCGGCCTCGCCCAGCGCTTCCACGTAGTTGACGCCGTGGTAGCTGACGTCCGGCTCGTTCAGCCGCTTGAAGCGTGCCTTGTGTTGTCCCCATGGGAACTTGCCGGAGTCGACGATGGCGCCGCCTATGCTGTTGCCGTGTCCGCCCAGGTATTTGGTCAGGCTGTGGACCACGATGTCGGCGCCGTGTTCGAACGGCCGGCACAGATAGGGCGAGGGCACGGTGTTGTCGACGATCAGCGGCAGGCCATGTCGATGGGCCTCGGCGGCGAAGGCGGCGAAGTCCACCACATTGCCTAGCGGGTTGCCTATCGATTCGCAGAACACGGCCTTGGTGCGCTCGTCCACCAGCGCGGCGATCGCGGCCGGGTCCTTGTAATCGACGAAACGGACTTCGATGCCCAACTGCGGGAAGGTGTGGGCGAACAGGTTGTAGGTGCCGCCGTACAGGGTGCGGGTGGCGATGATGTTGTCGCCGGCTTCGGCGATGGTCTGGATCGAGTAGCTGACCGCCGCCATGCCGGACGCCACCGCCAGCGCGCCGATGCCGCCCTCCAGCGCCGCGATCCGTTTTTCCAGCACGTCGGTGGTGGGGTTCATGATGCGGGTGTAGATATTGCCCTGCACCTTGAGGTCGAACAGGTCGGCTCCGTGCTGGGTGCTGTCGAAGGCGTAGCTGGTGGTCTGGTACAGCGGCACCGCTACCGCCTTGGTGGTCGGGTCGGGGCTGTAGCCAGCGTGGACTGCGAGGGTTTCCAGTTTCATCGTGGGCTCCGGTTGAGTGGGCGGGTGGCTGCAGGCACTTGTCATGATCGCTTACCTTAATGCCGCCGCGCGCTTGCCACAAGGAGATATCGATGATGGCGGATATAACTTTTGAATCTATTTAATCCATTGTCGATCAGTCTTGTTCCGCTTATTCCCATCCAGGATGGCCGCGCCGCAGCTCCGTCCAGATTTTCAAAACGTGGGCCGCGTAGGGCTGGGCCTTGCTCGGGGTGGGGCTGTGATAGGCGCCGATGCCGGCTACCCAGCTGCCGGTGCGCCTCACTTCGGAAGAGAGCAGCCAAGCGGCGACCTGGACATTGACGCAGGGATCGTATAGCCGGGCGCGGTCGATGCCGTAGCGCGCCAGCTTGGGCAGCCAGTTGTCGTTGATCTGCCAGTAGCTGATGTCGCTGCTGCCGTTGCGGTTGCGGCCGGTAATGTAGGGATTGCTGAACTGGACGCCGGACTCTTTTACTTTCAGCGCCATCAGCAGCAGATAGGGCACGCTGAAGCGGCGAGAAGCGTCCAGCGCGCAATTGGCGGTACGTCTGATATCGAAGTGTTCCGTGACGCGGTCGACGGGAGCCGCCTGGCAGGAGAAGACCGGCAAGAACGCGAAGACGAGTCTCCATGGCGGGAAGATGGCGCGGGAACGGCGTGCGAGCGGACTCATGGCAGGCGCCGCAACGGTCCCAGGGCATCCCGGACCTTGCGCTCGCCAGCGCCGTCGTCGAGGAAGGGACCGATTCGAACCTGGAATTTCCTGCCGACATCCTGGATCTGGCTGTCAAATCCCTTGGTTTTGTAGGCAGCGGCTACGCGCGCGGCCAAGGCGCGTTTGGCGAAGATCCCGCCGTCCATCGCGTATTTCTGCGCGGGGGGCTTTTCTGGCGTTTTGGCGGCGGCCGGAGAGCCGATGATCATTCGCGTGTAGTCGAGCGCGATGGTTCTGGATTTGGCGTCGACCACCAGTACGTAGGGGAACTGGTCGCCGATGGCCTGCAGCACCGTCAGCGCCGGCTGCGACGCGCTTTTGATGTGGACGATGACGGCATTGTCGGGGGCGCCGCGTTCCTCGAAATGCCAACCGATGGCGTCGGCGAGGTTTTGGGCGATCTCGCGCGGCGAGCCGGTATAGTCCGCCGAGTACGCCTGTCTGAGGTCCTCGGCGGGATTCGCCGAGGCGCGCGGCACCGCCTGGCGGCCATCTTTCGCCGTCTCCATGGTTTTGGCTAGGGCGGCCAGTTCGGAGGGCGCGCCCGGCCGATTGTATGGGGGCGGAGCGCAAGCGCTGAGGGCGGCGGCGAGTAGCGCCAGCCATGGTGATGTTTTCATTTTCTTAAATTTATTTGATAAAATATTAACTATATCAAACATAAAATTGACAGGCTACTCCTTCCGCTGGCGCGTGGTGTGTCGTTTGAGACTTGCCTTGTATTGATCACGACATGATCTTATTTGACTGGCATTGATAAAATGTTTGATATAATATGCATCAAAGTGAACTATTAGGGTTCGGCTGTGAAGAAGAAACTATTTCTGGCGACGTTCGTGCTGATGCACGCGGCTCAGGCGCGCGCAGGATTTCTGTACTTGGGGGGCGATACCGGCTTGCAGCCGCCGACCGCGGCGTTGGCGGGCGGCGCCGAGGCCAAGACTTCGCCGCCTGCGCCGGCAGCCACGGCGGCATCGCCAGTCATGCCCGGAGCCACGGCGGCATCGCCAGTCATGCCCGGAGCCGCGGCGGCGGCGCCAGCAGCGTCAGCGGCGCCGATGCCGGTGGCGACAGCAATGCCGCCCGCAACGGCAGCCGAAGGGCTGGCCGGTGCCGTGGGCAGCCGTGTCGTTTTGCGCTTGCGGCCCGGGGTGGGCAGGGTTTCCGCCGCGCTGCGCGATTTTGCCAAAACTAATGGCTGGGTTCTGGCTTGGGAGTTGGATCGTGATTTTCCGATCGACTACCCCGCGACTTTCAGCGGTTCTTTTCTCGATGTGATCGAGCAGGTGGCCAGGTCATTGCAGAACACCGATTCGCCGGTGCGGGTCAAGGTTTACGAGGCGAATAAAGTCATTCGCGTGCTTCAAGCCGCACGATGAGGGGATGTATGAGGAAAATGCTTGTTGTCGCGTGCGGCTCGGTGATGGTGGCCGGCTGCGGCACGCCGGGTCTGTTGCAAAGCATTGATGAGCGCATCGGGGACGTGCAGGACGCATCGCGCAAGGCGGGAGCGGAACTGGCGTATCCGACGGCGGGCCTGGTTGAGCGGAATGGAGGGGCCTGGCTCGCCCACCGTTCGGTAGTGATCGATGAGGCCGATGCATTGCCGGCCCGTTTTGATGAGCCCGCCAGCTTCGCTTCCGGCCGGGCTTTGCCGTTGTCGCTGCTGCTGGAGCAGATCGCCAAGGAGCAAGGCATCGTCATCCGTCTGGCGCGGGATATTTTCAGCGCCGGGTCAGCCAAACTGGCCGGTCCGGCTCCGTCGGCGGCCGCGATGCCGGCGCTGCCGCCAGGCTTGGGAGCGGCGTTGCCGCCGCCTGCGGCGACTGGCGGTGATGCAGAGCCCAGGGCGCAGGTAAATTACAGCGGCAGCCTGCGCGGCTTGCTGGATGCCGTGGCCAACCGGACTGGCACCTATTGGATTTACCGCAACGGCTCGGTCAAATTCTCCCGCTTGCTTACCCGTACTTTTCAGATCAAGACCATGCCGGGCACCTCCAGCTATGCCGCCAAAGTGGGCAAGAGCTCGCAGAGCAGCACGGGAGGGAGTGGCTCCGCCGGAGGCTCCAGCTTGAATTTCGGCTCGGATTCATCGGTCAGCATGAATTCGGAAATGAAATACTGGGACCGGCTCAGCGATACGGTCAACAGCATGCTGTCGCCGCTTGGGCGGGCGGTGTCGTCCGAGATGACCAGCTCCATCACGGTAACCGATTCGGCCGACGTCATTGAGCGCGTGAGCCGCTACATTGACGGCGAAAACGCGGTGCTGGGGCGGCAGGTCAGCTTGTCGGTGCAGGTGTTTTCAATCCGCCTGACCCGAGATTCGGCTGCGGGCATAGATTGGAATCTGGTGTACCAGGCCGCGCAAAGCGGTTGGGGTAGCTCGTTCCGGATGTCGGGCAATTCGGATACTGCTCAAGGCGTATTCGGCATCACGATGGATTCCGGGCAGTTCAAAGGATCGCGGATCTTGCTGCAGGCGCTGAGCCAGCAAGGGCGCGTCAGCACGGTGGTCAATACCAATGTCGTCACGCTCAATAATCAGCCGGCGCCGGTGGCGGTCACCAGCAACCGCGGCTATCTGGCCCGGGTGACCAGCACGCCCGGCACCAACGGTTCCGCTCCCAGCGTCGGGCTGGAGCCGGGCCTGATCTCGACCGGCTTCGTCATGAACTTGCTGCCGACCTTGCTGGACAACAGCAGCGTCATGTTGCAGGTGCAGATCGACCTGTCCGAGCTGATGGGGATCGATGAGGTCAAGTCTGGAGACAACCTGATTCAGACGCCGAATACCTCGTCGGTGCAGACAATGCAGCGCGCGGCGCTGAAGTCCGGGCAGACGCTGATCCTGAGCGGTTTCCGCCAAGCCAGGAACAACACGCGGCGCAAGGGCGTGATCGCGTACGAGGGGGGGACGAAGACCGCCTCGCAGAGCGATGAGGAAGTCATCGTGGTCATTTCGCCGCAATTGACCGAGGGCGTGTGAGGTGTCCCGGCTGCTGTTCGGCAATCTGGTCGTCGAGGTCCGGTGGGAGGCGCTGCTTGGGCTGAGCAAGGAAGCGGACGAGATCCGCGAACTATCCTCGCGCCGCGGAACCCGGCAGTTCCTGGTGTTGCGCAACCAGCTGGGGCCGCATGTGGCGGGCTTGGCCGATTTGCCCGGCAATGTGCGCAAAACGGCGTATTTCGCCTTGGCCGGCCTGCTGCGGGAGATGTCTGATGATGACAACATTCTCTTTCTGCATACCGACCCGGAGGATGCGGACAGCCTGATTTTCATCGCCATACACGAAGGCAAGCCGACGCATGACCGGGTGCTCTCCCGCGACGAGGCCCTCGTCGCGGCCAGGCAGTTCATCCAGGAGGTCGGGACCGGCGTCACCATCCTGGGCGATGTGTCGGAAGGCTCGCTGGTGGCGACCAGGCTGCTCGATCTCGAGCATATCGTCAGCGCGCTGGCCGATGAAGACAAGGCGGCTTCGCGCTTCCTGCCCTTGCCCGGCGGCGGCCGTTGGGCGGTCGCGCTGTTGTTGCTGATGCTGGCTGGCATGGGCGGCGGCGCCTGGTGGTGGACGCAGGAACAGGAGCGCGAACGGCAAGCGAGTCTGGCGGCGCTGCAGGCGGCCAGTCCCGATCCGGCGGCGATCTACCGAGGCCAGATGGAAAAAGCCTGGCAGGGACTTCCTTTGCGGCATGGCCTGGGGTATGCGCGGGCGATGCAGGGCGTCATCCAGCAATTGCCGTTGCTGGCGGGAGGATGGCGGATCAGCCGCATGTCGTGCCAGAACGGCGTTTGCGCGCTGACCTGGCTGCGCGGGATCGGCGGCACGTTTGAAACTTTGTTGGCGCAGCGCCGCAATGTCCGCTTTCAGGACATGAACACTGCTGAAGAGAGCCTGGATTTCGCTCCGCCGGCTGGCGCCGCGGCGATCGAGGCGATGGATGCCTCGCAGTTCTACCTGAAGGCCGGTGTGCGGATGCAGATGCTGGATGACTACGGCAAATCCTTCTCGGGCGAAAACCGGCTGCAGGTGGCATTGGACAGGATCGAGCCCCTGGTGCCGGTGCCGCCCGAGCTCAAGAGCCGGGCGGGCGAGGTTCGGCCGCTGGCCAAGGGAAGCTGGATGCTGCAAGGCCATCTGGCATTTCTGGACTCTTTGCCGGGCCTGATGGAGAAGGCCAACAACATGACGATAGATCAACTCGCAGTGACGATAGATGACAAGAATCCGGCGTTCTCTGCCAAGGGGACGTTTTATGTCCGCTAATCCGCTGAAATGGCTGGCGGCCGCTTGGCTGGCGCTGGCTTTGCCCGCGGCGGCGGAAACGATAGACAGTTTCGCCAAGGGCGCGCTGTCGTCGAACGGCGGCATGCCGCCGTTGCCCGCCGGAGGGGCGGCGCTGGCATTGCCTGGGCCCGGAGGGGAGGCGGCGCAGCCGTTCGACCTGATGTTCATTCAGAGCCGGGGCAAGGTGCGCAAAGCTTACATCGTGGTGGGCGGCAAATACGGCAGGGCAGTCCAGGCCGGCGACATGTTGCAGGAATGGAAGATCGCGGCTGTCGGCGAAGACTATGTCGACATGTCGCGCCGCGGGAAGCGGACGCGCTTGTTGATGGATGCCGGAGCGGCGATCTCGGAGCCGCGCTGAGCGCGGGAGGGAGAGAGTTTTGGAAATGTGGAAATGGTTGACTGGAGCGCCGCGGCGGAACGAGGGGGCGGAGCGCCGATCGCGCGTCCGGGCCGCGTCGAGTGGGGCGAGAGCCATGCCGGCGAGCCCGATCGCCCAACTCAGGCTGGAGGCCATCCGCCATCAGGGATGGCGGCACGAGAGCGAACTGGTACTGCCTGGCCATGAGAACGACGCGATGGTGCTGGTCGCGGCCAAGGCGAAGCAATACATCCTGCTGCTGGAGGACGCCGCTTATCGCCAGCTTCGGCACAGCGATCTGCTGCAGCGCTTCGACGCCGGGGTGCGCGGCCGGACCCGCTTCGCTTGTCTTGGCATCTTTGTCGGCAGCATGGAGGAAATCCTGCTGGTTCATTCCCAGTTGCAGCAGCATGGCATGGAGACCGGACTGCGGGGGGGGGACGCCAAGACCGGAGGCTATCGCAATTTCGACATGGTGATCGAAAAGGCGATCGATCTGCGAGCCACCGACATCCATTTCGAGTTTCGCGACAATGGCCTGGTCCAGGTGCGTTACCGCGTGCACGGCAAGTTGAGGGACAGCGACCCCAAGGACAAATTGCTGCGTGATTTCAACGCGATGATGGATGCGGTGTCCACCGCCTACAATTCCCGCGCCGACTCCAGCAGCCGCAGCCACAACCATTTCGATGAAAACAAGCATCAAAGCTGTTCCATCAGCCTGGCTATCCATGGGCGCAATTACCAGTTGCGTTTCCAGAGCATCCGGGAAAACCGCGGCGTCGACATTGTCCTGCGGATACTGCTGAACGAGGCGGTGGAGAAGGACATCATGAGCCTGGGTGAGCTGGGCTACTCGGCCGATCAGGTGGAAGCATTGGAGGACGCGGTGTTCCGCTCGCCCGGGCTGACCATCATCGCCGGCGAGACCGGCTCGGGCAAAACCACCACTTTGCGCACGTTGATGACTTACGAGCGCCATTCCGGCAAGAAGTTTTTCTCCATCGAGGATCCGGTGGAGTATATCCAGCCGCATGTGACGCAAATTCCCATCCAGCGCAAGGCGGAGGACAGCCGCAAGGACGGCAGCGAGACCGCGTTCGGCGCGGCCTCCAAGGTTTTGCTGCGCGGCGATCCGGACAAGGTGATGGGCGGCGAGATCCGCGATGTGGAAACCGGTTCGTTCGCCAAGGCCATGACCCAGACCGGCCATCAGGTGTTGTCCACCGTCCATGCCGCCAGCGCTTTCGGCATCATCCCGCGGCTGAGCGACGACGAGGTCGGCATGCCGATCCACGCGCTCGCGGCGCCGGACTTCCTGACCGCGCTGGTCTATCAAAAGCTGGTTCCCGTGTTGTGCCCGGCATGCAGCCAGCCGGCGGCAAGCTGCCTGGATGAGTCATATCTGCGCACCATCGCCGAACTGGGCATTGATGTCGCGGCGGTGAGGGTGGAAGGGGCGGGGTGCCCTGAGTGCCGGTATCTGGGCAGCATGGGACAGACCGTGGTCGCCGAGGTGTGCGAAGTGACCGAGGAGATGTTGCCGCTGATCCGGGAAGGACGGTTCTGGGAGGCGGAGAAGCGCTGGCGCGCCCTGAGCAACGGCCGCCTGGACGATCCGACGATGCTGGGAAAGACTGCGATGGAGCATGCGCTCTACAAGATGTCGCTGGGTTTGCTGGACCCGCGCGATGTGGAGTCGGCGTTCCGCAAACTCAAGAAGTATCGTCCGCTGACGCCGGCCGAGAAAACGGAATGCGCATGAGCCGTCTTTCAGGAGAGGAGGGGCCGGACGAGGCGAAGAGGAGCCCGCCATGCTGGATCTGCTGAAGCGGTTTTTCGGCATCGCTGCCACGGATGAATCGAAATACGCTGGCCTGGCCAAGGCGCGGCGGAAGTTTCTGAAACTGCGCGCCAAATTCTACGGCGATCTGGCCGATTCGATCGAGGACGGGGCCAATCCCTATGAGTTGTTTTCCCACAAATACGCGTTGGCGCGCGAGCGCGGCAATCCGATGGCGCCGTTGTTCGCTTATTGGCGGCAACGGGCGGCCTCGATGAATTTGCGGGGCACCTGGGAAGGAACGGTTCCGGCGGACGATCTGATGGTGATCGGCTCCGGCGAGCGCGGCGATCTGCCCGAGGCGCTGCGCTTTTTGGCCAGGGTGGTGAAAATCAGGGAGGGCAACGCCAAGGCCATCAAGATGGCGGTGGCGTTGCCGATTTTCCTGCTGATCCTGATGAGCGGGGTGCAGCTGGGCGTGGCCATCGGCATGATGCCCATCATGGAGCAGATCATGCCCGCCGAGCGTTTTCCGTTCATCGGCAAGGTGTTGTACTACCTGTCGGCGGCGATACGGGATTTCTGGTTTCTGATCTATGGGCTGCCGGTGTTGCTGGGCTTCGCCTATTTCTGGTCGCTGCCGCGCTGGACCGGCTCGCTGCGCAACCGTCTGGACCGCCATCTGCCGTATTCCGTATATCGCGATTTGAAGGCCAGCGAGTTTCTGGTGTCGCTTGCGGCGTTGTCGCAAGCCAATACCGCGGTGTTCGACGCGGTGATGCTGCTGGAGCGCGGCGCCACGCCATGGATGCGCTGGCACCTGGCGCGGATCCGGATTTCGCTTACCGCCAACCGCAGCATCCTGAAGGCGATGGATACCGGTTTGTTTTCCGAGGAGATTTTTGATCGCTTGTCGGAGTATTCCGAGCGCAGCAATTTCGAGGACGGCATCCGCAAGATAGGGCTTGGCACGATCGAAGAGATCGCCGAGGCGATAGGCGAGCGCTCGGCCATCATGCGCAATGCCTTGGTGGTGATGGTGGGCGGATTCATCCTGCTGACCATAGCCGGCATGATGATGACGGCGCTCGAGGCGGGCAATCAGATTCAGCAAATGACCACTGGAGGGTGATTCATTCAGTCCCGAAAATTAAATATTTAATAAAATTACTATTTTAATTAACTTTTCTTAATCATGGGAGACACTCATGCATGCATTGCCCATACAAGCCACAGCCGTCAGGCGCGGGGCGCTTAAACGCCAGGCCGGCATAGATTTGATTCAGTTGTCGGTCGCTGTCGGCATCATCGCCTTCATTCTGGCGGTCGGCTTCCTGGTTGTGCCGACGGTGATGACCAATATCAAGGTCAACTCGGAAACCTCGGATATCCAGCAATCGGTTTCCAACGCTCTGCGCGTGTTCGGCAGCGGCGCCGACAGCAGCGGCCTGACGACCGATGTGGCGGTCAGCCTCAAGCTGTCTCCGCCGGATCGCATCAGCGGGACAAACATCCTGAATCGTTTCGGCGGCACGGTGACTTGGGGCCATGGCGACGTTTTCGGCAACGATGACGGCTTGACGATTACGTCGAAGGGCTACTCCGCGGAGGCTTGCGCCAAGCTGGTGCCCAATGTTCAGGCGCTGTTTGCCAGGATCAAGATCGGCGGCACTCCGGTGAAGGACACCGCTAGTGGCAAGGCGCTGAGCGTAAGCACCCTGGGCACCGCGTGCAATCCAGGCGGCGGCAAGACTGTCGATATCGAATTCGCGTTCACCAAATGACAAGCGGCGCCCCGCCGAGCGCGGGGTGTCGGCGAGAGTATCCGGATACATGATGCAAGAGATGATTACCGACGTTCAGTTGCACGTGCGCGACTGGCAGTCCTGCGTGCTGTTTCCCGGGCAGATCCGGCCGGCGAACGAGCACAGGAGCTTCCTGCAAGACATGGCGGAAGCGGTTTTGGCCGAGCAAAAGCAGGTGGAGCAGCGCTCGGGATTCACCGTGGCCGTCGGCGGCGCGCGCTGGCGGGTGCAGCGCATGCAGCCATTCCGTTACGCCTGCCGCAAGGTGATGGGGCAGGCGCCCAAGCTGAACGAGCTGGGCCTGCTGGAATGCCATGTGCGGATGATGCAGTCCGACGAGTTGAAGAAGAGCGGCGGGCTGGTGCTGTTTTCCGGCCTGACCGGTTCCGGCAAGACCACCACCTTGAATGCGATGCTGGTGTCCCGGCTCGAGAAGTTCGGCGGCTTCGCCCAGACCGTGGAGGACCCGGTGGAGATCGTCATCGAGGGCTGGCATGGCGAGGGCTATTGCACGCAGATCGATGTGACGGATAGCCCCTCGGGGCAGGACATCGGCTTCGACCGCCGTTTCGCCGAGGCGATCACCACGTCCTTGCGCTCCTTCCCGGCGCGCGAACGCTCGATGCTGATGATAGGCGAAGTGCGCGACCCGCACAGCGCGGCCGAATTGTTGAGAATCGCGGTGGACGGCCACTTGGTCTTGTCGACCATACACTCGCGCGACATTCCGACCGCGCTGAGCCGGCTGGCTTCGCTGGCGCGGGCCGGCGGCGAAATCCAGGCCGACAAATTCATCGCCGACTCCTTGCGCATGGTGTTTCACCAGCGCCTGGACAGCGGCATTCCGCAAGTCAGTTCGCTGGATGTGCGCGAGCGCAGGGACCTTTACCAGTTCCTGAGCAAAGGCGAGTACGCGCGCCTGGAGGGGGAGGTGGACATCCAGCGACGGGTGAACGTTCAGAGCAGGGGGAATTGATGCGCAGGAAGCAGACGGGGGAGTTGCTGATCAGCCTGGCGATCGCCGTGACCTTGATCGGCATGTGCCTGGCTTATCTGGGGGTGCGCCAGGTGAACGACTGGCGGGAAAGCCGCGGCCGGCAGCTGGGGGGCGCGTTGGCGGGCCTGGCCAGAGGGGTGAACAGCTATGTGGTGCAGTATCACCCCAAGATCGTAGAGGCCCTGTTTGCTTCCGGCCCGCCTATTCCAGTGATCGATAATGGTGTGCTGATCGCCCACGATGCGGCGAAGCCCACGGTCCAGGAGATTGTCAAGTACGCCGGCATGGGTGGTTTCGGCGACAAACCGCCAGGTACTGGCGGCAACTATCAAATCGTGCTGAGCAAGGGCAGCCAGTGTTCGGCTCCGGAAACCTGCAATATCGATGCCTTGACTTACATCGACGCGCCGTTGCTGCTGCCGTATCCGTCGGTTTCAGACAAGGCCGACTATGTGGCGGCCGCCACCGCAGTGCAGACGATAGGGGCTAATGGCGGGATGTCGATGCTGCAGAACAGCCGGTGGTTGACGTTTCCGGACAATAACGGACAGCAGGTGGCTCGAATAGTGAACAGAGCCCCGGGTCAGCCCGGCGGCATCGTCGCCGTGCGTGGCGGCTATCTGCGTTCGGACATGGACCAATTTTTGCGGCGCGACGGCAGCCGGCCGATGACGGGCAATCTGGACATGGGGGGCGGCAACATCGGCGCAGCCAAGGACATCGTGGGAACTGGCTCGCTGGCGATGTCAGGGAATGTGGGCGCGTTAGGCAGCATGGTGGCCTTCCAGAACATCACCGCAGGAGCGGATTTATCTGCCGGCGGCAACCTGACGGTGGAGAAGCAGGCGACGATGAAAGGCGAGCTCATCGCCAAGGAGCGGCTGACCGCCAATAAATACCTGCAATTGGGAGGAGACTCCAGAGCGGTGATCGGGGCGGATTGCTCGCCGAACGGCTTGGTGGGGCGCGATGAGGATGGCTTGATCCTGTCATGCCAGAGGCTGAAGTGGGCGCCGGGCGGTTTTTCGCAAACCAAGCCCGCAGTGGCGGAGGTTGAAACTTGCGGCAAGCAATCGATGCGTCCGCCCAAGGGGGACAGGGGCAATGCGTCGATCGCCTATTGCGAGGAAGGGGCCCGATTGGTGGCGGGGGGCTACTACCTGACTGGCTGGCCTAATCAGGCAGACCAGCATCTATATGAGAAGTACACCCTCGCGCCGGAGGAAAGCGCGCCGCTGGCCTTTTACACCATCGCGCGGGACGAGTATCCGCAGGGCTTCAAGTCCCGCAACGACGAACGCCCGTTGCCGCGCGATAAGTTGAATCGCGAGGGCTGGTATGTCTGGACCGGGGGGGCGGAGTCGGGCTGCTGGAAGGCTGTAGCCATGTGCACCAAATAAATATGGCCAGGGCGTGGCAACCGGCTGCGTCTTGCATCCTTTTACGCGTTTCAGATCGGCGGCCGCGCTTGATCGCATCCTGCTTTAGGGCTTCTTTTCTGCCCATATTCCAGTTTCTGCGCGTTCGCGCGGCTTCGCTCAGACCGAGGCCTTCAATCCCGCCTTTGCCGCCGGATGGCGCATCTTATGAGCAAATATGATGGCTTTGCCCTGGTTCGCCGTGTAATTGACGCCGGGCGCGGGGCATCGGTCGCATCTTTCCGGTTGACCGCGCGTCTGAACGGCGGCTTCAGCGGCGCGGCGCGGCTTTCATCGCGGGCGATGGGTGCCGCGCGGATGCGCCGCGCTGACGGGCTCGCATGCGGTGTGGCTGCGGGGAGGGCGAGCCATGCCATTATCCCGGATGAATGCGCATTAAAATACCGGGTCGGCGCGCTTGTGCGGCAGTGCGATGTTTGGCGTTTGGCGAGCATCGGCAAGGGCAGAATCGCATGGAAAATCACCGTTCTAGATGAGCGTTATTTAGAGTTTTTTTAATAAAAAGTTGTGTTAAAGTATGTATCTTAATAAATTATTAATTGGATTTGGCATTGCCTTTGACATGCTTTTTCGTACTGAGGCTTGCGGGGTGTATTGATTGAGCGTTTCGGCGGCGGTCTCCCGATAGGGCGTGAAGACGGCTTTAGGTGATTGGATCGGGGCGACGAATTGGAAGTGGGTGCGAACATGGGTTTGGCGGATGATGATGCGTGTTGTTTTGTCTGGCATATGCTCTGGTGTGTTGGCTGAGACTTCCTTGGATAGGGCTGGAAGGGTTGATAGAGGTTTGGTATGAAAAAAATTCAAGCGGTGCTGAAGGACATTGCGCAAAAATCCCTGCTGCTGGCTAGCTTGATCGATGAGGCGATTCGGGTCGGCGCGCTGACCCAGGAGCGGGCCAATGATCTTGTTCAAGGATTGAGCGTCAGGGGGCAGCTGGCCAGTAGTTTGGAAACCATGCTGTATTGGACTGCCGATGATATCGGCGATCCAGCCGTGATTGAGGAGTTTCAGGAACTTGCAGTCTGTACTCGCGACTATTTGTACTGGGTGGAAGATACGGTTTGCCAAATCAGGGCTACGTTGCGGAATGCCGTCGACTGCATTGAACGATAGAAGCACCCCGCGTTTATGCGCTTGAGGTCTGCGGCGGCGTCGATGGATTTCGACTGAAGCGGTCGTTTGTAGGCGGTGATGGTGAGCGGGCGGAAAGCTGCGGCTTTCTTAATGCTCGTTGGTCGGATAGTCGCAGTCATTCCTTACCTTTCCTGTAGACTTCGTTTCCCTGATGATACTAAATCAATATTATTGTTTTTTTTTGATTGAACATGACATGGCAGGCGGGCTGCCATTGTGGCTATTACCCTGGAGCGGGTTGGGTTTCTTCATGCCCGATGATTGTCCGACAAAGGTGATTTCTGTTTCTAACGGGGTTGTGGAGTGGGTTCAGGCATGCCTGCTCAAAATGCCGACAAACCGGGTGTGGAGGAGGCTCATGTATGAGCGGTATAGCCGTCAGCGTTCGTGGAAATGAATTTTTGTGACCTTGTGGTACACTCTAGTAGTAATGAAACTAAAAGAAACTGTAACCTCCGGGCTGCGCCAAGAGGCAGGGTCACTCATGGTAACTGAGTGAGGGGAAAAGACATGTACGATGACGGACGCGTATTTTTGGTTGCGGGTTATTGGGCAAAACTTAAGAAAGCGTTCTCGGCGGCTTCGGTGTATGTCATTGCGGACACTGCGACCGTCGCATCCAGTTTGGCAAAGCGTTGCATGCCGCAGTTTCAGCCGGCGGGTGTGATGAGTCTGGCCGAAGTGCGTCGATATGTAAATTACATGAATCGGATCGCTGTCGGCGACGAGGCTTGCCTGACGCAGGAGAGCGTGGCGTTTGGCGATGATGGCCATTTGCCTGCGGAGCGGGTTTTTGTTGTTGTCGGTTTTTCCAAGACTCATGCGCCGGACCGAAATCCCGTGGTCAATTTCGTGGTTGCGCGCAGCGACGCTGAAGCGGCGGTTCTGCAGCAGGGCGCGATGCCTAGTCTTTCCGTTTCTGGCGTGGTGGATCTGGCCAGATTGACGGAGTTGTTGTATCGAATGGAGCGAGTCGCAACTGGAGAGGTGCCGGCGCTAAAAGAGCATGGTGTCATTCGGTAATGATCGGGTCTATCGCAAAAAGGTGTGACAGATGTCTACGGTGAACATCCCGGTGTATGAACGTCAACTTGCGGCGGTGTTGCCGGAGGAATTGCAGGCTTGCTACTTCAGGGGCGAGGTGCCTGAGTCAATGCGGCAACGATTTGACGAGTGGAAAGCCAGCGCTTTTCTTGATGGAGCGCCGCCGGCTTCGATGACGGAAAGCAATGTCGCGAAGTTTTTCCTGAGGGCCGAGGCGCTTGGGGCGCGGGATGCGTTGGGCGCTGTGGCCTTATCCGTGCTGTTTCCGATGAGCAATGCGCCGATCACGGCGCTGGACACTGCCGCGGTAAGGCGCGCGGCCGTCGCCGGCCACGCGCAGTTGGCGCGAGAGCTGGTGGATATGGCGATCCATCCCGCCGATGTCGCGCCGGCCAATCGTCAGCAGCAGGTCGCCGATCGCCGTGATGCCGAGCAGGCTCAGCTTGGGGCGGCAAATGTCGACCGCAATTTGCTGGACTTTTTTCAGATGCGAGGCAATGCCAAGTACCGCAAGGACTTGATGATCAATGTCGCGCTGGAGGAGGCCCACGGCGCAAAGGGTCTTGCCGAGCGGGTGGAGCGGCGGATAGGCGTGCTGGCTGCGCCGGAGCGGGGATGGGTGAGGCGTTTGCTGGATGGAGAGTCTCCGGTCGAAGTCATGAAGGATGCGCGCCGCGCGAAAGCGCCCTAGCTCCGCGCGGCTGTTTTCCCTGGGAATGGCCCTGGCGGGCCGTCCGCCGGGGACATGCGGCAGTTGGCCGCTAACCCTGTCCCAGGGCCGTCTTCAGATACCAGGCGGCGATCTCGTTTCCCCAGAACAGTGCTACCGCGGCCGCGCCGATGAGGTGAGGGCCAAATGGTTGCGGCGCATGGCTGTCAATCTTTCTCAGCGCGATCAGCGCGCCGCCTGTCAGCGCGCTGCTGATTGCGCCCAGTCCGACGATCAGCGGCAGTTGTTGCCATCCTAGCCAGGCGCCCAAGCCTGCGACCAACTTGAAGTCTCCGGCCCCGAGTCCGTCCAGTCCCGTGCTCCAGCGGAATAAGGCGGCGATCGTCCGCATCAATGAATATCCCGCTATTGCGCCGATCACGGCATCTTGCAGCGGGGCGAATGCGTGGAAAAGATTGGCTATCAAACCCAGCCATAGCAGCGCCTGGGTCAGCGAGTCGGGCAGCAGCTTGGCATCCAGGTCGATCAGCGCCAACGCGGACAGCAGAAATACCAAGACCAGACAGGCCGCGGCGATGGGGTGGGGGCCTAAATGCCAGCCTATGCAGCAGAACGCGAGTCCGACGCCCAGCTCGATCAGCGGGTAGCGCAAGCTGATTCTGGCGGCGCAGCGGGCGCAGCGTCCGCGAAGCAGCAGATAGCCGAGAAGCGGGATCAGCTGCCATCCGGCCAGCGAGGCGTGGCAAGCGGGGCAGTGTGAGCGTGGGCGCGATAGCGTAAGCGTTTCGAGTGGAGGCGCCGGCTGATTCGTGGCCTCCGCGCACTCGCGCCTCCAGGCGGACTCCATCATTTTGGGGAGCCGGTAAACCAGTACATTCAGGAAACTTCCAAGCAGCAAGCCCAGGATCAGCAGGACGACGGCGAACTGAATGGCGAGCGTGGCGTTCTGGCTGAGCCAGGCGAATAGCGCTGTCAGCGCGATGCTCGCGCTTCCGATGAGAAGCGCGCTTTTCCGGTCGATCATATGTTCTTGGCTTTCTTTCCGACGAAGCGTGTCTGAGGGGGAGGGTGTATGTGGATTTTGAAATCCCTCAACATAAAGTTTGATTTAGTACCTACTTCAATATAACATATTTATCGCATTGACCTATGTGACGAGGTATCGGAATGAGTGGAATGCATGATTTTGGCGATGCGGAAAGTCTGGCCTTGGACAGGGAAGGGCCTGGTTTCGCCGATGAGCGCGCGATGGCGCGCGATGCATGGCGGCAGCCCCCGCCGCTCCAGGATTTCGGGATGGAAGAAAAGCCCGGAAGCGCGTTGACGGAGGAAAAACCGAAACGCGATCTCCGACGGGTGGCGGTGTTAGCGCTGATCGCCTGGCTGGTGCTCATTCTGCTGGGCATGCTGTTATGGCAGAAGTTTGTGAGTCCGCAGCCTATCGCCGAGC
Source organism: Chromobacterium indicum (assembly GCF_039708975.1). Taxonomy (NCBI): domain Bacteria; kingdom Pseudomonadati; phylum Pseudomonadota; class Betaproteobacteria; order Neisseriales; family Chromobacteriaceae; genus Chromobacterium; species Chromobacterium indicum. Next base: position 216,314 of record NZ_JAYFSJ010000008.1, read on the forward strand.
CGTTGATCTCTGCCTCGGGGCAAACAGGCCAGCCGACGATGCCGGCGCCGAGGCGGATTGCGGCAAAGGCCGGCGCTGCGTCTGAGGCTGGCGGACGGACTGCGTTGCCGGCGCTTGGCGTACGGATTCCAGCCTCCGGTCCGCTTCCCGCGCGGCAATCCGCAACGCAGCCGGACGCTCCGGCATCCGCGCCTGCGTCGCGGCCAGACTCCCCGGTCGTGAGCGCGAAGCCCATGCCGGCAGGAGAAACGCTGGAGGCGAAAGTCGCGAGGCTGGAGCTGGAGGTGAAGGAACTGGCAGCTCGCAGCCGGCCGGCAAGCCCGCGCAAGGCCGCCACCGGCGGGCATGGACAGAAGGCGCGCGATGTGAGCGTGCTGGGCATGTCCTCCACATCGGTATGGGTGACGCAGCCGGATGGCCGCGCCGCCGAATTACAGGTGGGCGATCGCTTCAAAAATGGCGAAGTGATCCAGCGCATAGACCAGCAAGCGCAGGTGATCGAAACCGATCATGGCCGCTACAAGGTCAACCTCTAGCCGGCGGCGCAGACCAGATGAAGGCAGCGCCCTGGGGCGCGCATATGAAAGGATTAAGTCATGCGCAAGTTTTTCGCGAAAATGCTGCTGGGCAGCGACGCGCTCAGCAAGCTCGATTCCATCGAGCAGTCGGAAGCCCTGCAGGAGGTGGCGGGCAGCCAGCCTGACGAGACGATCAGCGACACGCTCAAGGGCAGTTCGCCCACCATCACGCGCGAGCAGATCCGTTCTTTGATCGAGATCGACATGGAGATCCATGGCGATATTTTCATTGGCCGGGGCGTCAAGGTTTCCGGACGGATTATCGGCAGCCTGATTCCCAATGGGGCGGTCAAGGAGTGCGATCCTATCGTCATCGTCAGCCAGGGGGGAGATATCAATGGCGATCTGCATGCCCGAGTCGTGGTCGTGGCCGGCAATCTGGACGGAGATATCTATGCCGATCATGTTCTGTTGATGCCGACTGCCCAGGTTTGCGGCACGGTCAACTACCGCCATACCCTGCGCCAGGATATAGGCTCGGCCTTGTCCGGCATGGTGAGGCGAGTCGAGCACATCGCCATGCTGGATCATCCGCCTCATCCTTGCGATATGGGCAGAAGCGCGTTGCCGGGCGACGGAGAGGCATCGGCCACAGGCATCCCGGTGCTGACCGTGGAGCGCGAAGCGGCTGTCGCGCAGGTTTCGGCGACGGTATCGCCATTGGCCGCGACGCAGAATACGGCGGAGATTGAAAAGCTGTATCGCGGGCTGGATGTCGAGCGCGAAAGCTCGGCGAACCTGCGTTCCTTGGCTGTCGGCGCCTGACAGGCGCCGGGCCTGCGTTTCGTTTGAATGGTTGGAACCGGGAGTTTGGATGGAAGAGCAAGGCTTTCCCCGGCGGGTGCCGGCGGATGCGTTGTCGGCGGCGGAAGCCGCCAGGCTGGGCTTGAATGCGCCTCTGCCGCCGGAAGCGAGCGACGAGGAGGAAGATGCCCGGTGGGCTTGCCAGCCGTTTCTGAAGCTGGCGATAGAACGCTTGTGCATCATGTTGTTGCTGGCAGAGGATCATGAGGTCGCATTTTCCCCTTTGGGCGGAGATGGGCTGGCGGCTATCCGGGCGATGGCGGCGTCGGCCGCGGATCCGGTATTCGCCCAGGCTGCCGCGGACTATCTGGGAGGCTTGGCTACGCTGGCTTCGATGATGGGGCGCGGCGAGGCTGGACTGCATCAGTCGATCAGCGGCTTGTATCTGTAGGAGGAGAATTCATGGGTCTGCAGCAAAGCGGACGGCGCGATTATTTCAGCGAGGTCTCGGCCAGAGTCTCCAGGCACCTGGAAGCGATGCGGGTTGGCTCTGGGGCTGCGCCGGCTGGGCTGGCCTGCCATTTCAATCCGTTCTCGGGAACGGTTTATCAAGGCATTAACCATTTATTGTTGAACGCCGCCTTGCCGGCGGGCAGCGCCGATCCCCGCTGGCTGACGTTGAAGCAGATAGATGGCTTGCGGCAACGATTTGCCGACATCCGTCTGGTCAACGGCGCGCAGGCCGCCCTGGTCGTGTTCGCTCTGCCGGTCATGAGGGCGGGGGGCATGCCGGGGGCTGACGCCGTATACGCATTGAAGGGCTGCTCGTTGTTCAATGCCGCCCAAATCATCGGTTTGCCTCCGCTGGCGGTTTCGTCGGAGATGGATCTGGCGGCAGGGGGCGGCAACCGTCGCTTGACTGGGCTTGCGTTGAGCGATGTGGGTTGGACGGATGGGCCGAATGTGTTTCCGGCCCTTGCCCGGCATTGCCTGGGGGACGCCGCCTTGGATGAGGGGGCGGTGTTGCTGTCGTGGGTCGCCGCGAGCATGCTGAGCTGGTTGCCCGGTTTGGCCGAGGCGGCGCCGATGGCGCGAATCTCCGGCAATGACGGGGCTGAAGGGCCGCTGGCCATCTTCCGGGCGGCGCATGCGGTGGAAAGAGTGAGAGCCTGGCTTGGCCGGCACTCTCCGGCGGTTTCGGCGTTCGAGCGGACGGGCAACGAGTTCATGAAGGCGAATCTGCTGGCCGATCCCTCGTTGGAGGCGCGGAAGCTTGCGCTGGCGGCGGAAGCGGCCCGGTTTGCGGCGCGGCGCGGCGCGTTATGGATGGAAGTGTCCATGCTGGCCATCGCGGAATCGACGCAGCTGACGGCGAGCCATTTCGGCAGCCAGGAACTCTTGCCCGAAACCGAAGCGGAGCTGTACGGCCGTTTTCAGGACTGGGCGCGGCGCTCCATTCAGGCGGGAGCCTATGATGGCTTGTCTGTTACCGCGCGAGAGCTGTTCGGCTGGTTTCTGGCTGAGGAGGAAGGCATGGCGAGGGATCTGCTGAGGCTGGATGACAGCCGACGGAGGCTGCGGCGCGCGGCTTCAGCCATCGATATGGCGGTGCCGGGCCTCGCCGCCGCAGGCTAGGAGAGGCTGACAAAAATCCCGACGCTGCGTTGCGCCGATTTGTCATGCGATTCATGAGCGCCTGCGTCCTTGGTCTTGAGTCAGCGCTTCCGCTCGGCGGGCGCGGGGCTTGGAAAAGACTTTGAACCGCTTCCAAGAGCGGCGTGATTTCCCGCCGCCATCGATAAACCTCCGGAGTTTCTCCGCGCCGGCCGCCGCTGCGGTTCCTCGGCTGGATTCCTCCCGACGCCCTCCCGGCGCGTCGCTGCCGCATGCGGGGCGGCCAGCCTGCCGAACGCAGCCTGGCCGATTCTCCGCGTCACCAGTCGCTGAACTCCGGCGGCGTGCCATCCGATAGCAGGACCTCCTGCATCCACTGGTTCACTTGGGATTGCAGGTTGCTGGCTCCCAGCATGACCCCTGTCAGCGGCTGGTAAAGAGGCGATGCGTCGCCCACCTCGTTCTGGAGGTGCTTGAGCACGGCTTTTTGCTGGGCCAGGGTGGCAAATGCGCGGGTGTTTCCTTGAGGCGATTTGAAGTCGCGCAGCTGCTGCGCGATGGCGGCGATATAGGCCTTGCGGTCCGCCAGCGAGTCCGATGCCGGCGCAGGCAGCTGTTTCATTGCCGCGAGCAAGGCCTGCGCCTGCGCGGCGTCTCCGGGCGCGAGGGCATGCTCCTGGGCGGCATCGGTCTGTTGGGCTTGGGCGGCCCGCAGATATAGCGGAACGATGGAGTCCGCGGCGTTCGAGCCGAGGGTTCGCGCGTCGGGAATCTTGTTTGGCGGGGGCGTGATCATGGGGGCTAGCTTTCCGTTGGCGGGGTGGCGGGGAGAGCGGCGGCCAGCGGCTCCAGCCGTTGCCGCAATTGCCGCTGCAGTTGTTCCAGCGAGGCGGCGGACAGCCGGCGGCAGTCCTGCGGCAAACCATTCAGGCTCTGAAGCAACTGGCGGCTCGCCGGTTCCAGATATTGTTCCGGGGAAAACTCCGCCGCCTGATCGGCGCAACGCATGATGAAGCGGCTGTCGTCATGGTGGTCGATCTGGATGGCGCCGTGCCAGCGCTCCGCGAGCAGAGACATCAGCGCGCCCTGCCGCGGGCGGGAGGCTTTGGGCACGCGCAAGTGCAGCGTGGCTTCCGGCGCGGCGGGGGGCTGGCTTTTCAGCCATTCGTCCAGCAGCAGCAGCAAGGTGTCCGGATGGTCGACAGCGGCGGCCAGCATCGCGCGCGCCTGTTGCTCGAGATGTCCGCGCCATCGCTCCGCCAGGGCCTGGCTGTCGGCCAGCGCGGCGGCTATCTGGTCCAGGGCGGTGAGCATGCCTTGCTGGTAGCCGTCGCTATAGGCCTGGCCGCGGATGGCCTCGGCCTGATTCTGGGCCTCCCGCAATACTTGGCCGGCGCGGCGGCGCGCTTGTTGCTCCAGATTATGGACGCGGCGAAGGCGCTCCAGCTGGCCGCGGCGGATCAGCACCCCCTCAGCGGCTGTCTGCGGGCGGAACATGGGGGTGTCGTTGGGCATATTGCAGAGCCAATGTCAGTAACAGGGTATCCGGCGCGCCGGGCGCGGCCGGCGCATCGTCGACGATGGGAGGAAACGGAAGCGGCAGCCTTTGGGCCAGAGCAGAGGGCAGCTCTGGCTTCCAGGCCAGCACGCGGCTATAGCCGGCGCGCAGCAAGTCGTTGTGGGAGAACGGGCGGGATGGCGCGATGCCGCTTGGCGGATTCAGACGCATGACGGCGAAATCCTGAGCCCAGGCAGGCAGGCGCAGCAGACCGCCTTGCCAGCCTAGGGCGGCGCGCAGCGCCTGGCAACCGATCAGGTAAGCCGCTTGCGGCAGCAGCGGCCAATGGCGCAGAAACTGGCGAGTGGCGCTGTTGAGCGGGCCGGCGGGCCAGTGGCTGTCCAGGCGATGGCCGCTGATCAGCATGTCGTTGACGACGGCGCGCTGCCGTGGGGTGTCCAGCGCGGCAGGAAGCCGCAACCGTTGCGGATGCAGATAGGACAGCGGGTCGAACAGAATGGCGCGCACTTGCGGGGACAGTTCGGCTTCGATGCCGGAATGCTCAGCCATGCCGCGCCTCCGCGAGCGTCGCCTTGCCGCCCCGCCGGCCTTGGCGCAGCCAGAACCAGGCGGCGACGGCGGCCAGCAAGCCCGAGGCGGCCAGTCCGGCCAGCAGCGTCGGCAGGTTGTCCGGCCGGCTGGCGGAGGGTTGGCCGGGTTGCTGTTGCTGGGCTTCGCTGCGGCGCGACAGCACGACCGAGATATTGTCGTATTCGACATCGGCGAAGCTGTTTTTCAGAAAGCGCTTGATGTTGTTGATCATCGGCTCCGGTTCGATATCCCGGTCATAGCTTGCCAATACGGCGAGGTGGATAGGCTGTGGAGGCCGGCCGTCTTCCCCTGCATTCAGGTCGTAGCTGACGTGGACGCGGGCGGACAGAATGCCATCCATGGTTTGCAGCGATTGCTCCAGCCGTTGTTCGATGGCGGAATACAGCCTGGCTTTTTCCGCGCGCGGCGAGGAGACCAGCGAGTCCGCCGGGAACATTTGCGCCACCTCCATGCGCGGGCGGGAGGGCAGATCGTAGGTTTTCAGCCAGTCCACCGCGGCGGCGAAGTCGGACGGCGCCACGGCGATGCTGAAACCGCTCTTGCCCTTGTCCTGCTTGTCCGCCTCGATATTGTGGCGCTGCAGCACGGCGATGACTTCATTGGCCTGCTGCTGGTCCAGGCCCTTCAGCAAGTCCTTTTGCTGGCAGCCTGCCAGCAGCAGCGCCAGCAGCGCGGCTTTCAGGCAGGCGCGCGTCATGAGCGCAGCAGGCTTTCCACCACGCCCACTCCTTTGCGGGCTAGGGTGCTGAGCATGGAAACTTCCAGGTTGTAATTGGATGTGCGCAGCTGCAGCTGATATAGCTTGGACGGATCGCTCAAATCCTCGGCTTGATCGATTTTTTGCATGATGGCGGTTTTCTCCGTGCCGACTGAGACCGCGGATTCGGCGAAGGCATGGATCATTCTGTCTTCCAGCGACATGGTCTGCTGCTCGGTCCGGCTGATGTCGCTGACCTGGATGGCCTGGTGCGATTGGGTGGCGGAAATGGGAATCATCTTGGAGTCCAGGTTGGCGCCGGCGGGGTGCCGGCGCGGCGATTAGCGGAAGTTCTGGATAATGGCGGCGTCAATGTCCTTGAAGGTCTTGACCACGTTGGACTGGGCGTTGCGGTACAGGTTGTATTCAGACAGTTTGCTTTGGTACTTGGCGAGCACGCTTGGGTCGGAAGGGTTGGCGACAAGGGCGTTCAGGGCAGTATCTACTTCGCTCTTGAGTCCGGTCACGTCAAAATTCTGCGACAACACGTTGATGTAAAAGGAATCCGGGCTTGAGGCTCCGATATTGGCGGCCATGCTTATTCTCCTGAGGTTGAGGAAGTGTGTGGGAAGTACCAATGGCTGGCATCAAGTTTGATGTAGCCCTGATTGCCATACATGAAGGACCTGTCCTTGAGACTGTCGTCCTTCAACTCGATGGCGAACTGCACGTAACGACCGCCCCATTGGCGGTAATAGCGGTCGACGAACTGGCGCGCGCGCTGCAACTCGTCGTCGCCCAGCGAGCCCGAGATGGCGAAGACGACGCTGCTTGGGTTGTCCTGGCGGCGGAAGGGCAAGGCCAGCCGCTGAAGCCCGGCTTCTGCTTCGCGCGCGGCGGCGGCGTCGTCCATCGGGATGATTTCCACCTTGTCTGCGTAAGGCAGGCGCTCGATCAGCCGGGCCGACAGGCGCATTTTGTCTTCGGCGCTCAGCGCGGCGCGTTGCAGGCTGATCCAGAGTTGGGGATGGCGCGGATCGTTCAATTGCAGGCAGTAATACGCCAGGTCGGGATAGGCTCCGGCCAGCCAGCGGCCGATGCGTTCGTTCTCGCGCGGAGGGGTGATGACCTCGAAGGCTTGCGGATCGTCGCTGCGCAGCAAGGCTTGCCGTGCCCAGGCGGTGTCTCTTTCGCTGGCGGCCGCGACGTAAAAGCGGCCATCTTGTCCAGGCAGTATCTGAAAGCGCTGAGGATTGTTGCCCAGCAGCGCCGACAGCTCCTTTGTCTTGCGTTGAGAACTGTCCTGCCATTGCTGGTAGCTGCCGAAGCCCAGCCCCGCCGCGGCCAGCAGCGCCACTAGGGCGGGAATGGCCAGCCAACGGTTGCGGCGGCGCGGAGGCTTTGTCGCCAGGGTGTCGGTCTGGCGTGGATTGAGCACTTCCGGCAGCCAGGACTGGTCCTGAGGGCGCAGCGCCAGCTCCAGCGCGCCTACCCGGATGATCTGGTTGAAGCCCGCCGGGTATTCGTTCACTTCGTCCTGGCCCAGCTCGCGGATCTGCGCTTCCTCGCCAATCAGTATCTCGAAGTTGACGCCGCCGTCGGCCAGCGGCACGTACAGCGTGTCCCCGGGCAACTCCGGCAATTGGCGCGGCTCGGCCAGGGCTTCGCTGGGGCCCACCAGAAACAGCGTCCTGCCGGGGCGCAACAAAAACTCGCAGCCGCGCAAGGCGCTGTTGAGCAGGCGCACGACGATGGAGGCAGTCTCGGATGGGTGGTTGTCTTCTGCAAGCATGGTGTTCTTATTCAAGGCTGCTGGGCGAGTCGGTATCGGCCGCCACTGTATGCGCGCGGGCTATGCCATTCCTGATGAAAAAACGATCAGATTGGGCGCGGCGGATCAGATTCGCATCCGAATCTTGTCGGCTTAGTGGACTCACGCCGCTGCCGACATTTGCGGCGCGAACAGCTCCGCCAACCGAGGGTCGTGCCGCCATGCCGGCAGCCAGGGGTAGCGTCCGGCCTGCAATTGCCCCCACAGCAGCAGCGCCGCCTCGCGGCCGTCGCGCGCCAGCACCAGCGGCAGCAGGCTGGCCCGCACATGGCGGCTGTCTATCTGCAGCGCTTGCAACGGGGAGGGGTCCCCGGAGCTGGCAAACTCCACGCTGCAGCGGTTGAGCATGAGCAGGCCGGCTTCCTCGCCTGCGGCGCGCACGGCATGGATGAGCTCCAGCGCTTCGGCATGCTGTTGCTGTTGCGACAAGATCAAGGCCAGCAGGCTTTGCAATACCGGATGGTCCTGGCCATAGCGGCGCAACTGGCTCTTGCCCAGCGCGACGGCGTCGCCGAGGCGGTTCTGGCAAAAGGTCAGCCATAGCTTGAGGATGTTGGCCGCAATGCGGGAAGGGTCGCGTTCCAGGCTGGCGTCCAGCGCGTTCTGCGCCTGGCTCAGCCGGCCGGACAAAAACAGATGCCAGGCGTGGCAGCAGTGCACTTCCACCGATTGCGGCGCCAGCAGCCGCGCCTGCTCGAACAGCGCGTCGGCCAGCGCATGCTCGCCGCGCAAGCTGCCCAGCAAGGCCAGCAGCCCAAGCGTCTGAGGATGGGCGGCGTCCAGTTCCACCGCCTTATCGACCGCCTGCCTGGCTTGTTCCAGCGCCAGCTCCTGGTCGAACAGGCTCAGTTGCGCCAGGGCCAGATAACATTCGGCCAAGGCGCGCCAGGATGGCGCGTGGCCGGGGGCGCTCTCCACGCACCGATGCAGCTGGCCCAGCGCGCGCAGCAGGCTGGATGGCGTGTGCTGCCGCAGTTCTTGCATGGCGTTCAGGTAGGGGATGGCGGTGTCGGCGGCGTCCAGCTCCCCAATCCGGCTGACGCGCAGGCCGGGGATGCGTTGCGCCAGCAGATTGCTCAGCCTGGCTTGCAGCGCCGCCGGGTGCAAGCCGGATAGCGAGATGCTTTCGTGATGGACCAGCTGGTGGCCGCGGGAGCGGATCAGCTCCACCCGCAAGATGCAGGCTTCGCCCGCGCCCTGGGTTTGACCGGCCAGGTAGTAGTCGGGAGCAAGCTGCTCCAGCAGCGCGTGGATATCGCCGATGGCATGGCAATGCCGGGTCAGCGTGGCCGGGAGCACGCAGAGGCCGTAGGGGGCGTAACGGGCCAGATTCTGCACCAGCGCGCCATGCAGCGCCTGGGCATCCTGTTGGCTTTCCATGCGGAAGGGCAGCACCGCGACCGAGGCGCTTGTCGCGGGCACGCTGTGCTGGGTCACCATGGCCACGGGGCGGCAGAAACGGTAGCCCTTGCCGTAGACGGTGTCGATGTAGCGCTGCTCCTTGCTCTCCAGCAGGATGCGGCGCAAAGCGTAGATGCAGCGAGTCAGCGACTCCTCGTTGACGTCGTCATCTGGCCATACCCTGTCCAGCAGCTCATCCTTGCTCACCAATTCGCCGGCGGCTTCCAGCAGCACGGTGAGCACCGCCAGTTCCTTGGGCGGGATGCCCAGCTGCCGCTCGCCGTGGGTCAGCATGCCGTCGAAGTGCAGGATGAAATCGCCGAAGACGAACTGCCGGTTCATGAAGCCATCGTTGTTCATCATCTCTCTATCCCTTGTGGCAGGCCAGAGCTACAGGGTCTCACGGCGCATTGATAATTTGTTCGTTATGATATGTATCATATCAAACATCTTATCAGCAGGCTTGGCGACTTGACAACGGAATTTTCACTATCCTGCTTGTCACCCCTGTAGGGATGGGGCCGGCTCGTCCTTGATGGTGGAGGCGTGAGCTGTTTTTGCAAGTATGGCTGGCGATTGTGGTTTAGCTTTTTTGGTTACGTGTGTGCCTCTTGAGCGTTTAGAGCATGTGCAGAGCCTTTTCCACTTTGTTTGACTAGTATTGCTAACCATCCATGGTATTTGGATTCAGTGCAGTTTGTGTTGGCTAGACTTGGTTTATATGTCGAAGTGTGTTGCGAGGATATAAGGTGGTGGCGTAATTCATTGCCATCAAATTTAATTGGTTATATTTGTTTGAACAATGGAAGCGATATGATCTCTAGTTCACCGAGTGGTGTATCTGTCAATGCGAAATTTGGTAGTATGACCTTGGATGGTGGCGCGGTGGAGGAGCGTGCTAAAAAATTCAACACGGGAGAGGCCTCTAAAACTTATGATGGTCTGATCGACATACTGAAGAAAAATAACGTTGATACTACAAAGATTGAGGGGCTTTATGCTCGGTATGAGGAGATAGTGCCTAGTAATGCAAATACAATTCTTGAAAAATTGCGGATTGCTGATGACATGGCTGGTGAAGGTAAAATCATCAGGGAACAATATGTAGGAGGTGATGCTACTGATGGTGATGCGGCGCGCACAATCTCCCTTTTTCCTCATGTTTTCTTGCCGATTGGTTTTAGTATTTCTTTGGAGGAGCTCGAGACTATTGGGAAGGACAGAAATTCTAGCAGTGAGATTGGCTTGAATGTGGTCGGTGATGCTCATGAGCGGCAGCTTTTAATCGTGGGAGGTCTGGCGAGTGATGGATCTGATGGCTTAGCCGCATTTGTTAAGACGCCAGGAAAGAGCACTGCTGGCTTTAAAGAAATGAACATTGTCAATATTGTGCATACGCATCCGAGAGAGGGGCAGGCTAAGGCTTCCACGGTTGAGTTTGCGGCAGATGTGAAGGGACAGAAAGAAGAAAAGAGTCCTGCGCTTGTACGCAGCCATTCTGGTGGAACTTATCTGTTTCACAACGAAGAATCGGGTGGTGTTTTTAACCAAAAACAAGGTGATAGATTTTCTAAATCTTCTTTGTCTGTTCCTGATTTTGCTGAAAAGACAAGAAGTGGACATGAGCATGGATTTCCATTTCATCTTTATGAGCCAAAAGAAGAGGGGGTGGATATTTCTTCTTATAAGCAGGCTGTGATTGATGAGATTGGGCATAGTGTTAATGAGTTGAATGGGTTGTATGATAGAATGAAGACTGAATCATTTACTGCAGATCAATTCGTTGAAATATTAGAGCGCGCTGGGATGGTAAGATCTGGCTTGGAGGAGATTGATAACTTGAGTAGTGTGAGGGATTTTAAAGCGCATTTTGAAATTCCGCGAAGAGACAGCTCTGGTGATGATTTCTTTACTATGGATCTTACCGGGGTGGGTAGTGATAGTGATTAAGTCTTTTTGGTAGGGAATGTTCGCTTAGTGTGTAATTAATGTGCTATCTACATGGGATGTAATGCGCCATAATTATTTTCACTCTGCTCTTGCTTGGGGTAAAGGTCGATGTAGCTGATTTGCTGTTGGTAAGCATTGGTCTCACCATCATATTCCCATCAGGATTCCTTCCTTTCGCTGATACACACTGTCGTCATCCCGGCAACCGCCGGGCCTGGATTTCATGCGATGACAGAGAACAATGTATTGAACCCCCTGCAAAGCCTGGAGGCCTCCGGCCGGCGCGAGATCGCCGGCCAGGAGGCTTGGTTATTGCTGCCGCTGGCCAAGGGCGGGGCCCGGCTTGAATTGAGCTGGGAAGCCGACCGGGAGGTTTGGACTCTGCCCTCAGGCTGGCAGGGGTTGTTGCTGCTGGATCGGCTGAAGCTGACGGTGGCGTCCGGCAGTCTTTGTTTTCACCCGATCCGGCTGGAGGCGCTGGCCAAATTGCTGGCCTTCGTCGATGAGGCCAATGGCCTGGCGCCGTGTTCTGCCGAGCGGCATTGCGCGCGCTTGCCGCAGGATGATCTGTCTTTGTGGGCTGACCGGCGCCGTTGCGAGTACTGGTTTCTGAACCAGTTGCTGGAGCCTGCGGAGCCGTTTTCGTCCTTGCTGACCCTGTTGCGCCGCAATGAAAGCTATTGGCTGGTGCGTTTTCTGTTGGCGCAGTCGGCAGGCGGCGACAAATTGCAGGAGCTGGGCGAGCGTTACGGCGTATCGCGTTCCCATTTTCGGCGCTTGTGCCGCCACGCGCTGGGCAATGCGGCCAAGACTGCGCTGCGCGACTGGCGGATGGCGCGCTCTCTGCTGGACGTGGTTGAGGGCAGAGAAAGCCTGACTCAGCTGGCTTTGAAGCACGGCTATTCTTCGCAATCGCACTTTTCAAATGAAATCAAAGGATTGATCGGCGTTTCTCCACGCAGTCTGTCCAATATCATCCCGCTAAGCGTGAAATGAGCAAGTGTTTGTCGTACGCGTTATGGCTGGGATGCGCGCTGTGCCTGGCCGCCGGGGCGGCGGCCGCGCCGGAGCCGGGGGAGGCTGCCGATGGCGCTGGCTATGTGGCCAGAAAGGACAGCCTGCGTTCGTTTTTCGACGCGATCTCCTCCAAGTTGAAAAAGCCGGTGATTCTGAGCAAGCAGGCGGCGCGCAAGCAGGTCAGCGGCGAGTTCGACCTCAGCAATCCGCAGGCGCTGCTGGAGCGGATGACGCAGCAACTGGGGCTGGTCTGGTATCACGACGGCCAATCCATCTATGTCTACGACGCCAGCGAAACCCGCAACGCGGTGGTGGCGCTGCGCAATGTGTCCTTGTCGGCTTTCAACGGCTTTCTGCGCAAATCCGGCCTCTACGACAAACGCTATCCGCTGCGCGGCGACAGCCGCAGCGGGGCTTTCTACGTGTCCGGCCCGCCGATGTATGTGGATCTGGTGATCAATGCGGCCGGGTTCATGGATAAGCAGAGCGAAGGCATGGACCTGGGCCGTTTGAAGATAGGCGTGATCAAGCTCAACAACACTTTCGTCGGCGACCGCAGTTACGAGTTGCGCGACCAGAAGCTGGTGATCCCCGGCATGGCCACGGTGATAGAGAAATTGCTGACGGGCGAGGGAAAGTCGGTGCGGATGCTGCCGCCGCCGGCGCCATCCTTGCCTCCCTCGCCGGGGCTGCCTGCGCGAGCGGAAGACGCGGCCAGCCAAGTAGGCCTGCCGCCATTGCCGGGGCTGCCGTTGCCGTCCAAGGCGGCGCTGCCGGAGCCGCCGCCGCAAGATGGTCCAGCGGGGGATATCCGCGTGATCGCCTATCCGGACACCAACAGCCTGCTGGTGAAGGGGTCGGCCGAGCAGGTGCGCTTCATCGAGAATCTGGTGTCGGCGCTGGATGTGGCTAAGCGGCATGTCGAGCTGTCGCTGTGGATCATTGATCTGCAGAAAGAGGATTTGAACCGGCTGGGCGTGGAGTGGAGCGGGCAGCTTGCCGTCGGAGGCGGGCTGGGGGTGTCGTTCAACGGTTCCGGCTCGCTGAGCACGCTGGACGGCAGCCGCTTCATCGCGTCGGTGATGGCCTTGTCGCAGCAGAACAAGGCCAATGTCGTGTCGCGGCCGGTATTGCTGACACAGGAAAATGTGCCGGCCGTGTTCGATAACAACCGCACTTTCTACACCAAGCTGGAAGGCGAGCGCAGCGTCGACTTGCAGCATGTGACCTATGGCACGCTGGTCAGCGTGCTGCCGCGCTTCAGCGCCGATGGCCAGATCGAGATGTCGCTGAACATCGAGGACGGCAGCGAGGCGCGCGCGCCCGATTACTCCAAAGACAATAAGGACGCCGCCACGCCGGAAGTGGGGCGCACGCGCATCAGCACGGTGGCACGGGTGCCGCAGGGCAAAAGCCTGCTGATAGGCGGCTTCACCCGCGACGCCAGCAGCGACAACCGGGCGGCCGTGCCGGGCTTGGGCCAATTGCCGCTGGTGGGGAGCCTGTTTCGCTATCAACGCAAGGATTTGTCGAACAGCGTGCGGGTGTTTCTGATCCAGCCGCGCGAGATCGACTCGCCGCTGACGCCGGATGCCAGCGACTTGGCTGGCGGTTTGAGCCGGCAGGGCGGTTTGGATATGGATCCGCTGCAGCAGAAGTTGCGCCGCTACCTGGAGCGGCGGGAGGGCGCGGGCCATGGAGATTAACGCTCGCCAGCAGCATGCCTTGGGTTTGCGCACGCCCAAGCAGCAGGCTCAGCTGGACGCCAAACGCGATGCCAAGCGCGATATCCGGCACGATGCCCAGCAGAAAAGCGAATCGCAGCAGGCCGATGCGCAGATGAACGAAGCGGAGCTGGCGGAAGAGACCAATCCGGCGGCGCTGCTGCAGCGCGCCGCCCAATCCGCCGACGAAATGGCGGCGGTGCTGACCCAGTTCCGCAGCCGCCGCGATTACGACAAGAAGCGGGGCAATCTGGCGGATAGTTTCGAGCGGGTGCTTGACGAGGATGCCCTGCCCAAGGCTCAGGAAATCCTGCAGGTGGCCAAGTCGCCCGGCTACGCCGCCGAGGAATTGCTGCGCCGGGCGCGCTCGCAGTTTCCCGACGACAGCGATCTGGTGCTGGTGCTGCGCCAGCTGCTGCGGCGCCGGCAGCTGGACGAGGTGACGCGCAAGCGGCTGCAAGCGCTGTTGGACCAAGTGGAAGACGAGGCGGAGCCGCAGCCGCTGAAAGCCGGCATCAACTGCGCGCTCAAGGCGCGCTTGTTCGGCAAGGCGCTGGATTTGAGCCCCGGCCTGCTGCGCGCCAGCTACCGGCAGTTTCTGCAAAGCGAGGCGGGCGAGGCGGAGATCTATCAGGACTGGGTAGCCAGTTACGGCTACCAGCGCCGGGCGCAGGTGCTGGACTTCATCGAGGGGGCCTTGCTGGCGGATATCGATTCGCTGGATGCCAGTTGCTCGAGGCTGGAGTTCGGCGATCTGCTCGGCAGGCTGACCCAGCTGAAATTGCTGCGCTCCGCTGACTGCCTGTTCATCGGGCGCCTGCTGGCCAATCCGGCGGTCCACGGCTTCAACCCCAATGAGGCCGACTGGCTGTTTCTGCTGCTGTCGCTGCTGCAGCAGCCGCAAGAGCTGGACGAACTGCTGGCGGAAACCGTGGGCGATACCGCCCTGCTCAGCCGCCATGCCGACCGCTCTACCTTGCTGCATGCCTTGTACCAGGCCTGCAAGTCCTTGCCCGCCAGGCTGTTTCCCGATGAGGGATGGCTGGACGCTTTGCTGGACGAGTTTCGCCATCTGGCCGGAATCGCTTATCGACATGAGTTGGTTGAGCGGCGCAGAGCGCGGTGAGCCGTTTGGGAGAGAGCCGCCAGCCAAGCCCTGCCGCGCAGGATTTCGCTTGCTGTTTTCCCCTATCAAAGACGTTTTTAGCGTCTGATTTTCTGGATGAACGACGGTGTTGACTTCTTTGTTGAACGGCGCGCGCTCGCGGCCTGAATTGCTGATCCTGTTGTTGATGGTGATGATCATCGCGATGCTGATCATCCCGCTGCCCACCTACCTGGTGGACTTTCTGATCGGCCTCAACATCGTGCTGGCGATGCTGGTGTTCATGGGGTCGTTTTACATCGACCGCATCCTGAGCTTCTCCACCTTTCCGTCGGTGCTGCTGATCACCACGCTGTTCCGGCTGGCGCTGTCGATCAGCACCAGCCGCCTGATCCTGATCGAGGCCGATGCCGGCGAGATCATCGCCACTTTCGGCCAGTTCGTCATCGGCGACAGCCTGGCGGTGGGTTTCGTGGTGTTCTCCATCGTCACGGTGGTGCAGTTCATCGTGATCACCAAGGGTTCGGAGCGGGTGGCGGAGGTGGCGGCGCGCTTCTCGCTGGACGGCATGCCCGGCAAGCAGATGAGCATCGACGCCGACTTGAGGGCCGGCATCATAGACGCCGACGGCGCGCGCGAGCGGCGCAGCGTGCTGGAGCGGGAAAGCCAGCTGTACGGCTCTTTCGACGGCGCGATGAAGTTCATCAAGGGCGACGCCATCGCCGGCATCATCATCATCTTCGTCAACTTCGTCGGCGGCATCGCCGTCGGGGTGACGCAGCATGGGATGAGCCTGTCCACCGCGCTGTCCACCTACACCATGCTGACCATCGGCGACGGCCTGGTCGCGCAGATCCCGGCATTGCTGATCGCCATCAGCGCGGGTTTCATCGTCACCCGGGTCAATGGCGACAGCGAGAACATGGGCCGCAACATCATGAGCCAGTTGCTGGGCAACCGCTTCGTGCTGGTGGTCACTGCGGGCCTGGCGTTGGCGGTGGGCATGCTGCCGGGTTTTCCTCTGCTGGTATTCCTGATCCTGGCCGGCGGACTGGGCGGCTTGTTCTATTTCAAGCGGCGGGCGGCCCTGGCCGCCGGCGCGCCCGGCGAACCGGCCGGCGCGCGCGCGGTTTCGGGCGGCGCGGCTACCGAGCCAGGCAAGCCGGGGCCGGACAGCTCCTTGGGCTTGATCGGCAATCTGGACCGGGTGGCGACCGAGACGGTGCCGCTGATCCTGCTGGTGCCCAAGGCGCGCCGCGCCGAATTGGAGCGCATGCAACTGGCTGAGCGCCTGCGCAGCCAGTTCTTCATCGATTACGGCGTCCGCCTGCCGCAGATGATGCTGAGCGACTCCAGCTCGATGCAGGACAACCGCGCGGCGGTGTTGATCAACGAGATCCGCGCGGAAGAGTTCGCGTTGCATTTCGATCTGGTGCGGGTGGTCAACTACTCGGACGAAGTGGAGGCGCTGGGCATCCAGCCGGTATGGGCCGCGCAAGGCGCCGGGCAGTGCGCGTGGGTCAAGCCGGCCGAGGGAGAAAAGCTGGCCAAGCTGGGCTATCAGCTGCGGCCGGCGCTGGACGAGCTCTACCACTGTCTGTCCACGCTGCTGGCGCGCCATGTCAACGAATACTTCGGCATACAGGAAGCCAAGCACATGCTGGATCAGCTGGAAGGCAAATATCCGGACCTGCTCAAGGAAGTGCTGCGCCACGCCACCGTGCAGCGCATCGCCGAAGTGCTGCAGCGGCTGCTGACCGAGCGGATATCGGTGCGCAATATGAAGTTGATCATGGAGGCGCTGGCGTTATGGGCGCCGCGCGAGAAGGACGTGATCAATCTGGTGGAGCACGTGCGCGGGGCGCTGGCGCGCTACATCTGCCACAAATTCGCCAATGGCAACGAATTGCGCGCGGTGATGGTGTCGGCGGAGGTGGAGGACGTGGTGCGCAAAGGCGTGCGCCAGACTTCGGCCGGCGCCTTCCTCAACCTGGAGCCGTCCGCCTCCGAAGAACTGATGGACTTGTTTGCGGTGGGGCTGGACAGCCTGAGCATCGCCCACAAGGACATGGTGTTGCTGGCGTCGGTGGATGTGCGCCGCTTCATCAAGAAACTGGTGGAAACCCGCTTCCATGATCTGGAGGTGATTTCGTTCGGGGAAATCACCGACAGCGTGTCGGTGAATGTGATCAAGACTATCTGACGGGGGAGGAGAGCGCTATGCAGTCAATCGATATCGCGCAACTTTTGAACGCTGCCTTGCAAGGCAGCGGCTACGAGCCGGAGAGGCTGGCGGCGCTGGACGGCGGCTGCACTATCGCGCTCGAGCTGTGCGATCTGCCCAGCATGCACATCACCGAGCAAGAGGGCGAGGTATGGCTGTGGTCGCGCCTGGGGAGCCTGAACGATGCGGCGCTGGACCGCCTCGGCGGCAGTTTGCTCAAGTCGCTGATGGCGGGCTGCGGCTTTGCCCGCAGCGGCCAGCTGCAGCTGGCTCAGAGCGAGGGCGAGTTGGAGCTCAGGGTACTGTTGCATCCGGATTGCCTGGAGGATGGCCCCCATTTCGCGGCGGCGTTGAACGGGTTTTTCGACGCGCTGAATCATTTTCGGGAGCTGCTGCTGTGATGAAGCCCCCGCGTTTGCTGCGCCGCCTGGCTTATCCGCAGCGGCTGTCCGGTCCGATCCTGGAGGCGGCGTTGCCGGATGTGGCGATAGGCGAGTTGTGCGAAATCCGCCGCAGCTGGCAGGACCGCGAGGTGGTGGCTCGCGCGCAGGTGGTGGGTTTTCAGCAGGAGCGAGCGATCCTGAGCCTGATCGGCAACGCGCGCGGCTTGTCGCGCGAGGCGGTGCTGCAGCCGACTGGACGGGCGTTGTCGGCCTGGATCGGCGATGCGGTGCTGGGCGCGATGCTGGATCCCACCGGCCAAGTGGTGGAGAGATTCGCCAGCGAGCCCGCCAGCCATGGCGGCGACGAGCGCGGCATCGACGCCGACCCGCCGCCGTATTCGCGGCGCGTGGGGGTGCGCCAGCCGCTGGTCACCGGCGTGCGTGCGATCGATGGCTTGCTGACTTGCGGCATCGGCCAGCGGGTGGGCATTTTCGCCTCCGCCGGCTGCGGCAAAACCATGCTGATGCATATGCTGATCGATCAAGCCGAGGCCGATGTGTTCGTGATCGGCCTGATTGGCGAACGCGGCCGCGAGGTGACTGAATTCGCCGAGTCTTTGCGGCAGTCGCCCAAACGCGACCGCTGCGTGCTGGTGTACGCCACATCCGACTACGCGTCGGTGGACCGTTGCAACGCCGCCTTGCTGGCGACCACGGTGGCTGAATACTTCCGCGATCAGGGCAAGCGGGTGGTGTTGTTCGTCGACTCGATGACGCGTTACGCCCGCGCCTTGCGCGATGTGGCGCTGGCCGCGGGGGAGCCGCCGGCCCGGCGCGGCTATCCGGCATCGGTGTTCGACAGCCTGCCGCGCCTGCTGGAGCGGCCCGGCGCGACCCGAGAGGGCAGCATCACGGCTTTTTACACCGTTTTGCTGGAAGGCGACGACGAGCCAGACCCGATGGCGGACGAGATCCGCTCCATTCTGGACGGCCACATCTATCTGAGCCGCAAGCTGGCCGGCCAGGGACATTACCCCGCTATCGACGTGCTGAAGAGCGCCAGCCGGGTGGCGGGCCAGGTCTGCGCCGACGCGCATCTGCAGGTGGCATCAGGAGTGCGGGGCCTGATGGCGCGCTTGGAGGAGCTGCAGGTTTTCATCGATCTGGGCGAGTACCGACAAGGAGAGAACGCCGACAACGACCGAGCCATGCGCGCGCGCGAAGCTTTGCGGCAATGGCTGCGGCAGCCCTTGGCGCAGAACTCGTCGTTCGACGCCACGCTGCGCGGCATGCATGAGCTTATTGCCTAAGATCGGCGCGCTGCTGCGGCGCTGCCAGTTCGCGCAATCCCGGTGCCAGCAGGCGCTGGCGCAGTTGTCGCGCCAAGACGATGGCCTGTTGCGGGAGCAGCAGGCGCTTGAGGCACAGGGGCAGGGCGTGCGCCTGCTATTGCAGGCTCAGCAACTGGCCGGCACGGTCGTCGATCGCGGCCAGTTGTTTTCCTTGCAGCGCCGGCAGGCGGTGTTGCGACAGCAACTGCAGAGCCTGGCATTGCAAGGCGAGCAACTGCAGGAGCGGCGCCAGCAGCTGCAGTTGGAAAGAGAGAAACAGAGCGGGCTGAGCCGGCAATGGCTGCGCAAGGAAGACAAATATCAGCGATGGGCGCAACGGGTCCGCAAGCAGCGGCGATTGTCGCGGCTGCTGCAAGAAGAAGTCGAACTGGAGGAGCGAACGAAATGGAAACCGTGACGGCGGCAGGCAGGTGGCCGGCCGCGCTCAAGCCCGAAGAGGCCGAGGGGGCGGCAAGCAGTTTCGCCAGGCTGCTTTCCAGTCCCGACGCGCGCAAGCCGCTGAGGGGCGATCAGCCTCTGTCGATTTTACCGCCGCCATGCGGCGCGGGACGCGGCATGAATGCGATGGCGGAATCAAAGGCCGCTGTCTCGCCGGAAGGCGGGTCAAACCCGGACGCCAATCAAATGGGGGCTGAGGGTTTGCCGGAAACGGCAGGGCCATCGCCGGTCGTTCAGAACGTATTTCCCCCGCTGGACGATGAGGCGGCAAGGAACCGCAGCGACTGGCTTGCCGGCAGGCTGGCAAAGGGTAAGCGGCTGGCGTCGGGCTCGCATGCCGATGCAGCCGCCAGCGAGCCGCCGCTCCCTGCCTGGTCGCCGCCCTCGCTGCTGCAACTGTCGCAAGGCCATCGACAGAAACATGGCGAGCCATCCTGCAATGCAGCGCCGTCCGGAATCCGCTCCTCTGAGCGCGCGACGGCTGGTTTGGGGGCGAGGGCATGCGAAGAGCCATCCCGAGCATCTTTGCCGATAGCGGTCACGGCTGCGTCGCCGGCTGGCGGGAGGAAGGCCGAAGCGAGCGCGCCGCCAGTCATGGCCGCGACTCCGCGCAAGGCGTCAATGTCGTCGCCGTCGAGCGCGGCTGGTTGGGCGGACGGGCAAGAGAGGCCGGTGGATGGGCGGCGCGCGAGCGTCGGCGGCGCCGCTGTGCTGGGTTCGCCGCCGGCGTTGCCTGGGGCCCGTCGCGAGGAAGCATTGTCGGCAGCTGCCGCGCCTTTCCCGCCGGCCGGCGAGAAGGCGGCCGCAACAAGCCCGCCGCCAATCGCGGCCTCTGCCATCGGGATGGATGTGGCCGCGCGGGGGATGGCCGAGACGCCGCCGAGCGGAGCCGGAAATGCCGGCTCCGTCATCGGACAGGGCGCGCCGGAGCCGGGGAGCGCGGGCATTGTCAACGCCGGCGCTCGGGGCGGAGAGTCGGAGCGGGCACCGGACGCCCCGGGGCGGACCAAGCCTGCCGCCGGCGCGGCCGGACTCGCGCTGCCGGGCATGGCGCGCGGCGACATGGTGGCGAGCCCGATTTCGACGCGCGCTGGCCGCAAACATCATGAGGATGCCGCCGCCGCGGTTGTTGCCGGACGGCAGGATGCGCTCTTGCCGCCGCAGGCCATGGCCGCAAGCGATGGGAGCTGGGCTCCGCGGCCTCGAAGCCGGGCGGAGGGAGCGCCGCAATCGCCGCCGAAGGCCGAGCCTGAACAATCGTCCGGCATCGGCTACCGCTTTCTGCGCTGGGGAGGGGAGCACGCGGTGAGGATTCAGAGCCGGAATGGCAAGTTGTTGCTGCAGCCGTCCGACAGCCTGGTGCAGCAACGCCTGAGCGAACAGTGGCTGTCGGGCAACCCGCAGCACTGGAGCCTTGATCGCGACAACGGAGAAAGACAATCGCCAAGGCCGGCCCAGGATGAGCACGAGGAGGACGCCTGATGTTGAAACTGCGGCATGTGGACCGGCAATTCCAGGCCCTGCGCCAGACGGAAGACGCTTGGAAACGGCAAGGCTGGGAAGCCGAAATCGCTTATCCGTCCCGCAGCGGCAGATGGGTGGCGCTGAGCGATGAGGCGCGACGCTGGCAGGGATGGCTGCAGCCGCGGACCTGGCTGGAGAAGATGGCGCCGGAGCTGGCGGCGCTGGCCAGCGCATCCGGGGTGGAAGAACAGGCGGTCCGGTTGATCGCCGCCAGCGAACAGCCGCTGCGCTGGCCTATGCCGGAGCTGGCCTATCAAGGGCTGAGTCTGGGCCGGCTGGTGGACGGAAGCGAGCTGCCTGCGCAGGCTCTGCTGAAAGTGTCGACCGAGCTGGGGCCGGTGTGGTTGTCCAAGGTGCCGGCGCCGACGCATCCGGTCTTGGATTCGGCACGGCTGGAGAGCCTGCCGCTGCCGCTTAGGTTCGAATTGGGAAGAAGCCGCATCAGCTTGTCTTTGTTGCGGAGCGTTGGCCTGGGCGACATGTTGCTGGTCCAGCAGGCCGCGCCGCGGGTGAGTTGCCATGGGCGGGTGTTGGGGCGTTATCAACGGAGCGATGAGGGAATCGTGATGGAGTGGCAGACGGAAGAGGATCGTCCCGAGGACGGACCGGCAGTGGCGGATGTCCGCCAGTTGCCGGTGCGGTTGGAGTTTGTCTTGCAACAGAGCATGGTGACGTTGGCCGAATTGCAGCAGCTGTGCCAGGGGCGGTTGCTGCCGGTGCAGACAGGCGCGGAACAGCGCGTGGAGGTCCGCGCCAACGGCGCGCTGCTGGGGCGCGGCGAACTGGTGCAGCTGGATGGCCATCTGGGCGTGGAAATGACGCAGTGGCAGGGCGAGGTCGCGGATGTCGAATGATATTACCCTGATAGCGCTGATGGCGTTTGCCACGCTGCTGCCCTTCCTGATTGCTTCAGGCACTTGCTACATCAAGTTTTCCATTGTGTTCGTGATGGTGCGAAATGCGCTGGGCCTGCAACAAGTGCCTTCCAATATGACGCTTAACGGCGTCGCGCTGCTGCTGTCGATGTTCGTGATGCTGCCCATTGCGCGGCAGGCCTGCGATTACTACCAGGACGAGCATGTCAGCTTTTCCAGCATCGAATCGGTGCGCAACTTCGTCGAAAACGGCCTGGATGGCTATCGCGGTTATCTGCAGAAGTATTCCGATCCGGAACTGGCGCGCTTTTTCGAGAAAGCGCAGGCGCAACGGATGGGAGAGCCTGCAGGCGGCGCGGCTGCGGACGAGCCGCCATCCATCTTCGCCTTGCTGCCGGCCTATGCGCTCAGCGAGATCAAGAGCGCGTTCAAGATTGGCTTCTATTTGTATCTGCCGTTCGTTGTGGTGGATCTGGTGATCTCCAGCGTGCTGCTGGCGTTGGGGATGATGATGATGAGCCCGGTGACGATATCGGTGCCGGTCAAGCTGGTGTTGTTCGTGGCGCTGGATGGCTGGACTCTGTTGTCCAAGGGCCTGGTGCAGCAATACCTGGAGCTCGCCAGTTGATGCGGCCCGGCGTGGAGGCGCTTTCCTGCGCGGCATGGTCGTCCGCCCCATCCTATGGGACGCATCGCCATGAATGAAATGATATTCGCCAGCAACAAGGCGCTGTACCTGGTGTTGATGATGTCGGCCTGGCCCATCATCGTCGCCACCATCATCGGCCTGTTGGTGGGCCTGTTCCAGACCGTGACCCAGCTGCAGGAACAGACGCTGCCGTTCGGCATCAAGCTGTTTGGCGTCAGCCTGTGCCTGTTCATGCTGTCGGGCTGGTATGGGGAAACCTTGCTGGGCTTCGGCCGCGAGGTGATGCGTCTGGCGCTGAGCCATGGGTGAGGCGATGCCGGCCTCTCTGTTTTTCGACATCCATGGCTGGGCGGCCACCGCGGCGCTTGGGTTTGCCAGGGTCGCGCCTATTTTTTTCATCCTGCCTTTTTTCAACAGCAATGTGTTGAGCGGGATGGCGCGCACGGCGGTCTCCATGCTGGTTGCGCAGGGGGTGTGGCCGCATGGGGTGGATGAGCCGATGGCCGCCGATTCGCTGCCGTTTCTGGCGCTGCTGGGGCGGGAGGCTGCCATCGGCCTGTTGTTGGGTTGTCTGCTGGCCTGGCCGTTCTGGGTTTTCCATGCGCTGGGCAGCGTCGTAGACAACCAGCGCGGCGCGACTTTCAGCAGCAGCGTCGACCCGGCCAACGGCGTGGATACCTCCGAGCTGGCCAATTTTTTCAATCTGTTCGCGGCGGCTGTCTATCTGCAGGGCGGCGGCATCCAGCTGGTGTTGGAGCTGATCGGGCAGAGCTATCAGCTATGCGACCCGCTGCGCGACTGCGCTCCGCCGCTGACGCCATTGTTTAGCCTGATCAACCGGGTGATGGCCAAGGCCTTGGTGCTGGCCAGTCCGGTGGTGGCGGCTTTATTGCTGTGTGAAGCGGCATTGGGCCTGCTGTCGCGCTTTGCGCAGCAATTGAACGCCTTTTCTGTGGCGATGACGGTCAAGAGCGCGGTGGCGCTGTTGATCCTGCTGCTGTATTTCGCGCCGGTGCTGCCGGGGACGGTGGGGCAACTGGCGCTGAAACCCGCGGCGCTGGCGAATTGGTTGGCGGCGCCGCGCTGAGATGGCCGAGAAAACCGAAAAGCCCACGCACAAGCGGCTGAGGGATTCGGCCAAAAAAGGGCAGTCGTTCAAGAGCCGCGATCTGGTCGTCGCCTGCCTGACCCTGTGCGGGGTCGCCTATCTGGTGTCGTTCTCCTCCCTTGCCGAACTGATGGGCGTGTTCCGCCAGACGATCGCCAGCGGTTTCCGGCTGGACATGCCGGGTTACGCCAAGGCGCTGGCATGGCTGGGGCTGAGGCTGTTCTTGCCGATTTTCCTGTTGTGCGCGCTGGCATCGGCGCTGCCGTCCCTGCTGCAGAGCGGCTTCGTGCTGGCCAGCGAGGCGTTGAAGCTGAATCTGGACGCGCTCAATCCGGTGAATGGCTTCAAGAAGCTGTTCAGCCTGCGCACGGTGAAGGAAGTGGTGAAGGCCTTGCTGTATCTGGCCAGTTTCGTCGTAGCGGTGTTTGTGGTCTGGAACAAGCACAAGACGCTGCTGTTCGCCCAGTTGCATGGCGGTCCGCTGGGCCTGGCCGCTATCTGGCGCGAGTTGTTGCTGTCGCTGGTATTGACCTGTTTGGGTTGCATCGCGCTGATCCTGATTCTGGATGCGCTGGCTGAGTATTTCCTGTTCATGAAGGACATGAAAATGGAAAAAGAAGAGGTCAAGCGCGAGATGAAGGAACAAGAAGGCAATCCGGAGGTGAAGTCGCGCCGGCGCGAGGTGCATATGGAAATCCTGTCCGAGCAGGTGAAGTCGGATGTGGCGAATTCGCGCTTGATCGTCGCCAATCCCACCCATATCGCCATCGGCATTTATTTCAAGCCGGAGTTGTCGCCGGCGCCGTTCATTTCCGTGATGGAAACCAACCAGCGGGCTTTGGCGGTGCGCGCCCATGCCCGGAAGGTGGGCGTGCCTGTGGTTCGCGACGTGCCGCTGGCGCGGCGAATTTACGCCAGCCATCGGCGCTATGCCTTCATCAGCCTGGACGAGGTGGACGAAGTGCTGCGGCTGCTGGCGTGGCTGGAGCAGGTGGAAAACGCGGGTTTGCCGGAGGGGGATGACGCCGTTGAGCCGCAATGAGCGATTCTTGAATGTTTATCGTAGCCGACCCGGGTTTAATGGCTGGGATGATGCCCGCCGGCAATGGTTGTCCGGCGATCTTCTCCAGCCAGCTTTGCCGAGTTGGCGACCGTTACTTGGGAGCAGATTAATGAGTTTTACAGACAGCGCCGATGACGATCGCCTGGCGGAGGTGATCTGGCAAGCCGTGAGCGAGGGTGCCACGTTGCAAGACGTGCATGGCATTCCGCAGGACCTGATGGATGGCCTGTATGCCCATGCTTACGATTTTTACAACAAGGGAAGGCTCGACGACGCCGAGACATTCTTCCGCTTCCTGTGCATCTACGACTTTTACAACCCTGACTACATCATCGGCCTGGCTGCGGTATTCCAGTTGAAGAAGCAGTTTCAGAAGGCGGCCGATCTGTACGCGGTGGCTTTCGCGTTGGGCAAGAGCGATTACCGTCCCGTGTTCTTCACCGGCCAGTGCCAGCTGTTCATGCGCAAGGCGGCCAAGGCGAAGCAGTGTTTCGAACTGGTGCTGGAGCGCAGCGACGATGAGGCGCTGCGCGTCAAGGCCCAAGTGTATCTGGATACTTTGCAGGAGGCTGAGGACGAGCAGTCCCGCAGCCTGGAAAAGGAGCAGGCATGAGCGATGTGGGCACGATAGGCGGCCGCCGGCCGCCAAACCCCGATCTCATCAAGGCGGTAACGGACAGCGTGCGCCAGGGGGGGGCGTTTCTGAATGTGGCGCATGAGGCTCACGCGAAACTGTTGGCCTTTCATGCGGGCAAAACGGGTGGCGTGACGGTGGCGCGCGAGAACGAGACGGGCTCGCCGGAGTTGACTCCGCCTACGGACAGTTCATTGCCCGGACTGAACAAGGACGGCGCGTTCACTTACGTGGTGGGAAAACTGATCGTCCTGCTGGGCGAGAGCAGCCTGAAGGAGCTGGAGACCCGCCTGGCTACCTGGCGAGCGATGCGGGAGTCGGAAAAGGCGATGAGCACCGAGTTGTCGAAGGAGTTCGAAAAAGCGTTGGGCGAGTCGGAAGCGGCCACCGCGGCATTCAAAACGGCGACGCAGAACAGCGAAACGGCGAATGCCGCGGTCGCCGCCGCGCAGAGCAAGGCGGATGAGGCGAAGAGCAAGCTGGACAAGATGTCGCCGAATGACGCGGGCTACGCCGACGCCAAGGCCGCCCTGGATGCGGCGAACACCACGCTGGCGCAAGCCAAGACCGCGGCAAGCAATGCCGTCGACGCGGCCACCCAGGCTCAGCAAGTGGCGACGCAGAAGGCCGCGGTTACCGATGGCGTGGTCGACAAGATACACAACGCCGGCATAGACAGCGAGACCGCCAGGCTGGCGGACAAGGACAATTTGAACAATCTCGCCAAGTTGACCGAAGTGATGGCCAGGTTTTCCAAGCTCCTCGGCGACAACAGCGAAAGAAGCCTGAAAAACGAATTATCCCTGTTCGAAGCCATGCAGGACAGCCGGCAGAAGGAAATGGAGAAGAAGGCCGACGAGTACCAGAAAGAGGTGAAGAAGGCGGAAACCCTCAATACCGTCATGGGCTGTCTCGGCAAGATCCTGGGTGCGATCCTGACGGTGGTCAGCGTGGTGTCGGCCGCCTTCACCGGCGGCGCCAGTCTGGCGTTGGCCGCCGTGGGGGTGGGGCTGATGGTGGCGGACGAAATCTGCAAGGCTGTTACCGGGAAGTCGTTCATCGAAGAAGCCTTGAAGCCGCTGATGGACAAGATCCTCAAGCCCTTGATGGAGTTGTTGAGCAAGGCGATCACCAAGGCGCTGGAAGGTTTGGGCGTAGATAAAGGCACTGCGGAAATGGTGGGAGCCGTGGTCGGCGCCGTCATTGCGGCGGTGGTGATGGTGGTGGCCATGGTGGCGGTGGCGGCGGTGGGAAAGAACGCCGCCAGCAAGATGGGCGACATGTTGGGCAAGCTGATCGGCGACGCGGTCAAGGACATCGTGCCGCAGGTCTTGAAGGATTTGGCCAGCGGCACCGGCAAGTTGTTTTCCCAAGGCATGGAGCGCTTGACCAAGAGCCTTGGCCTGGGCAGCGACGAGGCGTCTCAGAAACTGGTGGCCAATACGCTGGATCGGGTGGTGACGGCCGGGTCGTTCATCAACTCCACCATTCAGGGGATCGGCGGGGTGGAGCAGGGGGTGTTCAAGAAGAAGGCCGCCGAAGCGCTGGCGGGTTTTTCGCTTGCCCGGGCCAGCATGGAGCAGCTCGAAAAGTGGCTGCAGCAGGCGGTGGAGACTTTCGGCAGCAATCTGAAGATTACCCAGGATCTGACTGTGAACATGTCCAACGTGTTCGAGCAAACCACGGATGCGGGGCGTTTCGTCCTAGGGCACACCCGCGCCTGAGCTAAAGGGAGTTTAAGAATATGACGGTTCACAACAACACTGTTTTCAATCCCAACCTTAACCAGGTTGTGGCTCCCACCGGCGCGCCGGTAGGCCGTGGTGGCGGCGTGCAGACGGTGCCGATGCCGCTGCCTAGCGATATCGACAACAAGGAAAAGAACGATGGAGGAAAGCCTCACCTGACCCAGCCCAAAACGGTGGTGACAGAGGAAAGCACCCGCAAGCTGAAAAACTTCATCCAGCTGAAAAGCGAAGAGCAGCCGGTGAAGGATGACGATAAAAAGCCGGATGGCAGCGGTCTCGATATCAGCCATATGTCGACGAAGTTTGCGGATACCCAGACCGAGCTGATGCATGCGTTGGTCAAGGTGAGAACGGCCGATAGCAAGCTCAACGGCAAGATGTCGGTCGTCAGCTTCGACGCGGCCAAGGCCGGCGCGGCGGCGACGGAGAGGGCCGGCCAGGACGAGCTTCTCGGCAGCGTGGCGCAGAGCACGCTGCAGGTCGGCATGAGCGCCACCGGCGCCGGGATGAGGCATGGCGGCTTGTCGGCTGAACGCGGCGTATTGAAGACCAATTCCGTCAGAGTGGCAAAGCTTGACAGCGAAATCAACGCGAACAAGATCAAGCTCGAGTCGCCGAAGGTGGAGTCTTCCAATCGGCAAGAGCTGATGGAGCACAACGGCAAATTGGAGATCAAGCGTCAGGAGGAGCACCGGACCGGAGAGGACACCAGGCTTGCCGCGGACAAGAAGAAAACCAGCGGCCAGCTGGTGATGGACACATCCGCCGCCGTCGGCAACGTGGCGGGTTCTGCCGGCCGCTATGCGGCGTCAACCGAGCAGGCGAACCAGCAGATTGCCCAGGCATCCAGCCAGGTGGCTTCCAACGCATCGGGCGAGGCGCGCGATCGCAGCCGCAGCACCGATGGAATCATCCAGGACGTGCTGAAGGTGCTGGATGGCGTGAGCCAATCCAATATGGCGGCGATGGGAACGGTGGCTGGCAATATCCGGGCGTGAGTCTATTCGCTCAATCCGTTCGGCCGCGCCGGCATCCGGCGCGGCGCTTTTCGCCCATGCCGCTTCGAGTTGGCTTGGCCTGCCATCGGGAGGTTTGAATGCTTGATATCCATCACCACATCGCGTCGGCGGGGTTGCCGAATTTGCAGGTTCCGAACAAGGAAGACGCCCCGACGCCTTCGGTCAAAGCCGCGCCGAACAACAACAGCCGCCCGGCTGGCGATTCCAAGCCCTTGGAACATGCGCTGACGGCAAGCCAGCGCTTCAGCGACACGCTGGCGCCGCTGTTTCGAGCGGTGACGACCGGCAAAACCTCGGCGGGGGATGACAATCAGCTGGCGTGGCATCAGCTGGACGGCCGCTTGCGCAGCCTGGCGGCCGGAAAGGTCGCGCTGCCGGCGCCGCTGGCGGAATCGTTTGTAGTGGGCGCCGAACGCGTTTTCCGTTCGGAGTCGCCCTTCGTCCGCTCCCAGGTGGCGCGAATGGCGGCAGGGTCCAGTCTTTCCAATGGCCATGACGATTTCGCGTTATGGGACAAGATTTCGCAGTATATCGGCCAGGTCAATACGGAATATCTGGGCGTGTTTCAAGACGCCACCAGCAAGTACGTCAAGTTCTACAGCGAATTCAGCGATACCGTCATGTCGCCGTTGAGCAACTGGATCAAAACGGCCAGTGATGAAAAGAAGGGCGAGCAGATCACGCTGGACACCGGCGCCTTGAGTAGCGCGCTCAGCGCTTTGAAAGCCAAGTACCAGGACGTCGCGCTGTGGAGCGCGACCCCGAATGGCAAGAATCATGATGGCGCGGTCGCGTGGGCCAAGCAACTGGGGTTGCCGGAGACCTGCGCCCAGGGGGACAAGGTGGTGATCGACATGAGCGCGATCGATCAGATGATAAAGGATCTGCCGAAAGAAACGACGATGGACAGCGCCAAGTTCCAGGCCTGGAAGGCGGGTTTCGACGCCGAGGAAGAAAAAATGAAGAACACGCTGCAGACGCTGACGCAGAAGTACAGCAATGCCAATTCCTTGTTCGACAACCTGGTCAAGGTGCTGAGCAGCACCATCAGCGCGTGCCAGGAAACAGCCAAGTCTTTCCTGCAGATTTGAAGCGGGAGAGGGCGTAATGCCTGCCGGAAGACTTTCCCGATCCATGTCGATGCCAAATTTGGGATACGCCAGCCAGCCGGGTACGGTCGATTCGAGAAGATCGTTTTCTCGCTTAGTGTCTCCAGAATTGCTCATAGGGCTGAAGAGTGTGAGCAATTGCCCGTCCAAGCCGATGCGGCCTAAGCCAGATTTGGGCGGCTTGTCCGCAGGCCTCGCCGCGCAGAGCCTGGAGGCCTTGTCCAGCTTGGGAGAGCCGCCGGGCCGCTTGCTGGATGTGTATCAAGGCTCCAGCAACTTCTACGCCAGGATGGAGGTGGCCGAGTTCGCCAAGGTGTTTCATCAACTGGTTCAGCAGCCGGATCTGGATGCGGGGAGCAAGTCGCAATTGCAGGAACAGGCGCGGCAATATGCGGCGCTGATTCTGAAGGATGGCTTGGGGGAGAAGTCCGCTTTTGGCCCCTGGACGCCGAAAACCGATAAAGGCTACCAGCTGCGCAGCCAGCTGGAGCATAAGCTGGCGCAGCATGCCGTTGCGCTGGAGGGGGGCGTCGGCCAGTTGAGCGAATCCTTCCTGACGCGCGAAGTGCTGCCGCTGGCGGGCGAGTATCTGGCGTATCAACTGGACGTCAGTCTGGATTCGGACGCCGTGCGCGATGGGCAGAAACGGTTTGAACAGGCGGCTCGCCAGGTCTTTGAAGACTTGAGCCAGGCGAGGCGGGAGTTGATGGATATCCATGGCGCCGGCGTCGGCAAGCTGGCGCGGGATCTGGATTTGATGGCCATGCTGCCATTGCTGTTGCGAGCGGCGCTGGCGCGGCCTGAAACCGAGCTTGATGCGGACCGCGGCCTGGCGCGGTTGAGCGAGGCCCCGTCGCCGCGAGGTGGCTCTGGGCTGGGCGATTTGAAGGATGAGGGGACAGAGGATGCGGCTGGAAATGAAGGATCTAGGCAGCGAGCGCGGAGCGTTGGAGGAGAGGGTGAGAGCCGTGTTGCACCTCACTCTGGGGGCGAAGATAGAGAAGATCCAGCCCGCGGCGAGGCTGATTGACGATTTGTACGCCGACTCGATGGAGTTGTTGGAAATGGTGATGTCGCTGAATGACGAGTTCGGCATTGAAATCGGCGCGGTGGATGTCGCGGGCATGCGCACGGTGGCGGATGTGCGCGAGGTGGTGACTAGGTGCTTGGCGAAAGCTTGGGAAATGGGGTGATCGTGCCCAAGGCTTGAGAGAGTTGAGGCCATTTATGGATGAGGCCTGATTTCAAGGCATGGCATGCATATTCAACGTGATAAGGGGAAGATGGATAATGATGATCAGTTCGCTAGCGACTGTTGGCGTCGCACAAACGCAGTCCGTGACTCCGGGCGAAAAAGTAATTTCTGTTTTGAATCAATTTGGGGTGGAGCTACGAGGCATGATCCATCCAGGAAATAAGCCGGAAGGCCAGGGGACGAGTGGGCCGGCATCTGCGGCGTATGCGTACGATATGGGAAATTTGTACACCCAATATCGCCAAAGCTCAGGTCTTTCGCCCATGCAGGCGAGCTCTGAAAGTACGCTGTTCCAGGCGGGCTTGGCATTGAAGTACGGTGGTGGGAATTGCGACCATTATTCCGCGCTTGGCGAGTTTTATCTAAGTCGTGTCATTAAACCCAAGCTTGAGATGGAGGGCTTGGCGACGATTGAAAGTTATGAGCGCAAGTCGGATCTGGTGGCAAAGCATTCGTTTCTTGAGGTAAAGGTTGCTGGCGTGCCTGGATTGATTGTTTTTGATCCTTGGGCGGCCTCCAGTCCGGATAAGGCGCTGGCAGGCTATGCCAGTGAGTATCAATTCGATGTGGCGGGTGGGCGGGGGGAGGGAGCAATTGCAATTGATAAATGGGGAATGCCAGACGAGTTCTCAATAGGCGATATCGACAACGTGACTCAGCAGCTTCGGCAATTTACCGATACTTGGGAAACGAATTTGCAGCAAAACCGCCCCAATGAGTATCAAGACATAAAGCAGCGAGCCGAGAGTGGAAATGTTGTATTCACCGCGTATGGCAATGATACCGGCTTCTCGCAGGGAATGAATGCCTATGCGGCGGGATTGCATCTAGGCGAGGGCGGTAGCGTCAGCGCTTGGTACCGAACGCCGATTGCGCCTCCTGTATTGGCAAGGCAGGATTCCGATGAAAGCATGAAATCCCATCAGAGCTCTAATTCGGATATGAGTATCACTTGATCAGTGGAGTGCTGGGATGGTTGAGCATCAAGGCATAGGCGCAGCCGGCAGGCGCGGGGGCGCCGGTTGGGTGGGCGGCGTGAACGCGCCGTCGACCGGCTGGAGCGGCTCCGGGCGCGCGGGGGCTGGTCATGAGCAGCCGTCCGCAGCGGGGCTTGCCCGCGCGCTGCGCGAAGGCGAGTTCCGCATGCACTACCAGCCGCAGCTGGATTGCCGCAGCGGGCGCGTGATCGGCGCCGAGGCCTTGATGCGCTGGAACAGCCGCGCTTTGGGGCGGTGGGTGAGTCCGGCGGATTTCATTCCGTTGGCGGAGCGGGATGGCTTCATTGTCGAGCTGGGCGACTGGAGCATGGGGCGCGTCATGCGGACATTGCGCGCCTGGCAGGATGCGGGGTGTTTGCCGACGGGCTTCAAGATGGCGATCAATCTGTCGGCGAGGCAGCTCACGCCCGCCTTGCCGGAGAGAGTGGCATGCCTGCTCGGCGAAACCGGCATTGCGCCCTCGTTGATCGAGCTGGAAATCACCGAGTCGTACTTTTCTCCCGATATGGCGGGGATGGCCGATATCGCCCACCAACTGCGTCGGCTCGGACTGAGGCTGGCGATCGACGATTTCGGAACCGGTTATTCCATACTGGCTCATCTGCGCCATATCCCGGCCAACACGGTCAAGATAGACCGCGGCCTTACCCGGAAGGTTTTGAGCGTCGAACGCGACCATATCATCATGCGCAACCTGATTCGGATGATTCGCGATCTGGGCATGCAAAGCGTGTGCGAAGGCGTGGAGACGGCGGAGGAGTTGGCCGCGCTCCGGGAAATGGGCGCGGATGCCTGGCAAGGCTTTCTGTCCACGCCTGCCGTGCCGGCGGAGGAGTTCATCGGTTTTTTGGCGCTTGCGCCGCTGAAGCGCGCCGGATGACTTGACGGTTTCGCCGGAGCTGGAGGGGAGGCGTTGCCGCGCCTGGTTTGAAACGGGCATGCTTACGCGGTTAAGCCAGTCGAATGCCGACTGGCTTTTTCTATTTGCTGCTTCGGATGAGAGGCTGGGCAAGGGCGAACCGCGCGCTTGGCAGCCATCCAAGGAGAATGAGGCCGGTCTAGGGGCTGCGGTATACTCCAATCATTCCAAGCGGCGTATCGCATATCGTATTGAGGTGTAAATGACTGAACAACAATCGCTTCTTCCGGCAGAGCATAAGGCTTCGGCGCAGGAGTCGCCTATGGCTTCCAGGCTGCCGAGAGTCCTTTCCTTCCCGATGGACAGGCCGATTCTCGGGCGCGATCTGGACACATTCAAGGATTACTTCGGCGCTACGGTGGCGCAGGCTTTGGCCGCGTTGGGCATACAGACGCACGGCCGCTGGTCCACCATCGTCAAGAAGAACGCCGAGCGGCCGGTGGATGGCGCCATCGCCAACCTGGTGCGTTGGTATGCGGCCCACCCGGAGCGGTTTCCATTCGGGCAAGTGGATATGCCGACGCTGCGGCTGCGGCTGGCGATCAATCAGGATTCTTTCGCTCAATTGTTCGGCCGGCGCAAGGTGGCGGTATCGCATTGGGAGCGCAAGCAGGTGAAGCCCGAGCCGCAGGTGCAGATCATCGCGCGCGAGGTGGACGATCTGTTGAAGTCATACGAGCACCAAGCGGAGAGCGAACGGGACGGCTCGCCGCGCATGATCGTGCAACACCTGCTGTACAGGCTGGAGGAGCTGGAGCAGGACGATGGTCCGACGCGAAAGGAAGATATTTTGGCGGCTATCCGCGAAACGCTGCGAATGGAGGAAAAAAACATCGAGCTCAAGCAGGAGGCCTCCACGCGCGGCTTGGATATGCTGCATGAGTTCATGGATATCGCGTCATTGAACGCTTCGCTGATACCCGCGCCGGCGCCGCGGCGCAAGAGCGTGCAGCCGGTTCCGGCTGCCGCCGGCGAGGCGTAGCCGTCAGGATCGATGCTCAGCCGCGCCCGGCCAGCTCTCCCGCCAGTTCCCCAACCCGGACCAGCGCCCGCTGGTAGGCATCGTTCCACGGATAGCAGCACGACAGCCGCAGGCAGTTGCGGTAACGCCCTTTGGCCGAGTACATCGCGCCGGGCACCACGGTGATGCGCTCGGCCAGCGCGGCGCGGAACAGCTCCATGGTGTCGGCGTGGCTGGGCAGCTCCACCCACAGCAGGCAGCCGCCTGAGGGCAGGGTGGCGCGGGTGCCGTCCGGGAAGTGCTGGGCCACCGCGCCGCGCAGTTTTTCCATCTGGCTGATGAAGTGGCGGCGGATCAGCCGCAGGTGGTGGTCGTAGCCGCCGCTTTCCAGATATTCGGCCAGCGTTTCCTCCAAGAGCGCCGGCTGGCCCAGGCTGCTGGAGAATTTCAGCCGCCGCACCTCGCTGAGGAAGCGGCCCGGGGCGATCCAGCCGATGCGGAAGCCGGGCGCCAATGTCTTGCTGTAGCTGGAGCACAAAAGCACCCAACCGTCGCGGTCGTAAGCCTTGACCGCGTCCGGCGTCGCGGCGCCGTAGAACAGCTCGGCGTGCGGCGCGTCCTCGATCAGCGGCACCTGGTAGTCGTTGACCAGTTGCGCCAGCCGCCGCTTGGCCTCGGGCGGCATGGTGCTGCCCAATGGATTGTGCACGGTGGGCATGGCAACAATGGCGTTCAGCCGCTTTTCCGACAACAACAGCTCCAGCGCGTCCAGCGCCAGTCCGCTGGTGGGGTGGGTGGGGATTTCGATCACCGCCAGGCCCAGGTCCTTCAGCATCGGCAGCAAGGCGAAATAGGTGGGCGACTCCACGCCCACGGTGTCGCCCGGCTTGCAGACGGCCCTGAGCGCCAGTTGCAGCGCCTCGGTGCAGCCGTTGCTGATCACCAGCTCGTCCGCCGCCAGTACGCAGCCCCAGCTGACCGCGCGCTGGGCGATCTGCCGCCGCAGCCGCTCGGAGCCTGGCGGGAAGGGGTAGTCGGTGGTCAGCTCCGGCTGCTGGCGCAGCAGCCGGCCCATGATGTGCTTGAAGCGGGTGGTGGGGTAGAAGTCGCTGCCGCGCGGGCTGGCGAGCGACAGGTCGATGAAGTCGGCCTGGTTCTGCACGCCCATCACCGCTTCGATCTGGTCCACCACCTCGCCGGTGTGGTGGACGGCGCTCTGGCGGCGCATCCGCGGCAGCGGCAGGCTGGCGGCGGATTTGACGTAGAAGCCGGATTGCGGCCGGGCCTCGATCAGGCCGCGGTCTTCCAGCATGCGGTAGGTCTGCAGGATGGTGGACGGGCTGACCTTGTGCATCGCGCAGGCCTTGCGCACCGAGGGCAGGCGCTCGCCCGGGCGCACGGTGCCGTTCTGGATCAGCTCCGTCCATTCGTTGACCAGTTGCTGGTACAGCGTTTCGCCGCTCATGCGGGGCTCCTCGTCTTGCGTGGGGTACAGGATGGTCCGGTCGTCGGTACAGTTTTGCATGAAACCGATCATAACAGTTTGGTCAATTCCAAACTGTTATGGTCTCAATTCTATTTTTCTGAATCTGTAATTGTCCAGCCGAAACGCCTAACATGATGGCCTTGAGTCGGGGGACTGCCCCGCATGCGCCGGCAGCCTGCCGGTTGTGGTTTCAGGAGTCGTCATGAATCTGCTTGCGCTTGTCACTTACCTGCTGGTGATGTCCATTACCCCGGGTCCCAATAATCTGGTGCTGGCCTCGTCCGGCGTCAATTTCGGCTTCTCCCGCACGCTGCCGTCCTTGCTGGGCATGGCGCTGGGCCTGTCGCTGCAGATCGGCCTGCTGTCGCTGTTCCTGGGCGCGCTGATGTCGTTGATGGCGTCCTTGCAGCTTTACCTGGCCGTCGCCGGCTGCGCCTATCTGCTGTGGCTGTCGTGGAATCTGGCGCGCGCCGGCAAGGCCAAGGCGGGCGACGCCGGCGCCCGGCCGATGGGTTTCTGGGGCGGTCTGATGTTCAACTGGCTGAATCCCAAGGTATGGCTGATGGGCTTCAATCTGGTGATGGTGTTTTTGCCGGCGCAGATGAACCCCTGGCACGCGGCCGGCGTGTTCGCGCTGGTGTCTTTCGTCACCAGCCTGCCGTGCATCGCGGTGTGGGCCGGCTCCGGCGTCGCCATCCGCCGCTTCCTGGATTCGCCGCTGCGGCTGCGGGCCTTCAATTGCGGCATGGCCGCGATGCTGGCGCTGACCGCGGTATGGCTGTTGGCGGAGATGCTGCCAGCCCATTCGCTGGCCGCCTTGATGGTCTAAACCCCGTTTTTTCCTGAGCCCGCGTTTGCGGGCTTTTTTGTTGGCGGCGTACAATAGCGCCTTTGTGTTTTTCTCAGAGTCCAACCCATCATGATCCGTACCCGTTTCGCCCCCAGCCCCACCGGTTACCTGCACATCGGCGGGGTGCGCACCGCGCTGTTCTCCTGGGCTTACGCCCGCAAAAACAACGGCGTGTTCGTGCTGCGCATCGAAGACACCGATCTGGAGCGCTCCACGCCGGAATCGGTGAAGGCGATTCTGGACGGCATGCACTGGGTGGGCCTGGACTATGACGAGGGTCCGTTCTACCAGACCCATCGTTTCGACCGCTACAAGGAAGTGATCCAGCAGCTGCTGGCCTCCGGCCACGCCTACCATTGCTACTGCAGCAAGGACGAGCTGGAAGCGATGCGCGCGGAGCAGGAAGCCCGCGGCGACAAGCCGCGCTACGACCGCCGCTGGCGCCCGGAAGCCGGCAAAACCCTGCCGGCCATCCCGGAAGGCGTGCAGCCGGTGGTGCGCTTCAAGACCCCGCTCGCCGGCGCGGTGGCCTGGGACGACGCGGTCAAGGGCCGCATCGAGATCTCCAACGAAGAGCTGGACGACCTGATCATCGCCCGTCCGGACGGCAGCCCCACCTATAACTTCTGCGTGGTGGTGGACGACTGGGACATGCAGATCACCCACGTGATCCGCGG
This sequence comes from Chromobacterium indicum, assembly GCF_039708975.1. Lineage (NCBI taxonomy): Bacteria > Pseudomonadati > Pseudomonadota > Betaproteobacteria > Neisseriales > Chromobacteriaceae > Chromobacterium > Chromobacterium indicum. Next base: position 252,357 of record NZ_JAYFSJ010000008.1, read on the forward strand.
CGATGACCACGTCAACAACACCCCGCGCCAGATCAACATCCTGCAGGCGCTGAACGCGCCGCTGCCTGTGTACGGCCACCTGCCGATGATCCTGAATGAAGACGGCCAGAAGATGTCCAAGCGCCGCGACGCGGTCAGCGTGGTGGATTACGCCGACAAGGGCATCCTGCCGGAAGCGCTGCTGAACTACCTGGCGCGTCTGGGTTGGGGCCACGGCGACGACGAATTCTTCAGCATGGAGCAGTTCGTCGAGTGGTTCAGCCTGGAGGCGGTGAGCCCGTCCGCCAGTCGCTTCAACCATGAAAAATTCATGTGGCTGAACGCGCAGCACATCAAGGCCGCAGACAACGGCCGCCTGGCCGAGCTGATCGCGCCGCGCCTGGCCGCCGCCAATGTCGACACCGCCAGCGGCCCGGCCATCGGCGACGTGCTGGCGTTGGTCAAGGAGCGCGTGCAGGATCTGAACGCGCTGGCGCTGGAAGTCGATTACTTCTACAAGAAGCGCGAAGCGGCCGCCGCCGATGTGGAAAAACATCTGGCCGGCGACGCCGTGGAGCGCATGGGCCGCTTCGCCGACCGTCTGGCCGCGCTGGAAGCCTGGACCGCCGAATCCATCCATGAGCTGTTCAAGCCGTTCTGCGCCGACGAAGGCATCAAGATGGGCCAGCTGGGCATGCCGCTGCGCGTGCTGGTGTGCGGCACCACCCAGACACCGTCGGTGGACGCGGTGCTGGCATTGATCGGCAAAGATGAGGTGCTGCGCCGCATCCGCGGCTGATTTTTCGGCAGGATTGGCATCATCCCGCCCCCGCCGCCCTGATGGGCCGCGGGGGTTTTGTTTGCCCTCAGCCGGAAGCCAGCTGCGCCAGGTAGCGCAGGCCGCTGATGCTGGGGAAGAAGCAATAAGCGCCGCCGCGGGTATGGATCAGGCGGGGAAAGCCGGTGATGTGTTTGTTGTTCTGTCCCTTGCGGCCGGCTTGGGCGTCGGTGAAGGAGCTTTGCTCCACGTGGTTGACGCCGAGAAACACATCTTCTCCGCTGATGTTGAAGAACGCGTTGCCTTGTTCCGACCCGCCGGGGCCGGTGGCCGATTTGACGAAATGGGAGTCCAGTATCCACTGGCTGGTCACGAACTCGAACTGGTTGCTCAGGCTGGCGTTGATGAAATAGCCGACCAGGCCGCGCTTCTGCTGATCCGGCTGGTTTGGGTCGTATTCCGGCCCGTAGGGCATGGCGCGGCGCACGATGCGGTGCGAAGGGCTGCCGGCGCCGACCACGCCGCCGTCGCGCGGGTTGCTGCGGCGGATGTGGGAGCCTATCGGGCATTTCAGGCCCAGGGTGTCGTCCTGCTTCGCGTCATTGCTGACATAGTGGAACGCGTTGAGCTGATCCGGCGGCAGCGTGGAGCCTTCATCATTTGGCATCAAGGTCAGCGGGTTGCCGTTGCGCCAGCGGCCGCAGACCTTGGCCGCCAGCATTTCGGCGTCCATGCCCAACTGGCCGGCATAGGTCTGCAGGAAGCTTTCAAAGCCGGCGACATCCTGTTCCAGAATGCGGAAGGCGGCGAAGCTGCTGTTGAGGCACAGCTCCTCCGGTTGCAGCGAGTAGTAGCCGTTGCTTTCATTGAGGTAGCCGAGCAGGAACTCGCCGGTGGCCACCGATGGCTGATCGTCCGGGATGCTGCGCTTGCGCGGCGGAGCGCCGTCTATGGTGGGCTGGGCGATGCTGTCGCGGTAGCCGAAATGCACCCGGTTGTCCGGCAGCGCCACGGCATCCTGCGCCGACAGCTCGGTCACGCCGGATGCGGCGAAGGCGCGGCGCAGCGTGGCCGACGCCGCTTCCAGCGGCTCTTCGCCGCCGTCCACCCACAGGCTGAGCAGCGCGTGAACCTGGCTGCCGTCGCTCAAGCCGCCTATCCAGTTTTGCGGCGCGCTGTCGTCGCAGTCGCCGACATCGGCGGCGACGCCCGGATCGGTGGCGCCCTTGTAGAAAGAGGCGTCGAAGGTCTGCAGCTGGGCGTCGCTCAGCCCCAATCGGGACAAGCCGACGCGGGTGAAGCTGATGTTAAGGAAGTGGACGGGCTTTTGCTGGCCGCGCTGGGCGGTGGTGATCGGCGGCAGTCCCAGTTGGCCGTCCACCAGTTTGAGGATCAGTTCTCCTGCGCCGGCCTTGTCGTCGATGCGCAGGATGAAGTGCCGGGCGCGCTCCACCCGGTAGCCGCGCAGGATGGTGCCTTGTACATCGTCGTAGGATATGTTCATGGCTGCTCCGGGAACGGAATGCGGCCAGCTGCGGGAAGGGTGCAGGCGGCCGCATGGAAAGGCATGGAAATTACAGGGACGCCAGAATCTCTTGCACGGTGGCGTCGTAGGCTTGGTACAGGCCCTGGTTCAGATCGTGCTGGGAGGCGTCGTTCTTGGCGATGAAGGCGGTGAAGGCGGAGGTGTTGTTGGCCACCGGGATCAGCTTCTCTGCCCCGTCCACGAAGCGCAGCAAGGCATCGAATATGGGGCCGACCTCTTTCACGAAGTCCTGGATGTACTTATCGAAGCTGCCGTCGTATTCGGTGATGACGGCGAGGACATAGGCCTTGCTGGGACTGATGCCCGGCTGCAGATTGGTGACGGCGCGGTCCAGCAGCAGGGTGCGGGCGTAGTGCACGGTGCCGATTTCGGTGAGCGCCGCGTGCAGCTTGGGTTGGTTTTCCTTGACGGTGGCGGCAAGGGCGATCAGATCCGCGTGGGGCGCCACCGGCATCAGCAGGGTAAGGGGATTGGCCATGTTTTCCTCCGCGACAGGTTTGTTGGAGGTTGAAACATAGGAAGGAGATAGTCTGTTTGATATGGTGTTGACTACGTAGCGCTCGCGGTTTGGCGCGGCTGTCGGCACTGCCGCGGGGAAGTCCGGTCAGGGAAGTCAGCGCCTCAGCCAATGCCAGCTGGCGATGCCGGCCATGGTCATCAGTAGCGAGCCGCTGACATGCGCCGCGATGGCGGCGAACGCGGGCTGCAGCTGGCCCTGGCGCAGCAGGTCCACTACTTCGGCGGAGAAGGTGGAGAAAGTGGTGAGCCCGCCGCAGAAGCCGGTGATGATCAATAGTCGCCACAGCGGCGACAGCGACGGCATGTCGGCGAACAGGGCGACGGCCACGCCGATGATGTAACCGCCGATCAGGTTGGCGGCCAGCGTGCCGGGCGGCAGGGAGGGGAACAGGCTGTTCAGGCGCAGGCCCAGAAACCAGCGGAGCAGGGCTCCGGCGGCGGAGCCGACGGCGATGGCGAGCATTGGTTTCCACATAGCGGGGGCGGATAGCGGCGAATGGCCATCATTGTGCATTGCCGATCGGGATTCGCCTAGCGCCTGAGGGGCGCTGGAGGATAAAAAAAGAGCCCCAGGGGGGCTCTGAATTGCACCTTCGCTCAGGTGATCGAGGCTCGGTCGGAGACCTGGCATCGATCATGTCCCGTTCTCGATCCCGTTGGAGATCGTGGACCGGACAAGACGCATTATCCCGATGTGCCAGCCTTTTCCGTAGCATGATTGTTGATGGCTTGTGTGACGGGGTGTAATCAAAACGGCCTGTATTTAACACTTTCGCAAAAGAATCGGCAAATAGGCCTGGCATCCCGTTTTTGCCGTTATCATGAAGTCTTTCAAACAGTCGGGAGCTAGCCTTGACGACGCCGTTGCCGGTGCTGGACACGCGCACCATCAGCATGCGCTGGGGAGACATGGATGCGGTGGGGCATCTCAATAACACTTATTATTTCCGCTACCTTGAGCAGATCCGCATCGAGTGGCTGCAGGGGATGGGATTCGGCATCGAGCCAGAGGGAATCGGCCCGGTGCTGGCCAGCACCAGCTGCGTCTATCGCAAGCAACTGACTTATCCCGCCACGCTGGACATCACCATCGAGCTGGAGAAGCTGGGGCGCAGCAGCCTGAAGCTGCGCCACCATTTCTATCGCCGCGACGATCCGGGCGTGGTCTACGCCAGCGCAGAGGTGCTGCTGGTCTGGGTGGACTACAAGGCCGAGAAGTCAGTGCCGATCCCGGAGGAGATCCGGGAGGCGATAGAGCGTTCTACGGCCGAGGTTTGAGTCTGGTCAGGGCGTGTCCAGGTCCAGCTTGCGGCGGATCAGGTCGCGCAGCAGGAAGCGGGACGGATGGATGGCCCGCATCAGGTCGGCCGGCAACGGCGCCGGCTCTCCCTCCAGCAGCGAGGCCAGGATTTCTCCCGACAGCGGCGCGGTGATCAGGCCGCGGGAGCCGTGGGCGGCGTTGACGTACAGGCCGTCGGCCCACGGACATGTCTCCGCCAGCTCCAGCGTCGCGTCGCGGGCCAGCTCGCGGTAGGCGCGGACGAAGTCGCGGGCGGCCACTACCGGGCCGATCAGCGGCAGATAATCCGGGCTGGTGCAGCGGAAGGCGGCTCGTCCTTCCAGATGCTCCGGCGCGTCCTTCTCCAGGCTGGCGCGCAGGTCCGGCGCCAGCCCGGCCAGCATCGCCAGGTTTTCCGCATGCTCGTCGTCGTGGACGGCGAGGTCGTCGGCATCGAACTTGAACGTGGCGCCCAAGCAGTGGCGGCCATTGCGGGCGGGCGAGATGTAGCCTTCGCCGCACAGCACGGTGCGCAGCCGGCTGCTGGCCTCGCTGGCGGCGACGCTGGTGACCTGTCCCCTGATCTTTTTCAGCGGCAGATGCCGGGTGCTGTCGAACTGCGCGGTTTCCGCCGCGCCGGCCAGCACCACCACGGACGCCACCGCCAGCGGGCCGCGCTCGTCGCTTGCGGTCCAGCTGCGCTGCGAAGGGTCGTAATCCAGCGCCAGCGCGGTGCGGCCGGTCTTGACCACGATGTTCGGGTGTTCGACCAGCTTGCGCACCAGCGCGGGCGGGTGCACCCAGCCGCCCTGCGGGAAAAACAGCCCGCCGGACGGCAGCGGCGTGCCGGCCAGCTCGCTGGCGGCCGCTTGGTCAAGCGGCCGCATCACGGTTTCGGGCAGCTCCAGTTCGGCCAGTCCTTGCTGTTTTTCCGCTTCCTTGGCGTCATGTGCCAATTGCAGCACGCCGCAGGCCTGCCAGTCGGCGCCTTCCGGCAGCAGGCCGCGCAGCGCGCGCAGGCTGTAGGCGTAGCCGGACAGCACCAGCCGGGTCAGCGGCGTCAGGTGAGGGGAGAGCTTGGTGTACAGCACGCCCTGCGGATTGCCGGAGGCGGCGCTGGCGAGCTGGGGCATTCTTTCGATCACAGTCACCTGCCAGCCGCGCTGTGCCAGGCTGTTGGCGGTGGACGCGCCGGCCAGGCCGCCGCCGACCACGACGGCGCTGCGCTCGCGCCAGCGCGGCTCGGGCCGGGCGAACCAGGGTTCCTGCCAGCCGGCGTCGGTCGGGGCGGCGATCCCGCCATGGGCGATGTGGCGCTTGGCGCCATGCCCTGGCGCTTTTTTGACCTCGAAGCCGGCCTCGGCCAGGCCGCGCCGCACCGCGCCGGCGCAAGTGAACGTGGCGAAGGTGGTGCCGGGCGAGGACAGGCGGGCCATTTGATCGAACAGCGGCTGTTGCCACATGTCGGGGTTCTTGGAGGGCGCAAAACCGTCCAGGAACCAGGCGTCGACGCGCGCGTCCAGCTGCGGCAGCACGTCCAGCACGTCGCCTATCATCAGCGTCAGCGTCACCCGGCCGCCGGCCAGCACGAGACGGTGCCAGCCCGGGGTCAGGACATCGTACTGCGCCAGCAGCGGGGCCGAGAATTCAGCCAGTTCCGGCCACAGCGCCAGCGCCTGGGCCAGGTCGGCCGGCGTCAGCGGGAATTTCTCCGCGCTGACGAAATGCAGCCGGGTGCCGGCCGGCGCGCGCGCGTCGAAGCATTGCCAGGCGCAGAGGAAATTCAGCCCGGTGCCGAAGCCGGTTTCCGCGATGGTGAAAGAGCCGGACGGCCGCAGCGCGGCGAAGCGCTCTTCCAGCTGGTTGTGGCGGAGAAAGACGTGGCGCGTCTCCTCCAGGCCATCGGCGCGGGAGAAGTACACGTCGCCGAAAACGGCGGACATGGGCTGGCCGTCCTGCCAGACGAGTTGTGCGTGGGAGTGGGTCATTTATGTGGTCAGCACGCTGGCCCTGGAGGGCCAGCGGGAAGGGTCGGTCGATTTGGCGCCATTGTCGCATGCCGATCAAGCGCGTCCAAGCCTGGACCGGTCATAGGGTCCACCGCAGATTGAAGGTGGTGACCGAGGTTTTGGGGTGGTGGCTGCCCACATTGACCCTGGGCAAGTAGCCGACCTCCAGCGCGAAGGATTTGCCGCCCAGGCTGACGGTGGGCAGCGCGGCTGGGCCGTTGTGGCCAGATCCGTGCAGATAGCCGGCTTGCAGGCCGACGCCGGCGAAGAGCGGGCCGAGGATTTTCCATTCGCGCCGCCAGCCCAGCGTGACGAAATTGGCTTCCTTGCGGAAAGAGTCGCGATAGACGCCGGTTCGGGCGAACCAGCGGCCATCATCCTGATCGCCTGCGAATGCCCATTCCAGACCGGCGCCGGGATTGTCTTGATTGAGGTTGCAGGTGGTGCAGCCATGATGAAGCGAGGCGCCGAACAGCAAAAGCGAAAAATCCTGGGCCTGGGTGGGGGGGGCGGAAATGAACAGTGCGGCGGCGATCAATGCGAAACGCTTCATGGCTTCCCCTTGCTGAGCGATGGTGGTTGCGTTTGTTTTATTTGAACGTCATTGATTGATTTGAGCGTAGTCAATTCCAGGCGTTTGGCAACTCTTGAAATGGCTGTCGGCCTCCCCAAAATGTAAGTCATCGACAGATCATCCGGGGAGCCGACACCATGCGATTCGACAAGCTGACCACCAAATTCCAGCAAGCGCTGGGGGATGCCCAGAGCCTCGCCGTGGCGGGGGACAATCCTTTCATCGAGCCGCAGCACTTGCTGCTGGCCATGCTCGACGACGCCGAGGCCGGCATCGGCGGCCTGCTGGCGCGCGCCGGCGTCAACGTGCCTGCGCTGAAGGCCGGCCTCAAGCTGGCGGTAGAGCGCTTGCCGCGGGTGCAGGGGAATGGCGGCGAGATCACCGTGTCGCGGGATCTGGCCAATCTGCTCAACGTGACCGACAAGATCGCGATGAAGCTGGGCGACGACTTCATCGCCAGCGAGCTGTTCCTGTCGGCGCTGAGCCAGGACAAGGGCGAGACCGGCCGCTTGCTGAAGGAGCATGGCGGCAACCACGCTTCCATCCAGGCCGCCATCGATGCGGTGCGCGGCGGCGAGAGCGTGTCCAGCGCTGATGCCGAGGGTCAGCGCGAGGCGTTGAAGAAATACACGCTGGATCTGACCGAGCGCGCCCGCCAGGGCAAGCTGGATCCGGTGATCGGCCGCGACGACGAGATCCGCCGCGCCATCCAGGTGCTGCAGCGCCGCACCAAGAACAACCCGGTGCTGATCGGGGAGCCGGGCGTGGGCAAGACTGCCATCGTCGAGGGCCTGGCGCAGCGCATCGTCAACGGCGAAGTGCCGGAAAGCCTGAAGGGCAAGCGCCTGCTGGTGCTGGATCTGGCGGCGCTGATCGCCGGCGCCAAATACCGCGGCGAGTTCGAGGAGCGGCTGAAGGCGGTGCTGAGCGATTTGGCCAAGGACGACGGCCAGACGCTGATCTTCATCGACGAAATCCACACCCTGGTGGGGGCGGGCAAGGCTGATGGCGCGATGGACGCCGGCAATATGCTGAAGCCGGCGCTGGCGCGCGGCGAGCTGCACTGCCTGGGCGCAACCACGCTGGACGAGTACCGCAAGTACATCGAGAAGGACGCCGCGCTGGAGCGTCGCTTCCAGAAGGTGCTGGTCGGCGAGCCGTCGGTGGAGGACACCATCGCCATCCTGCGCGGCCTGCAGGAAAAGTACGAGATCCACCACGGCGTGGACATCACCGACCCGGCCATCGTCGCCGCGGCGGAGCTTTCCCAGCGCTATATCACAGACCGCTTCCTGCCGGACAAGGCGATTGATCTGATCGATGAGGCCGCGTCCAAGATCAAGATGGAGCTGGATTCCAAGCCGGAGGCGATGGACAAGCTGGACCGTCGGTTGATCCAGTTGAAGATCGAGCGCGAGGCGGTGAGGCGCGAGAGCGACGAGGCTTCGCAAAAGCGTCTGCAGCTGATCGAGGACGAGATCGCCGGCTTGTCGCGCGAATACGCCGACCTGGAAGATATCTGGAAGGCCGAGAAGGCCGCCCAGCAGGGTACGCAAAGCATACGCGAGGAAATCGACCGCCTGAAGGTGGACATGGAGGAGTTGAAGCGTAAGGGCGACTGGCAGAAGCTGGCCGAGCTGCAGTACGGCAAGCTGCCGCAGCTGGAAGCGCGGCTGAAGGAGGCAGAGGCCGCCGGCGACAAGGGCGAAGCCAAGCCCAACCGTTTGCTGCGCACCCAGGTGGGCGCGGAGGAGATCGCCGAGGTGATCAGCCGCGCCACTGGCATCCCGGTGTCCAAGATGCTGACCGGCGAGCGCGAAAAGCTGCTGCACATGGAGGATGTGCTGCACCGGCGCGTGGTGGGCCAGGATGAAGCGGTGACGGCGGTGGCCGACGCGATCCGCCGTTCGCGCTCGGGCCTCGCCGATCCGAACAAGCCTTACGGATCCTTCCTGTTCCTGGGGCCGACCGGTGTCGGCAAGACCGAGCTGTGCAAGACGCTGGCTGGTTTCCTGTTCGACAGCGAGGAGCACCTGATCCGCATCGACATGTCCGAATACATGGAAAAGCATTCGGTGGCGCGGCTGATCGGCGCGCCTCCGGGCTATGTCGGCTACGAGGAGGGCGGCTATCTGACCGAGCAGGTGCGCCGCAAGCCGTATAGCGTGATCCTGCTGGACGAGGTGGAGAAGGCGCATCCGGACGTGTTCAACGTGCTGCTGCAGGTGCTGGACGACGGCAGATTGACCGACGGCCAGGGCCGCACCGTGGACTTCAAGAACACGGTGATCGTGATGACGTCGAACATCGGCAGCCAGCAGATCCAGGCGATGGCGACAGACGATTATCAGGTGATCAAGCTTGCCGTGATGGCGGAGGTGAAGACCCAGTTCCGGCCAGAGTTCATCAACCGCATAGACGAGGTGGTGGTGTTCCATGGCTTGGACGAGAAGCACATCCAGTCCATCGCCCGCATCCAGCTGAAGGGCCTGGAGGCGCGGCTGGCCAAGCTGGAACTGAATCTGCAGATCAGCGACGAGGCGCTGGCGCAGCTGTCCGAGGCCGGCTTCGACCCGGTCTACGGCGCGCGGCCGTTGAAGCGGGCGATACAGGCCGAGCTGGAGAACCCGCTGGCCAAGGCCATCCTGGCCGGCAAGTATCCGCCGAAGTCCACGGTGATGGTGGAGGCGCGCGACGGCCGGCTGGCATTCGACTGAGCCTCGATCCTCCCTTTTCCAGGAGCAAAAAAACGGCCGCTTGCGCAAGCGGCCGTTTTTCATGGCGTCGCGTCTTGCTTAGTCGCCGCGGGCAGGGTGCAGGAAACAGCCAGGCAGGTGGTCGTTGACCACGCCGCAGGCCTGCAGATAGGCGTAGATCACCGTGCTGCCGACGAAATTCATGCCGGCTTTCTTTAGCGCCTTGCTGACGAGGTCGGACAGCTCGGTGCTGGCCGGTACCCGCTCGTCGCTGCGGCGCCGCAGGATGGGTTTGCCGTCGACGTGCGCCCACAGCCAGTCGGAAAAGCTGCCGTGCTCCTGCTGCATCCGCAGGAACACCTTGGCATTGCGGATGGCGCTGTGGATTTTCAGCCGGTTGCGGACAATGGCCGGATTCTGCATCAGCCGCTCCACGTCGTCGTCGGTCATCTCCGCTACTTTTTCCGGATGGAAGCCGTGGAAGGCGGCGCGGTAGCCTTCGCGTTTTTTCAGGATGGTGATCCAGGACAATCCGGCCTGGGCGCCTTCCAGAATCAGCATCTCGAACAGCTTGCGGTCGTCGCGCTCGGGGCGCCCCCATTCCTCGTCGTGGTAGGCGATGTATAGCGGATCGTCGCCGCACCAGGGGCAGCGCTGGGTTTCGTTCATGGCGTATGCAGCAGGATGTCGATCTTGAGGCCGGTTTTCTGGATGCCGCGCCGCGACGACAGGCCGATTACCAGCGGGTTGCACAGATTGGCCTGCAGCGTGCCGAGCGCGGGGTGGGATTCGCGCTGCTGGTCCAGCGGGCGGTACAGCATCAGCAGGATGGCGGCGTCCTGCGGCTCCTGGAGCTGGAGCTGCGCGACCTCCTCATCCGACAGCTCGACCTGGAAGCGCACGCCAAGCCTTTCTGGCTGGGCCAGGCTGAAGGTGATGCCGGGATCGTCCAGCGATTGCAGCCAGTACATTTGCGGCACCGGGTGGGTGATGTCGTGGAACAGCTTGAAGCGGGTGCAGTTTTCCAGCGCGGGAATGCCCTGCGGGAAAGTGATGACGGTGGCCTCGTCGACCTCGACGTTGCCGAGCTGGTTGGAATCGAAGCGCATGGCGTTCTCCTGTGCGGAAGTGGGTTCCGTCGGGAATGATACCCGAGCGCGGCCCTTGCCGCGACGGCGCGCTCAGGCCCCGCTTGTGCTGGCAAATTTGTCAGCCTATACATGGTATTGCGTTACGTGACATTACGCGAATGTCTTAAATCTCGAGTTGTGGACAGGGCCGTTTTTCGCGTGTCGTATCGCGGTTTGCACGCAGCGTTCATCTATCGGCAAGGCGGCATGCCCGGCGTCCGGCGCTCCGGGTCCGGCCCGTCTGGAAGGGGCAACGTGGCATGGACCTGAAACCGAAGCGCTTCCTGATACTTGATGATCAGCTGGTGCTGCGCAAGCTGATTTCGCGGCAGGCCAGCTTCTTCAGCCGGTTCTCCGTGGAGATAGATGAGTTCAGCGACCCGGCCGAAGCCCTGCGCAGCATCGGCGAGGGCGGTTACCACTTGGTGATCACCGATATCGGCATGCCCGGCATGAACGGGATCGACTTCATCAAGAACGTGGCCCGGCTGGGCTATCAGTCCGCGCTGCTCATCATTTCCGGCTATGACGGCAAAACCCTGCAGACCATAGCCGACATGTCGATCAACCTGGGCATCGGCTGCACGCGCTTTCTGTCCAAACCTTACTCCGCCGATGCCTTTGTTTCCTCGCTCAACAGCATATTCAACGAGATGGAGCGCAGCGAGGCGCCGCGGATCGACGATATCGCCCAGTTGCTGGCCGAGCTGGGCGGGGAGAGTTTCCGGATGGAATTCGCGCCTGTGCGTTCCTTGTCCAGCCATAAGCTGGCGTCCTTTTCCCTGCGCGCGCTGCGGCTGCCCGATGGCAGAAGGCTGGCGTTCGACCGCCTGCTGGCCTTGCTGGCGGGGCGAAGGATGGCGTCGGCCGCCCTGCTGGAAATCGTGGTGGAGCGCACCGCGCGCCTGCTGCAGCATATTCGCCTCTCCGCTGGCATCGATGATTGCCGGGTGGACATCCGGATCGATGAGGCCTGCCTGTGCGCCGACAATGTGTTCGACCGTTGCTTCATGGCGTTGCAGCAATACGAGGTTTCGCCAGCCTGTCTGGGGTTCGAACTGGCCGACGGGCTGAACCGGCGTTCCGACGCCGTGTGCTTCGAGAATATCTCCAAGATCAAGTATCTGGGTTTCCACCTGCTGGCGGACGGGTTCGGCCAGGGGTCGCTGACGGTCAGCAACCTGATGCGTTTGCCTTTCGACCAGGTCAATGTGCCGCTGGAGGCGCTGCAGTGGATGAAGGCGCTGTTGGGAGAGGATCCGGGCGCCTTTCGCTTGCTGAAGTCTTTCGGCCTGGCGCAGACGCCGGTGTGCGCCACGGGTCTGGAGGATGAGGAGGGCATCGTGCTGGCGCAGGCCATGGGGTGCGGCTTGGGCGTAGGCGATGCGGTGTCGATGATTGTGCCGGAAGATGAGTTGCCGTTGGAGGTGGCCGCGGTGCCGGAGGGTAGCCCGGCGCTCATCGGCAGTCCGGTGGAGGGCGCGCGATGAGCTCTGTCGACCTGGCCCGACTGCGCATCATGATCGTAGACGATCAGACCTTGGTCCGGTCGCTGATTTCCCAGGCACTGCAGAACATGGGCATCAAGCAGGACCGCATCTTCCAGGCCGCGGACGGCACCACGGCGATGCGTCTTTTGGATATCCGGGGCGTGGACATCGTGCTGTGCGATGTGCAGATGCAGCCGATGAACGGCATGGATCTGCTCAAGGAGCTGCGGTGCGGCCATACTGCCAACGCGTCCAATCTCCCCTTCGTTTTCCTGTCCGGGCACGCGGATCGAACCAATGTGGTGCTCGCCAGCCAGCTGCACGCCGACGGCTTCGTCGTGAAGCCGCCGAAGCCGGCGGAAGTGGAGAAATCGATACAGGTGGCGATGAGCCGAAACCGGCCTGAGATCGATCCGTTCAGCTACTACCATGTCGCCACCGGGACCGAGTACGACAAGAAGGTATTCGGCCGGCTGTTCGAGACCCGCGCGCCGGTTTCCCAGGACGAGCCGGCGGAGAAGTGCCTGTCGCTGGACACGGTCAAGCCCGGCTCGGTGCTGGCCCGCGATCTGCGCAGCAAGGCCGGACACCTGTTGCTGCCCCGCGGCGCCAGCATTTCGGCCAACCAGTTGAACGTGCTGCGCGATTTCAGCGAGCGTTACGGCGTCGCGCTGATTTATGTCGCGAACAGCGATGAGGCGGCAGCCAATCCATCCGTTGCGAGGCATTAGGCATGCAGTTGTCGGGACGCAGCCGAACTCAGGCGATGGCGATTGGCCGCAGCGTGCTGGCCATCGTGCTGCTGCTCGGCCTGTTGCAGGCTGGCGTGGTGGCGGTGCTGCAGTTCTCCGCCTGGAATGCCTATCAGCAGTCCGAGTTGCTGGTGCATTTGAATCAGGATGCTTACGGGCTGCGCAATTTCGCCAATCTGCAGCTCAAGGAAAGCGGCCTGCTGATGGAGGGGCTGCTGGAGAAGCGCCCGGACGAAGCTCAATTGAGCAGCCTGGCGCGGCAAGTGGATGAAGATTTCCTGACGCTGCTCACGGACTGGCATGGCCAGGACGAGGCACGCTCGGCCGGGCGTCTTGAACAGTTGAGACAGTCGATCAAGCGGTTCCAGCAGTTGCGGGTGTCGACGCGGCAGGCGATGAAGGGCGTCGCCGACGGGAGGGAGGCTCAACTCGTCAAGCTGTACGAGGGCACCCGCGATGTGCAGCAGCAGTCGCAATTGCTGCTGGACGAGGTGGTGGCGAGCATGGCCGCAGGCGGGGAATACCGCATCAGCAATCTGGTCTGGCTGCGGCAGGACGCGGCGATGCTGGGCTACTGGCTGAATTCCAGCGCGCAGGCGCTGGTGCTGCGTTCGAGCCTGAGGAGCCGGCTGGAGCGGCGGACCGAGCTAGAGCTGGCCCACGGCCTGAGCGCCAGCATCTTGTTGCTCGGGCGGGCGCAGTCGCTGCTGGGCAGCATAGGCGATGCCGAGTTGTCGCGCCAGTTCGGGGAACTGGCCATGCAGGCGAACCGCCTGCAACTGCTGACCCAGCTGCAACTTGAGCAAGTGGACGGCCGCATGCAATTCAGCCAGGCCACCGACTACCGGCGGAATCTGCTGCAGCTGTCCGGCTCGCTGGACAAGATCCGGGTGGCCATCGGCGAGCGGGCGCAGCGGACCTTGCAAGACAACCGCTCCAACTACCGCAACACCTTGCTGCGGGAGGGCGTGTTTGGGCTGGCGATGCTGGCGCTGCTGGGCTTCTTGTTTCATGTGGTGGTGCGCAAGGTGCTCAAGCCGCTGGACTTCCTGCAGCGCATGCTGGACGTGTCGGGCGACGCGATGCTGGTGATCGACCAGAACGGCGTGATCGACATGGCCAACGAGGGCGCGGGGCGCATGTTCGGTTATCCCATGGATGTCTTGATCGGCACCCCCGCCCGGCAGTTGTTCGTGGTGGACGACGAGTTGCTGTCGGTGCTGGCCGCGTTGGAGGTGCAGGCGGGCCGGACGATGCCGGTCGAGGGCATGGGCAGCAGCGGCGAGCGCTTTCACGCGATGTTGAGCGTGGGGCGGTTCCAGGAGGACCGCAGCCGGCGGCTCGACATCCTGATCGTGCGCGACGAGCATAAGCGGCGGCTGGCGGAGAATTCGCTGGAGCGCAGCGTCGCCCTGCTGTCCGTGATCTCGGAGATCGAGGCGATGCTGTTGTCGCGGGCCGAGCGCGGCGATGTCTTCCAGAGGCTGCATGATACCTTCCTCGAATTCACCAGTTCCGAGCAGTGTCTGCTGGTGGCCTGGGCGGTGAGGGAGGACGGCGACGAGGGGCTGCAGCCCCAGGCCGGGGATTGGCCTGCTTTTCTGCCGCTGCCGCAGCAACTGTCCCAGACGGAAGTGCCGCTGGCGGCGCTGTTCCGCAGCCTGACCGCCCAGCCCTCCTGGGTGTCGCTGCCGGTGATGCTGGGCGGCGAAGCGTCGGCTGGCGTATGCCTGCTGCGGCCTACCTTGTCGCAGCTGGGCATCAGCATCCTGCCTTTGCTGGGCGCCTACGCCAATATCTTGGGCTTTTACGCCGAAGAGGACCGGCGCAAGCTGTCGGAAGCCCAGCTGCGCGCGGTGCTGCAAGAGGAGGAGGCGGTGTATTCGGCGTCGCCGGTGGGCCTGCTGCGTTTGAACGAGCATTTTCAGATCACTCGCGCCAACCTCACGGCCGAGAGCATATTCGACGTCGGCGACGAATACGGCCTCTCGGGCATGCACCTGATGGAGCTGCTGGCTTCCGAGCATGGCTGGTATGAGCTGGCGGAGCAAATGTCCAAGATGCAGCAGGACAATGCCCGCATCCATTGCGAACTGGAGTGCCTGACCGGCACCGGGCGGCCGATCTGGGTATTGTTCGAGGGACAACTGCTGTTCCCTGACGCCAACGAGTCGGTGATCATCCTGGCCTGCCTGGACATCACCGAGCGCAAGATGGCCGAGTTCGAGCTGAGGATGGCCCGCGACCAGGCCAACGCGGCCAACCGCGCCAAGAGCGCCTTCCTCGCCACGATGAGCCACGAGATCCGCACGCCGATGAACGGCGTGCTGGGCATGCTGGAGCTGCTGGCGATGACCCGTCTGGACGCCGAGCAAAGCGACACCGTCTCCACCATCCAGGATTCCGCCAATACCTTGCTGCGGCTGATCGACGATATCTTGGATTTCTCCAAGATCGAGGCGGATAGGCTGGAAATCGTGCCCGCGCGCACCGCGATCCGCCCGTTCATGGACAGCGTGCGCAGCCTCTACCACGAGAACGCCAGCAAGAAGGGGCTGGAGCTGGCGCTGACGCTGGACGACAAGCTGGCGCCGACGCTGGTCATCGACCCGCTGCGGGTGCGGCAGATCCTGCAGAATTTCATCAGCAACGCCATCAAGTTCACCTCCAGCGGGCGGGTGGATATCCGGGTCAAGGTCATGGACACGGTGTCCAACTACCAGGTGCTGAGCTTCGAGGTGGAGGATACCGGCATCGGCATGTCGCAGGAGCAGTTGAGCAAGCTGTTTCAGCCGTTCACCCAGGCCGACTCCGAAACCACCCGCCGTTTCGGCGGCACCGGCCTGGGCCTGGCGATTTGCCGGCGTCTGGCCGGTCTGATGGGCGGGCATGTGGAAATGGAAAGCGAGCAGGGCAAGGGCAGTTGCGCCCGGCTGTTGATGGAGGTGGAGTGGCTGGCCGAGTTGGTGGAGCCGGTGCTGCTGCCCGAGCAACGCGTGCCATTGGTGGAGGCCGTGGTCGCCGCGGCGCAGGCCGACAAGGAAATCGGAGCGGGCTGCGGATTGTTTCCCATCCTGTTCGCCGAGGACAATCCCACCAATCGCAAGCTGACGTTGAAGCAACTTGAGAAGCTGGGGTATCCGGCGGACTGGGCCGAGGATGGCGACCGCGCTTTCAGCAAATGGCTGTCTGGGCGCTATTCGCTGATTCTGACCGATTGCCACATGCCCGGCATCGACGGTTACCAATTGGCGAGGCTGGTGCGCGCGCATGAGGAGTCCCACCCCGAGCGCGGCCGCATTCCCATCGTCGCCTGCACCGCCAATGCGGCCAAGGAAGAGGTGGACAAGACACGCGAGGCAGGCATGGACGATTTCCTGACTAAACCGCTGTCCATCCTGGATTTGGAAGCCACGCTGCGCAAATGGATGAGCGCCTCACTGGAGCAGCCTCTTCCCGCGGCCGATGTCGCGCCGCCCGCTCTCGGGAGCAAGGAGGAGGCCGGGAAGGAGCCGTCGCCTGACGCTTCGGGCATTCCCGTGGATCGCAGCGTGCTTGAGGTGTACAGCAACGGCGAGCTGAGCGTGGAGCTGGAAATCCTGCGCGAATTCCAGACCGGCAATAACGAGGATGTGGCCGAGCTGCGCGCGGGAATGGAGGCGGAGGACGCCGAGCGCGTCGGTTTTTCCGCCCACCGCATCAAGGGCGCCAGCCGCATGGTGGGAGCCAACGGTATGGGCGACGCCGCCGAAGCGGTGGAAAAGGCGGGCAAGGCGCGCGATCTGGAGCTGGCCCGGAAAAAAATGGCATTCCTCGAAGAGCAACTGGCGGTATTCGACCATTGGCTGGCCAGCCAGAACGAGACCATGGCCGAGTAGGACTCGCCCGCCGTTTGGCCGGTTGATCCCGCCCAGGCTTGGCCAGGCTGCGGGGCCGGCTTAGAATCCGCCTTCATGAACCAAGCCCAATCGCTTTATCCGCTGATCGAGCAGGCGTTGCTGTGTCCGGTCGTGGACGACAAGCTGGCGCTGGCGGAGCGCTTGCGCCGAGACTGGCGCGGCGGCCTGCTGGTCCGGGAGGCGTCTCCCGCCGCCTATGCCTTGCCGCAGCCTGGCCGGCCGCTGCGCCCCGAGCTGGTGCATCCGGTGCGCGTGTCCAGGCGCAGCCTCGCCACCCGCCATGGACACGGAGCTTTGCTGCATGCGATCGCCCACATCGAGTTCAACGCGGTCAATCTGGCGCTGGATGCCGCCTGGCGTTTCCGCGACATGCCGGATGAGTTCGTCGACGACTGGCTGACGGTGGCGGCGGAGGAGGCCGGGCATTTCCGCCTGCTGCGGGGACGCTTGGCCGATCTGGGTTTCGCCTACGGCGATTTTCCGGCACATGACGGCCTGTGGACCATGTGCCGCAAGACCGATCACGACGCGATGGTCAGGATGGCGCTGGTGCCCAGAGTACTGGAGGCGCGGGGATTGGACGTGACGCCGGGCATCCAGCGCCGGCTGGCGGGCATCGGCGACCACGCCAGCGTCGCGGTGCTGGACGTGATTCTGCGCGACGAGGTCGGCCACGTGATGATAGGCAACCGCTGGTTCGTCCGGTTGTGCCGCGAACGCGGCCTGGAACCGCAAGCCACTTTCCGCGGTCTGTTGGAGCAGCACGCGATGCAACTGCATCCCGGCGACTATAATCTGTCCGCCCGCGCCGAGGCAGGCTTCTTCGCCGACGAGCTGGAAGCGCTGGCGCGGCTGACCGAATCCGTCTCCGACGGCCGTTGAATCTCACCGAAGCAGGTATTCATGATCAAGCTGTTCCAACGCATGCGCGACAATCGCAAGCTGGCCGTCGCCACGCTGCTGCTGTCCACCCTGATATTCATGCTGGCTTCTGCGTTCTGGCGCGGCGGGGCCGCCGAAGGCGCGCTGGCCGCGCTGCTGTGTCCGTTGCTGCTGCTGTTGGCGCTGGCGGGACAGCTAAGTTCGCTATTGGCTCTTTTACAAAAACCACGAAAATGAAACGGCTTTTAAAAACAGCGGCTTAAAGTTGCCGGGATGCGTCAGGCGGGCTTGACGCTGTCCTTTCGGCCGCGCATAATCGCGACCGGATAAAATTCAAAACAGGCTCCGCTATGGTGCGGGGCCTGTCGTTTTTTGCACTTGCGGAGTGTCTGCATAATGGAGCACCAGGTATTCCTGCGTCAGCTGGAAGCCAATGCGCTGCCTGCGTCGGATTTCAATCATCGAGCCCACCTGTACGCAGCCTGGGGTTATCGCCGGGAGTACCCGGCCCCCGAAGCGGCCGCGCGCTGCGCGCATGCGTTGTCGCGTTTCGCGATGGCCAATGGCGCGGCCACCAAGTACAACCATACGCTGACGATGGCGCTGCTGGCCATCGCCTACAGCCGCGTCGAGTCCTGCCCCTCGCTGATGGAGGACTGGCCGGCCTTCCTCGACCGCTGCAGCGATCTGGCCTGCGACGCCCGCGCCGTGCTGGAGCAATACTATTCCGCGGAGCGTCTGCAGACGGACTCCGCGCGCAAGGCCTTCGTCAAGCCGGACAGGGAGCCGCTGCCGGTTTCCTGTCTGCTCAACTGATACACCGAGAATTCCCCACGCAATGATCAAAGCACCCGAACTCTTGCTGCCCGCCGGCACGCTGGACAAGATGCGCGCCGCCTATGATTTCGGCGCCGACGCCGTGTACGCCGGCCAGCCGCGCTACAGCCTGCGCGCCCGCAACAACGACTTCAAGCTGGAAGAGCTGAAGCAAGGCATAGACGAGGCCCACGCGCGCGGCAAGCTCTTCTTCGTCGCCAGCAACATCCTGCCGCACAATAGCAAGATCAAGACCTATATGGCCGACATGGAGCCGGTCATCGCGATGAAGCCGGACGCGCTGATCATGGCCGATCCGGGTCTGATCATGATGGTTCGCGAAAAATGGCCGGAAGTGCCGATCCACCTGTCGGTGCAGGCCAATACCGTCAACTACATGGGCGTCAAGTTCTGGCAGAAGCTGGGCGTGCAGCGCATCATCCTGTCGCGCGAGCTGAGCCTGGACGAGATCGCCGAGATCCGTCAGGAATGCCCGGACATGGAGCTGGAAGTGTTCGTGCACGGCGCCTTGTGCATCGCCTATTCGGGCCGCTGCCTGCTGTCCGGCTACTTCAACCACCGCGATCCGAACCAGGGCACCTGTACCAACGCCTGTCGTTGGGATTACAAGATGCACGATACCGAGGGTGATGCCGCCGGCGACGTGCAGGTGATCCAGTTCGACTTCAACAAGGCGATGGAAGAAGCCAACCAGAGCTTCTCGTCCTGCGGCAGCCAACAGCGCCATCCGCTGGCCGACAAGACCTATCTGATCGAAGAGGGCAGCCGTCCGGGCGAGCTGATGCCCATCATCGAGGACGAGCACGGCACTTACATCATGAACTCCAAGGACCTGCGCGCCGTCGAGCAGGTGGAGAAGCTGGTCAAGATCGGCGTGGACTCGCTGAAGATCGAAGGCCGCACCAAGAGCCTGTACTACGTGGCGCGCGCCGCGCAGGTGTATCGCAAGGCGATCGACGACGCCGTCGCCGGCCGCCCGTTCGACCTCGGCCTGCTGGCCGATCTGGACGGCCTGGCCAACCGCGGCTACACGCCGGGCTTCCTGGAGCGCCATCAGAGCCAGGACTACCAGAACTACCTGACCGGCCATTCCAAGGCCAAGCAGAGCCAATACGTCGGCGACGTGATCGAGGTGGACGCCGATGGCTGGGCGCTGATCGAGGTGAAGAACCGCTTTGGCGTCGGCGACAAGCTGGAGGTGATTCACCCGTCCGGCAACCGCGTGATCGAGCTGGCCGAGATGACCCGCAACGGCGAGCCGGTGCAGGTGGCGCCGGGCAATGGCATGCAAGTGCGCATCCCGGGCCTGGCCGGCTATGACGGCAAGGCGCTGATTACCCGCTTGCTGTAATCTCCGAGCGTCCGCGTCGTATCAAAGAAAGGCTGCCCTTGGCAGCCTTTTTGTTTTACCGGGCGCAGCCTGGCGGCAAGCTGGTGTTGCGCGATTTCCACGCGGCAGGTCGATCATTTGTTTTTTGATGCCAATGTCTTGAATTGCCGGCCGGCAAAGGGCCGCGGGGAGCCGATGCGAGTCTGGCGCCGCCGATTGCAAGGCGGGGCGTGGCCGTCACGCGCTTTTGGTCTGAACGTTTACCTTTTACCTGCTTGCGCGCATTCGGGAATATGGTTAAAAAGTAATGACATAAATGTGAATGCGTTGATTTTATTAAACGCATCAGTGCAGTACGGAGACCAAAGAGAGGAAACGATGATGCCCGCCGCCTGTCGCTGTCCAGTAGACTTCGCGCTTTTCAGCCATCCTTCCCGTCCGTTCGCGGAAGCCCCGCGAGCCGGTCCGCCTTCCCGTCCCTTCCCGCTCAGCTGAATCCATACCATCCGTTTGCCGTTTTACATGCTGTAACGCCGTAATCATTGCGGCCGGGGCCGCAAGGTATATGTTGGCATTATGCCGTCGCGCGTCTGCGGCGGATTGTCAGCGGGCTGACAGCATGGAACGCAGTGATTCGAAGTTCCGCCGCTTGGCGTGGCCGGTCAATATTCGGCATGTCCATATGACGCGCGTCGCCGCGTCGGGATCGCCGCAGGCCGCTCCGGGACGGGGACGTTTATGGTCGTGCCACTTTAGGAAGCCTGTCATGAAGAAGAAACTGGTTCGCAACGCGCTGTATTCGCTGCTGTTGCTGCTGCCGGCCGCCGGCGCGCTGGCGGCGGACAAGGTGCTCAACGTCTACAACTGGTCCGACTACATCGCCAAGACCACCATCCCGGGCTTCGAGAAGCAGACCGGGGTCAAGGTGAAATACGATGTCTACGACAGCGACGACACCTTGCAGGCCAAGATGCTGACCGGCCGCGCCGGCTACGACATCGTGGTGCCCACCTCCAATTTCATGGCCAAGCAGATCGAGGCCGGCATCTACCAGAAGCTGGACAAGTCCAAAATCCCCAATCTGTCGCATCTGGACAAGGCGCTGATGGCCAAGATCGTCGACGCCGATCCCGGCAACGCCCACGGCGTGCCCTGGGCCTACGGCACCGACGGCCTGGGCTACAACTACACCAAGGTCAAGGCGCTGCTGGGAGCCGGCGCGCCGCTGGACAGCTGGGACATCCTGTTCGATCCCAAGTATGTGTCCAAGCTGAAGGGCTGCGGCGTGTCGGTGCTGGACCAGGCCAACGACGTGTTCGCGGTCACGCTGCACCATCTGGGCAAAGATCCGAACAGCAAGAACCCGGCCGACTACCAGGCGGCGTTCGAGGCCCTGAAGAAGATCCGCCCCTACATCACCCAGTTCAACTCTTCCGGCTACATCAACGATCTGGCCAACGGCGACATCTGTCTGGCGCTGGGCTGGTCCGGCGACGTCAACATCGCCAAGCACCGCGCCGCGGAGGCCAAGCGCTCCTATCAACTGGGCTACGTGATCCCCAAGTCCGGCGCGCCGATCTGGTTCGACGTGATGGTGATCCCGAAAGACGCGCCGCATCCGGAGGAGGCGCACAAGTGGATCAACTACATCGAGACGCCCGAGGTGAACGCCGAGATCACCAACGAGGTGTTCTATCCCACCGTCAACGCGGCGGCCCGCAAGTTCGTCAAGCCTGAGATCGCCAACGATCCCACCATCTATCCGCCGGAGCCGGTGATGAAGACGCTGTTCCTGCTCAAGCCGCTGCCGCCGGACATCATGCGGCTGCAGAACCGGCTGTGGACCCAGCTGAAGACCGGCCGCTGAGCCAGCCCTGGGCCGGACAGGCTCCGGCCCGGCCTTTCATCGCATAAGCACAATCGTCCGCCGCCCGGGTGTTCCGGGACGGCCGGACAGCTGTGGAACATCGGCCGCCTATCCTGGCGGACGACGGGCATCGGCGCGCGCGCCGCCGATGGGGATGCAACGCTTTGACGCCGCGGGCGTCGTGGTGCCGCCATGAAACTACCGGATCTGAAACGCTGTCTGCCGACGGGCAGGGGGGCTGCGATAGGCGTGCCTTTCTTGTTCCTGTTCGTCTTTTTCCTGCTGCCCTTCCTGCTGGTGGTGGGCATCAGCTTCTCCCAGCAGCAGCTGGGCATTCCGCCGTACACGCCGCTGGTCAAGTTTGAAAACGACGTGGTCGGCATCGCGCTCAATATCGGCCACTACAAGTTCATGCTGAGCGACGACCTGTACTTCGCCACCTACATCAGCTCGGTGAAGATGGCCTTCGTCTCCACCGTGCTGTGCCTGCTGATCGGCTACCCGATGGCCTACTACATCGCCCGGGCCGAAGGCGCGGCGCGCAACACGCTGATGATGATGGTGATGCTGCCGTTCTGGACCTCCTACCTGATCCGCGTCTACGCCTGGATCGGCATCCTGAAGAACGACGGTTTCCTCAACCAGTTCCTGTTGTGGCTGGGGGTGATAGACAACCCGCTGCACTTGTACCACACCAATTGGGGCGTCTACATCGGCATGGTGTTTTCCTACCTGCCATTCATGATCATGCCCTTGTACGCCCACCTGGTGAAGATGGACCTGACGCTGCTGGAAGCCGCCTACGATCTGGGCGCCAAGCCATGGCGCGCCTTCTGGCAGGTGACCTTGCCCCTATCGAAGAACGGCATCATCGCCGGCAGCCTGCTGGTGTTCATTCCGGCGGTGGGCGAGTACGTGATCCCGGAGCTGCTGGGCGGCTCGGACACGCTGATGATAGGCCGGGTGATGTGGGACGAGTTCTTCAACAATATGGACTGGCCGATGGCCGCCACCGTCACCTGCTGCATGGTAGTGCTGTTGCTGGTGCCGATGGCGCTGTTCCAGCATTACCAAGTCAAGAGCATGGAGGAGGCGCGATGATCAAGCCGAGCAAACCCTTGTCTGTCCTGGTGCTGGGGCTGGGCTACGCCTTCCTCTACTTACCCATCGCGCTGCTGGTGATCTATTCGTTCAACGAATCCAAGCTGGTGACGGTATGGTCCGGCTTCTCCACCAAGTGGTACGCGGCGTTGCTGGACGATGACGAGCTGATCTGCGCCGCCTGGCTCAGCCTGAAGATCGCGCTGATGACGGCCACGGCGTCGGTGGTGATGGGCACCTGGGCCGGCTTCGTGCTGGGGCGCTTCGGCCGCTTCCGGCTGTTCGCGCTGTTCACCGGCATGGTCAACGCGCCGCTGGTGATTCCGGAAGTGATCCAGGGCATCTCGCTGCTGCTGTTGTTCGTGGCGATGGAGCAGAGCTTCGGCTGGCCGGAGGGGCGCGGCGTGTTCACCATCTGGATAGGCCACGTGATGCTGTGCGTGTCCTACGTCACCATCGTAGTGCAGTCGCGGGTGAGGGAATTGAACCTGTCGCTGGAGGAGGCGGCGATGGACCTGGGCGCGCGGCCGCTGAAGGTGTTCTTCGTCATCACGCTGCCCCTGATCTCGCAGGCGCTGGTATCGGGCTGGCTGCTGTCCTTCAC
Source organism: Chromobacterium indicum (assembly GCF_039708975.1). NCBI lineage: Bacteria > Pseudomonadati > Pseudomonadota > Betaproteobacteria > Neisseriales > Chromobacteriaceae > Chromobacterium > Chromobacterium indicum. Next base: position 275,629 of record NZ_JAYFSJ010000008.1, read on the forward strand.
GCTGTCGCTGGACGACCTGGTGCTGACCGCCTTCCTGTCCGGCCCGGGCTCCACCACGCTGCCGATGGTGATCTTCTCCCGCGTGCGGCTGGGCCTGAATCCGGAAATGAACGCGCTGGCCACCTTGTTCATCGTGCTGGTGTCGCTGGGCGTGGTGGCGGCCAACATCTATATGAGCGCGATGACGCGCAAGCGGGAAAAGGAGATGCGCTTGGCCTTCGCCAATAGTTGACAACGGCGGGCGATGCGGCCCGGAGCCAGGGCTGCGCCTGCCGTGCCGGGCGGTTGCGGATGGAAACAACGACAAGCAGTGCGGCACAAGGAGAAACGAAGATGAAGAGGTTACTGATCAGCGCGGCGATCGCGGCCCTGCCGGGCATGGCGATGGCCGACGCCAAGGCGGATGAGATCGCCAGGTTGAAGTCGCAGATGCAGAAGCTGCAACAACAGATGGCGGAGCTGCAGAAGGCGGTGGAGGCGGCAACGGCGCCAGTTGGCGCGCAGAAGGAGGCCGCGGTGGCCGGGGGAGAGGACGCCAACACCGAGCTGAAAGAACGGGTGGCGAATATGGAACTGAAGGTGGACAAGCTCAACACCGCATCCACCGACGGGCCGTTGGCCGGCCTCAGCGTCACCGGCTATCTCGACCCCACCTATATCTACAACCGCAACAACAACAGCTCCGGCTTCCAGTTCCTGAACCACCAGAACGTTTACGCCTACAGCAACAGCACTTTCGGCGACGTTTACCTGGACATCAAGAAGACCTTCGGCGTCGGCCCCACCGCGCCCAGCGCCGAGATTTCCATCATGCCCAACCGCGGCAGCGGCAACACCTTGCTGGACGGCGGCAGCGGCAACAACATCATCAACACCGCGGTGATCAACTTCCCGCTGTCCGACACCTGGACCTTCAACGCCGGCCTGATGAACAGCTTCGGCGGCTATGAGGTGCAGCAGTCCAACCAGATGGTGACGCTGACCCACGGCTTGTTGTACGACTTCAGCGACCCGGGCAGCTATGTCGGCGCCGGCTTCAACTGGAGCCACGATGTGTGGGCGTGGAAGTTCCTGCTGGCCAACGAGCAGTACCGGACGCACGCCAACCTGGCCAATACCGGCACCAACCCCGCCAACGGCAATCCGCAGGTGAAGAGCAACAACACGCCCACCTTCACCGCGCGCGTCGATTACACCTGGAGCAGCGCGCTGGATCTGGGCGGCTCGTTCAACGCCGGCCGGCAGACCTTGCTGACTGGCAGCGCCTGCGCGGGAGGATTCGGCTACCAGTGTGCGTCCGCCGATCCTTACTCCAATTACTTCTTCACCGAGGCGGACGCCAGCTACACGCTGGGCGACATCCAGTACAACGCGGAATTGGACTACGGCCAGCAGCAGAAGGCGGCCTGGAACGGCGGCTCCGCGCAGTGGTACGGCGTGTCGCTGCTGGGCCACCGCAAGTGGATGACGGAGTCGCTGGGCAAGATGGGCGCCACGCTGCGCTACGACTACCTGAACAACAGCAAGAACGGCGGCGGCGGAGGCGGCGTGGCATTGGGGGCGGGCGGCTACGACGGCGTCAACGCATTTGGCGTCGACCCGGCCTGCGTGGCCAGCGGCGCCGCCGATTGCAAGGGCGCCAACCGCATGGCGCTGACCGCCGACCTGCTGTTCTTCCCGACCGACCAGTTCACGCTGAAGTTCGAGTACCGGCACGACTGGGCCAGCCAGGCGGTATTCCAGCGCAACGACGGCAGCATGAAGAAGGGCAACGACATGCTGGGCGCGCAGGCGGTTTATACCTTCTAAATGTTTTGCTTCCCGCAGGCAGCGGCGCCGTCCGCTGCCTTTTTATTTGCGCCGCGCTGCGCAAAATGCCTTTATCATTGCCATCTTTCCATGCTGGCCGGCGCGTTCATCCGGCGAAAATAGCCGGCTCATGCCGTATGGGATCAAATGATGGTCGATTCCAGCCGGATCGGGCGAGGCCAAGCATTGCCCGCATCGACGCAGGCGCATACAATCAAACACACATTTTTCAGAAGCGAAGACATTTTTTCGTTTTCGCGGCATTTCGTGGGGCTATCAATGACGATTCATCAACTGATCAACGAACGGGTTCAGGCAGCGCTTGCGGCAGCGGGCGCGCCTGACGCGCCTGCCGTGGTCCAGCCGGCTTCCAAGCCGGAATTCGGCGACTACCAGGCCAACGGCGTAATGGGCGCCGCCAAAGCGCTGAAAACCAATCCGCGCGCTCTGGCCGAAAAGGTCGTCGCCGCGCTGGATCTTGCCGGCATCGCCGACAAGGTGGAAATCGCCGGTCCGGGTTTCATCAATATTCATCTAGCCCCTGAATATCTGGCCCGACGAAGCGAAGCCGCCCTGAAAGACGACAAGCTGGGCATCGCGCCGGTGCAGCCGCTGCGCGTGATGGTGGAGTATTCTTCGCCCAACCTAGCCAAGGAAATGCACGTCGGCCACTTGCGCTCGTCCATCATCGGCGACGCGCTGGCGCGCGTGATGGAATACGTCGGCCACGACGTGGTCCGCGCCAACCACGTAGGCGACTGGGGCACCCAGTTCGGCATGCTGGTGGCCTACCTGGTGGAAACCAGCCACGCGGGCGACGCCGACCTGCAGCTGTCCGATCTGGAAACCTTCTACCGCAATGCCAAGATCCGCTTCGACGAGAGCGAGGACTTCGCCAACACCGCGCGCGATTACGTGGTGAAGCTGCAAGGCGGCGACCAGGAAGTGCTGAAGCTGTGGCGCCAGTTCGTCGATGTATCGCTGAAGCATTGCGAGGAAGTGTACGAGACGCTGAACGTCGGCCTGAAGCGCGAGCACGTGCGCGGTGAATCGTCTTACAACGACGACTTGCCGGTGATCGTCAACGAGCTGCGCGCGGCCGGCCTGCTCACCGAGAGCGACGGCGCCCAGGTGGTGTTCCTGGATGAATTCCGCACCCAGGAAGACAAGCCGATGGGCGTGATCGTCCAGAAGAAGGACGGCGGCTTCATCTACACCACCACCGACATCGGCGCAGTGCGCTATCGCCACCGCGAACTGAAGCTGGATCGCGTGATCTACGTGGTGGACGCGCGCCAGAGCCAGCACTTCGCCCAGATGTTCACCATCTGCCGCAAGGCCGGCTTCGCGCCGGAGGCGATGAAGCTGGAGCATGTCGGCTTCGGCGTGATGATGGGCGACGACGGCAAGCCGTTCAAAACCCGTTCCGGCGGCACCGTCAAGCTGATCGAACTGCTGCACGAGGCGCAGGAACGCGCCTACGCGCTGGTGGCGGAAAAGAACCCGGACCTGTCCGAAGAGCAGAAGCGCGAGGTCGCCAACGCGGTGGGCATCGGCGCGGTGAAATACGCCGACCTGTCCAAGAACCGGATGAGCGATTACATCTTCAACTGGGACACCATGCTGGCCTTCGAAGGCAACACCGCTCCGTATCTGCAGTACGCGTATACCCGCGTGCAGAGCGTGTTCCGCAAGGCCGAGGGCTATGACGCCAACGCCAAGATCGTCATCACAGAGCCGGCCGAGAAACAGCTGGCCGCCGCGCTGGCGCAGTTCGAAGACACGCTGAACGCCGTGGTGGAAGGTTGCTACCCGCACTACCTGTCGCAGTATCTGTACCACATCGCCACGCTGTTCTCGCGCTTCTACGAAGCCTGCCCGATCCTGAAGAGCGAGGGCGAGGTCCGCGCCAGCCGCCTGCAGCTGTCCGCGCTGACCGCCAGGACGCTGCGCGCCGGCCTGGACCTGCTGGGCATCAAGGTGCTGGAATCGATGTAAACGCCGAGGCCATGGCCATCGCGAGAAACCCCGCCGCATCCGGCGGGGTTTTTTCATTGATGGGCGGCAGGGGCGTATTTCCTGAACGGATTGGACCGGAGGCTGTCCATCGTGGGCGGGAGTGCATTTGCTCTACCCGCGCTAATGAAAATCAACCTTGCAAATAATATGAATGCCATCCTGATGAACGCTTCGTTTTCCACCGCCGCGCGCGGCGCCGGCATCGCGCTCTGCCTGTCGCTTCCCGCCGTTTCTCAAGCGGGGCAAGCTCCGGCGCCAAGCGATCCGCAAACCGTGTCGCAGTATCTGAAGCAGGCCAGGGCCAGCCAGCAGCCGGCCAAATTGCTTGGTGAAAGCGAAGAGGGCGGCGTCAAGGTGCGCAGCTACGGTTTCGTGTCGCAGCGCTGGCCTGGCAAGGGCAGCACGCTGGCCAGCGACGCGCCGCAGTGGGAGCACGAATTGAAGCTGGCGTTGCCGCCAGGACGCAAGCCCGGCTCGCCGGTGCTGCTGTATGTTAGCGGCGGCAGCAACCATGCAGAGAAGGGGCCGCAAGCGCCGCGGGATCCGTTGCCGATCGCGGAGTTGGCGCGCGGGTTGGGCATCGCGGTGGCCGAGCTGTATTACGCGCCCAACCAGAGCCTGAAGCTGGACGGACAGCCGGCTGGCCGCGAGGACGCGCTGGTCGCCTACAGCTGGCGCAAGAGCGTGGACCAGCCGGAGGCCGATCGTTTCAGCTCGCTGCATCTGCCGATGACGCAGGCTGCCGTCGCTGCGATGGACGCGATCCAGGCCAGCTTGCCGGATGCGCGCGCCTTCGTGCTGTCGGGCAGCTCCAAGCGCGGCTGGACCAGTTGGCTGGCCGGATTGAACGACGAACGGGTACAGGCCATCGTGCCGGTGGTCGCCGATTTCTGGAACATCCGCGTCAATTTCACTCACGTGTACAACAGCTACGGCAAGCAATGGCCGGTGGCGCTGCGCGATTATGACAGAAACGGCATCACCGGCGAGGTGCTGAACGGCAGCCCCGGCTTCGACGCCTTGCTGCGGTTCGAGGATGTGGTCAATTACCCAAAAAGCATGCCGCGCTTGAAGAAATACATGATTTCCGCGTCCGGGGACGACTTCGCGGTGCCGGACTCCGCCTGGAGCTACCTGCCGATGTTGAAGGGGCCGATGCAGCTGCGCTATCTGCCCAATCAGTCCCATTACGTGGGCAGCAAGCAGGTGGGCGAGGCGCTGAGCCAGTTCATGGGCCGCTGGCTGGCGGGCAAGCCTTTGCCCGAGGCCAGCGTGGAGGGGGACGAGCGCAATGGACGGATCAGCGTGAGCACCCGGGAGCCGGCGGTCCACGCCAGATTATGGCTGGCGCGCAATCCGGACAGCCGCGATTTCCGCCTCCGTTCCGGCATCCGCTATCAGGAGCAGCCGATCGAGGGCAAGTGCCGGCTGGGCGAGTGCCGCTTCGAATTCACGCCGGACGCCGCGCAACCGGGCTGGCAGGCTTATTTCATCGAATTCGAGGGCAAGGACTTCACCTGGACCACGCCGCCGCTGATCTGGCCTGCTCGCTACCCGGACGGCTCAAGCGTGCCTTTCGGCGCGCCGCGCCTGCAACTGGGCGGTTGATCATCCTTTAGCCCAGCCGCAGCAGCCGTTCGCGGATCTGGGAAGTGGCGGGCGACGCCGCCTCCCAGTCCGCGCGCCGGTAGCGGCCATTGTCCAGCAGATCGGCGCCGAAACAATCGCAGCCCAACAGCCGGATCGCTGACGGCAGCGCCGCCTGCGCCTCGGTTAGCAGCGCTTGCTCCTCGTCCAGTTCCAGCGCCGGCAACGCCGCCCAGGCGCTTTCCTCTATCCAGCCCATCTTTCCCAAGCCGGCGATCAAGCGTTGCCGTTTGGGAATCAAGCAGAAAAACATAAAATCCAGCGCCAGCCATTCCTCCGCCTCGGGCAGATAGCGCAGCAGCCGGCGGCGCAGCGCGTCGGAGGCGTCGAAGCGCTCGGCGTCGCCCAGCATGGTCAGCCGGGCGGCCGACTGCGCCGAGTCGCCGTCCGGCGCGAGCAGGGACAGGCTGATGCGCGGATCGGCCAGCAGGTTTTTGCTGTGCTCGGCCAGCGCGCTGACCACGAATACCGGGCGATGATGTTCGTCGCAGAAGAACTGGATGGCGCTGGCGTAGGGATAGCCCGGATAGGCGTGCGACTGGGTGGCCAGCGTGGCGTGGCGGCACTGGTGCAGCAGACTGATGGCGAGGTCGGGTTTCATGGCGCGCAGCGAAGAGGGGACATGCAGTCATTTTAAGCGGCGGGCCGGCTGAAGAAAATGCCCCGCGCAAGGCGGGGCATGGCGGTGCGTGCGATCAGAAGCCGGTGGTTTTGGCGATAAAGGCGTTGAGGTTGGCGATGTTCAGGCTGCCCCACCCGGTGGCGTAGTCCCAGCCTGCCGTGGCCTTGTAGGCGCCGTTGCTGCCGCTGGCCACGTCGCGGTACAGCGACGGGTTGGCCTTGAAGTATTTGTAGATGGCATTGGCCGGCGAAGTCAGCTTGTTGCCATTGGCCGACTGGATGCGGATCCAGAATCCGCTGAACAGCGGCGCGGCCAGGCTGGTGCCGCCTACCTGGTAAGTGCCGCCGGCCACCAGCACCAGCTCGCCGCTGTTTGGGTCGGCGTCGAAGGCGATGTCCGGCACGCCGCGTTTGGTCTTGGACGCGGTCAGCACGCCGGCGGCCGTTTGCCAGGAGGGCGCGGCTTCGGTGGCGCTGGGTCCGCCGCCGCCGCCGCTCCAGGTTTTTTCGCTGCTGTACGTGGTCGCGCCGTTGGTGGAGAGTGTGGTGCCGCCCACCGCGATCACGTAGGGCGAAACCGCCGGATAGCTTTGATAGGCGGTATTGCCGCCGCATTCATAAGAGCCTGAGTCGCCGCTCGAGACGGAAAAGGTCTGGCCGTGCGCGATGGCGGCCTGCAGCATCTGGTCTACGCTGGCGGTCATGCCGGAAGCTTTCGCGCCCAGCTCGCATTCGCCCAGCGACACATTGATCACTTTGGCGCTGTTGGCGGCCACCGCCGCGTTGATGGCCGCGGCGATGTCGGCGTTGTTCATCGTCGGCGCGACGTAAAACTGCAGCTGCCTCAGCGCGCCGCCGCTGGCGGCGAGCATGGTCTGGCTGTCCAAGTTCCATTCCAGAATGCCCGAAGTGTCGGAACTGGGAGCGCCGGCGTTGACGATGGCCACGCTGGGCGCGGCGAAGCCCGCGCTCCTAGCGTAACTGTTCAGGTCCGCAACCGTCTGGTTCAGGTTGCCCTCGGCGATGATGCCGGCCACGCCGTTCTTGGCAGCGGGGAGGCTGGCGGCGTTGTAAATGGAGGCGAAGTCGGCCGGTTTGTGGGCGATGATGCCGGAGGCGGCCTTGCTGACGCTTTGGGCGTGGAAGGCGGCATGGAATTGGTGGGCGCTCTGCAAGCCATGCACCGCCAGCACGATGCCGGCCAGGCTCGCCGGCACCTGGGCATCCTGCGTATTGGCCACCGCCTGGCGGCCATTGACGTTGTATCGGCGCAGCTTGGTCTGGAAGGCGCCGTAAACGGTGGCGGCGCTACCATCGGCGGTAAGCAGCAGGTTATTGGAGGAAACGGCGATATTGCGGAAGCCGTTTTGCCGTAGATGGTTGACCACCTGTTGCACCTGGGCCTGGGGGGGCGCGTATTGGGCGATGAACTGGGCATCGGTGATCGGCTGCCCTTGTCCGGCCTGGATGCTGTCGGTCAGCGCGTCCAGCGCGGCCTTGTTGCGCACGGCCAAGCTGACAGCAATATGGACCAGCTCGCCGCCAGCGACTTCTCCCGCGTCGCGGGCTTCCGGGATCAACTGCTGGGTGGGATGCGCCTGGGTGCCGGTGCTGACCCAGCCGGAGGCGCTCGCCGCCAGACTGAACAGGCCAAGAAACAGGGACAGAGTCGGTTTGCCAGCCCGCATGCCATTTCTCCTGAAAAGCGGCGCCGTGAGCGGTGAGGGTTGCATCCGTGCGCACGTTTTTCCGTGATAGCGGGTCTGTCCTAGTTTGTAAAGTATTTACTCTTCAATTGCCCGGTTGATTTGTAATTGCATGATTTGAATAGGTTTGTCATCGCTGAGTGGCGTGGATTGAGCCGCGCCAAAACGGAAAAAGCCCCGGTTGCCCGGGGCTTTTCTTTTGCCTGATGCCTTCTTAGAAGCCGGAGTGGCTGTTGATGAAGGTATTCAGGTTGGCGACGTTCAGACTGCCCCAGCCGGTGGCGTAATCCCAGCTGGCGGTGGCTTTGTAGCCGCCGTTGTTGCCGCTGGTGACGTCGTGATACAGCGACGGGTTGGCCTTGAAGTACTGATAGATGGCCGGGTTCGGCGATACCAGGCTATTGCCGTGCGCGGACTGGATGCGGGCCCAGAAACCGGTGAACAGCGGAGCGGCCAGGCTGGTGCCGCCGATTTGCTGATTGCTGCCGTTCACGACGACCAGCGCGCCGCTGTTCGGATCCGCGTCGAAGGACACGTCCGGCACGCCGCGCTTGGTCTTGGACGTGGTCAGCACGCCGGCCTTGGTTTGCCAAGACGGAGCCGCTTCGATGACGCTCGGGCCGCCGCCGCCGCCGTTCCATACGGATTCCGACGAGTACTTGGTGCCGCTGGTGCTCAGCGTGGTGCCGCCGATGGCGATCACGTAGGGCGAAGTCGCCGGGTAGCTCTGGCCCGAGGTGCTGCCGCATTCGGCGGAGCCGGAGTCGCCGGTGGAAACCGAGAAGGTCTGGCCCTGAGCCACCGCGGTCTGGAAGATCTGATCGTCGGAGGCGACGGTGCCATCGCTTTGCGCGTCGCGTTCGCATTCGCCTAGCGACACGTTGATCACCTTGGCCGAGCCGTCGCTGACTGCCGAGTTGTAGGCGGCGGTGATGTCGGCGTTGGTCATCGAGGTGGCGACATAGAAATTCATCTGCTGCAGCGCGCCGCCTGCGGCGGCCAGGATGTCCTGGCTGTCCAGGTTCCATTCGCCTACGCCATCGGTGTCGGACGAAGCGTCGCCAGCATTGATCACGTTGGTTTGCACGTAGCTGTAACCGGCGGCGTCTTCAAACTGCTGCAGATCTTGCAAGGTTTGGGTCAGGTCGCCTTCCGAGATGATGCCCACGGTGGTGTTGCTGGCGGCCGGCAGGCTGCTGGCGTTGTAGATCAGCGGGAAGTCGGTCGGTTTGTGGCCGGTGACGCTGTTGGTCTTGGCGGAGGCCAGGGTCTTCACGCCGCTCTTCTGCAGGGTGGTGTGGAAGGTGTGGACGTTCTGCAGGCCATGAACGGCCAGCACGGTGTCGCCCAGCGACTGCGGAACCTGGGCGGCGGTCACGTTGGCGAAGGCCGAGCGGCCGTTGACGCTGAAGTGGTGCAGGGTGGCGTTGAACGCGGTCTTGGCGGTGGCGGCGCTGCCGTCAGCGGTGACCAGCATGCGGTTCGGAGCCACCTTGATGTTGCGGAAGCCGTTCTTCTGCAGGTGGGCCACCACCTTTTGCACCTGAGCCTGGGTCGGCGCGTACTGAGCCATGAAGTCTGCGTGGCTCAGGGTCTTGTGGCTGGTGCCGGCGAGCAGACTGTCGGTCAGCGTGTTCAGTTGAGCCTTGTTGCGCAGCTTCAGGGTCACGGCTACATGCACCGATTGGCCGGCAGCGAGTTCGCCGACGCTCTTGGCGGCGACGGCGCTGGTCAGGGTGGAGACCAGCGGGTGGGCTTGGGTCGCGGTGTTGACCCAGGCTTCTCCTGCTTGGGCGCCGGCGGCGAATACGCCGGCAACGATCAGTGCTATAGCGTGCTGTTTTGCAAACATGCAGTTTCTCCTCTTGCGGTTTAAATACAGGAAAAAACGATATGTCTTTTCCTGATAGCGGCAGGGCTTGTATTGCGAATTGTGTTCGCGCCCTTGGCCTGTGCTTGCCTCTGAATTGTTCGAGGCATGTCGTAATTTCATACGACTATTCCGCAATAGGTCATTCAAGATAAAAATGCCAAATGGATTTAATAGAAATTCATACTTTGAAATGATACTTAATCAAATTTGCAAACATTTACCCTTTTTGGAAGTCGTTGAATGCTGATGAATGACGAAATAGAGCATTTGTACTATTCGTCCGTTTTTTGGATTCCACCATTACTCATGGCTGTGATGAGTTTTTGTGAATCAAATAAGAAGCGGCTGTCAGGCACGGAATGTGAGTGGCACAACATAAAGATGAATGCACTGCATAAATGCAACAAATTAGACATCATTTATGCGTGTTGAAAAGTATTTCTCAATTTGTCTTTGTGACGGACTGTGACATACCAAGTGCATGAATGCTGAAATTATTACTGGTTTGTTTGATTTCTTTGTGACGATTTGTGATTCGTCTGAATGTGTTTGTTTGCTTTCTTTTTGAGGTGATAGACAAAAGTAAATGGCTGTTGACGTTAGTCATTACAAACTTTCACACTCGAATTGCCTTTACTTGGCACGACAAATAGATAAGACGGCCGCCCACGAGGCGGCGGGCAGTACCTCTACATGGGATTTGGAGAAATGATGAACTACAAGAGAAAAGCGCTTGCGGTGGCGCTGTCGCTGATCGGCAGCGTCAGCTACGTTTCATTCGCGCATGCGGACACGTCGGACGACAGCGCAGGTACTCTCGACCGGGTTGAGATCACCGGTTCCAACATCAAGCGCTCTATCAAGCAGGAACAGGCGATCCCGATGACCATCGTCAAGACCGAGGACCTTGCCAAGCAAGGGATGACCACGGTCGAGCAGGTGGTGAACAGCTTAGCGTCCAACCAATCCAGCCATGGTGCCACCGCAGCTGTGGGCGCGAGCACTGGCGGTGCCTCTTATGCCAGCCTTCGCGGCCTGGGCGCGCAATATACGCTGGTTCTGCTGGATGGCCGCCGTATCGTCAACCAGCCGATGGACGGCTACGCGGTCGACTTGAACGCCATTCCGCTGTCCGTCATTGACCGCGTGGAAGTGGTGCGCGACGGCGCGTCCGCGATCTATGGAACGGATGCCATCGGCGGCGTGATCAACTTCATTACCAAGAAGTCGGCTCAGGGCCTTTCTATCGGGGGCAACTTCGTAGAGCCACAGCGTTCCGGAGGCAAGGAAAAACAGGTTTCCATTTCCTACGGCTATGGCAATTTGGCGAAAGATGGCTACAACATCTATGGCGCATTCGACTACCACAAGATCGACCCGATTTACGCGAAAGACCGCGATTTTGCTACGAATATCACCCAATACACTAAGCTGAGCCCGAACTCCTTCCCCGCAAACTATCAGAATGCTGCCGGCAGCGTGGTTGTCGCGTCTTCCTATCCGAATTGCGCGCCGCCGTATTCGGTGCCGGTGGTGGATGCAAAAGGCCACAAGTACTGCGGAGAGGTGGCGTCGCTGTATCCAGGTATCACTCCTGAAATCGAGCAGAAATCCGGTTTCTTGAAGGGCACGCTGAATCTCGGCGAACATCAGTTGTCAGCGCAGTACATGATTACCCAGACGGACAACAAGACCTGGATCGCTCCGCTGCCGCTTGGGGGGCAGGTCACGTCCCCGACGGCTCCCGGTCAGAGCCCCGCAGCAGGGCCATTCCCGGTTCAAGGCCGCGCCGTGCCGTTGGGGGATCGGGTGGACAGAAGTATTGCGACAACCCAGCGCTTGCAACTGAATCTGGAAGGGCTGCTCGCCGGTTGGGACTACCGCGCGGGCGTGGGTCACTCTCAAAGTATCGTAACGCATGATCTGGTATCGGGTTACATCAGCGGGAGCGCACTGCAAAATGCCTTAAACAATGGCTTTGATCCGAATAATCCGAGTGCTGCTGCTTGGGGGCAGTACTCGGTTGTCGGTCAGATCGAAAATGCCAAGTCCACGCTGGATATGGCCGACTTCAAGATCAGCAAGGAAATATGGCAGTTGCCTGCCGGCATGCTGGCTGCGGCGTTGGGTGTGGAAGGACGGCATGAGACGATCTCTCACAATTACAATGCGCTGGCGACTGATGCGCTGAGCACCGGCCTGAATCAGACCACTTCTGCCAGCGGTAGCCGCAGCGCCCAAGCGGTATATGGGGAGATGGACATCCCGGTGATCCAGCACCTGGATGCAAACCTGGCGGTCCGTTACGACAAGTACAGTGATTCCGGCAGCTCGGTGAATCCCAAGGTTTCGGTGAAATACCAGCCGACGCCGCAGGTGATGTTCCGCTCTTCGGCCAGCACTGGCTTCCGCGCGCCTACCTTGTTCGACATCAACCAGCCGACCCAAACCCAGCTGACCGGTGATTTTTATTACAACCCAATCAGCTGCCCGAATGGTGTTGGTACTAATTGCAGTAAACAGCAGCAAAACCTGGTAACTGGCGGCAACAAGAACTTGCAGCCCGAGAAGTCGTCTTCGCTGTCGTTTGGGGTGGTGTTGGAGCCGATCAAATCGGTCACCTTGAGCGCCGACCTGTGGTGGACCATGGTCAAAAACAGCATTGGTACGCTGGACGAGTCTGTTATCTACCTTAACCCGGCTAAGTACGCCAATCTGTTCAGCCCGAGCACGGTGACCCCGGGGACGGTGAATGCCACCGCCACCACCGCCAATCTGGGTAATACCAGCGTCTCCGGTCTGGATGTCAGCTTCTCCTACGCGCTGCCGAAGAGTTCGCTCGGCGACTTCGTGGTATCGCTGGATGGCACCTACATTAGCAAGTACAGCTTGCAGCTTGAACCGCAAGGTCAGTATTTCGACAATGCAGGCCGCTATTTCAACGGCAGCCCGGTATTCCGTTGGCAGCACAACCTGTCGTTGAATTGGTCCCGCGGTGATTGGAGCGCCATCCTGGCGGAGGACTACAAGTCCGGTTATACGGATGCCATGGACAATCATATGGTCAAGCCTTACTCGACTTGGAACTTGTCCGGCACCTACACCTGGAACAAGAAGCTGAGCGTAACCGCCGGCGTGCGCAACCTGTTTGATCAGCTGCCGCCGTGGTCCAACCAGAGCTACACCACTCCGCAAGGTTACGACCCGCGTTTTGCCGACGCGACCGGCCGAGCCTACTTCCTGAAGGCCAACTACAAGATGTAAGCCGCTGGGCATGCGGCCCCAGGCGCCGTCAGGCGCCTGGGGTGATTACGGATTGCGGCCAGTCCGTTACGGGAGTTCACTTTGTGTTGTCGGGGCCGGCGGCTAGCCGGCTTCCAGTCCGCAAGCGCATGCAAGCAGGGAAGGTAATCGCAATGAGCAGTGTTTCCATCAAACGCAGCAGCGGGATGCTTAGCCGCCGCTCGGCAGGCTTGGCGGGCGTCGTCGTATTCCATGCCGCGCTGATCTACGCGCTGGTGACAGGCCTGGCCCAGGGGGTGGTCAAGGTGATCCAGCAGAAAGTGGA